>NZ_CEFZSK010000005.1:0-102675 GCF_979581665.1 Nitrospira sp. Vd2 | reverse complement strand
TCCTGGCCAGCGTGGCTCGATTTTGTCAGCGCACTTCAGAGACAGGACACTAGCGCTGCCTCGTTGGCCTGGGAGCCTCACAGGGCTAACCGACTCGCTCCTTGCGAGCCGACACGATCCGGATGGCCATCGGCATGCGGACATGCTGACCGCGCCGGTAGGCCTCCGCAGCCCGAAGAATAGCCTGTTGAGCTTCGCGACGTTGTGCCTCGGTCAATCGCGCGAACAGTGCTTGGAGCGGCGCCGCCTGGTCCATCACGCTTTCCAAGTATTGTTGCGGTGAGTCGAAGCGCGCCTCGCCGATGATCTCGTCGTCCCGCACGTCGGCCAGTCCGGCCCGAGACATGATGGAGGCGAGATCGCCCGCTGCGGCCAAACGAAAGATGCCGGGTTGCTCGGGATCCGGTGGAGGCAGCTCGATCATTGTTTTCAGCACATCCATGGGAATCTTGAGGAACGGATTGCGGTCGGGGGCCGACCACACCGCTGCGGCGACATACGCACCCGGGACCAGGACGCGCATGATTTCACCGACCGCTTTCGGGATATCGGGAAGGAACATGAGGCAGAAACGCGAGATGACGGCGTCAATGGAATCTGTGCCGATCGGAAGCGTCGTCGCGTCCGCGGCCTGGAAGGTGACGTTGCTCAGTCCCAGTCGCTGAGCCTTGCACCGTGCGCGGTCGAGCATTGCCTCGGCGAGATCGAAGCCCTGCACCCGGCCATGCGGCCCAACGGCCTGAGCAGCCAGCAGCGCCGGATACCCGGTGCCGGAGCCCACGTCCACAACGCGTTGGCCTGGTCTGATCCGGGCATCACCGAGCAGTCGGTAATTCACGAAGGCCAGGTTTTGATCGAGCAGGGCGTCCCATTTTTCCCATCCCGCCGCCACGCGGTTCCAGTCCTGCTGCTGCGTCTCGATCACGTGCCGATAGTCGATGGTTCCCATCCACAGCCTCGCTGATTCGATAGTGCCGTTCGGCCCTATTATTGCGGAAGCCGTACGAGCGTTGCTAGACGACACCGGCGTTCGAAAAGTTGACGCCTCTCACCTCATCAGGTATGACAGACATACGAGAGCTTGCCTCAAGCAGCCATGGCGCGCATTCTCATCATAGACGACGACAAGATGATTCTCGGGATGCTGCGTCAGGTGCTCGAACATGCGCAGCACACCGTCATCGAAGCGCCGAACGGTGACGTGGCACTCCGGTTGTGGCGACAGCAGCCAGCGGACCTCATCATCACGGATATTTTGATGCCGGAAAAGGACGGCTTGGAAGTGATCCGCGAGTTGCGGCGAGAGTACCCCGCCGCAAAAGTCATCGCCCTGTCCGGCGGGAGCCGCCGGATTCACTTCGATGCCTTGGACGTCGCGAAACGGTTCGGCGCCGTGCGGACGCTGGCGAAGCCGTTCGAGCTGAAGGACCTGCTCCAAACCGTGGACTCCGTGCTACAGGCCGAGACGTAAGCCCGCCTCGCCCGCTCTTTCCTTTCCCTCGCTTCAGTTGCTGTAGGTCTCGCAAGATCGGCATCTCGGCGATCTGTTCCGCCGAGAGACGCTCCCAATCAATACCACGCGGCGCAGGCGGTGGACGCCGAACCTGGATCGTCTCGGATGGCGTGACGATGACCGAGAGCGGAAGATCATTGCGATCATGGGGGATCGACGCAACGAGTTGAACCGGATGGATCGTCGTTGCGACCGGGACTCCCCGGTGTCCAAGCTCCCGAAGGATTGCGTACTCCAGATCGCTGTACCCCTCGCCTTTGCCGCACCGATGCCCGGTGCGCGTCACTGCCACAGAGCCGCAGACGATGGCGTCCATCGCGGGAAGTGCAGACAGTGGGATGCGCTCGGCCCATCGATTCCCGCGAGAGAGGGTTGCGGCTTCCGGGATCTTATCCGGCGGGATGCGGGCCGGATCGAGACAAAAGAACCCGCCGCGCAATCGCGGCGTAGGGCCTCCTCACGGACGTACCGCTGCGGGGCGTCGGGGTTAATCTTCAGCCGGCGGGCCGACGCCCACGGCTCGACGGTAAACAGACGCGCAGCCGCCTCGCGGGCCCCTTTGAAATTGGGGATACGGTCGTGCGGCGGAAAGGGGAAGCGCGCCAAGCCCTCGCGTTGGAGCCGGTCCCAGACCTCCTGTCGGATCGCGGCTTTTATCACTGCGGTTTGAGTCCTTGGCTGGCTCATCGACGCCGATTTTGAAACAACCACTATACTTTAATCACGGGGAGAACGCCTGTCAGACGTTCACGTGCGGATTCTGTTGAAACAGCTCATGGCCTTTCTGCTGCCCGGCGGGGCGATCCTCCTCGCCGTGGTCGCCGTCACCGCATGGCCGGGCGTGGTGCCGGGAGCGCTCCAGCCCTTAGTGGGATTCGCACCGTTCCTGACTCTCGTGACCGGCGTGTTGCTGGGATTGTTCTTTCACCGCAGTCGAATCGTGTTCGGCGTTCTCGTGGTTGCGATGGCGATGTATGCCTTGAAACACGGTTCCGCCGCGCCCGGCCGAGCCGTTCTCATCGCTCTCTCGTACGGCGTGCCGTTGAATTTCCTCGCGCTGGCCCTCTTGCCCGAACGCGGCGTCTTCACGAAGAAAGGTCTGCTCGTCCTCGGTGCGCTGATTGTGCAAGCCGTACTGCTCGTCTCGTTGACCCGGCCTCGCTTGCTTCCACCCCTTCACGTTGTCGGAATGGGCACCTGGCCGAGTTGGCCCATGTCCTCGCCGGCGCTCCTTGTCTCCGGTGGCGTCGCCCTGTTTTTCGCCGTCCGTGCGGCGCTAAGGCCGAACGCGATCGATCGGGCGTTTTGTTGGGCCACCGTGGGTTTCTGGCTTTCGCTTGAGCAAAGCGCGCGGCCCCACGCGCTTCTGCTCATGATGGTGCCCGCCGTGACGCTTGCGCTTTCCGTTCTTCAGGCGACCTACGCGATGGCGTATCACGACGAGCTCACCGGCTTGCCGGGGCGCCGCGCCTTTCATGAATTGCTGCTGCGGCTTGGGGAAGAGTACACGATTGCCATAGTGGATGTGGATCATTTCAAGTCGTTCAACGATCGCTATGGTCATGATGTCGGCGATCAAGTGCTTCGCATGGTGGCGGCGCGGCTGTCGCGCGTCTCCGGCGGCGGCCAAGCCTTTCGCTATGGTGGCGAGGAATTTGTGCTGATCTTCCCGGGGATGCCATTGGAGAAGGCCTTGCCGCATCTCGAGCAAGTTCGGTCTTCCGTCGCTGATACCCCGTTTTCGCTCCGGGGTCGTTGGCGGGCGACCAAGCGCTCACGAGGACGCCCGGCTGCAAGGATACCGCGCGGCGTGTCCGTGACGGTCAGCATTGGCGCGGCCGCGCGCACCGCCACGCGATCAAGCCCTGAACAGGTCATCAAAGCCGCCGACCAGGCCTTGTACCGTGCGAAAGCGGCAGGTCGCAATCAGGTTATCTCGTAGTCGCCCTTCCCCGTCTTGCCTTTGTCGACGCGCCTCGGCTATCGTACATTGACGCGCATGATCACGACAGAAACGCTGATTGCGTACATTCGCCGTGTCCTTCCGGACGCCGACGTATCGGTGACCGATCGCACCGGGACCATGGACCATTTGTCGGTCCGCGTGGTGTCCGACGGCTTTCGCGGGAAAAATCTCCTGGACCGGCATCGCCTGATTTACGGGGCGCTCGATGAGCCGATGAAGGACGGGCGGATTCACGCGCTGGAACTGAAAGCCGAAACCAAAGACGGTTCGTAGCGGGATGTTGAAAAAGGCCGCCAGCTTCCAAAGACACTGGGTGCTCACCATCTCGCGCCCGCGCGCAAACCTGAGGCGAGTTATTCCTCGCCTCGCGCGCCTCGCATCGCTCGGAGGCTCAACGTACCGACAAAGTACGTCTCGCCTCAAGACACGGCCGGCTCACCATCTCGCCGGCGCGCACAAACGTGCGCGTCGCTTATCCGCGACGCCGTGCGCCTCGGTGCGGCCTCGCTGGACGACCTTTTTGACCATCCCGCTGACCATCTAAGACACAGACGGAGGCCGCTATGGGAAATCCAATCGAAGAAGAGATCCAACGCGAAATCAATGCGCACAAGATTCTGATCTACGGGAAGGGCACGAAGACGATGCCGATGTGCGGGTTCACGCGCGAGACGATGCAGTTCTTCGACAAGTACGGCTATCCCTACGAACTTATCGACGTGCTCCCGAACCCGGGCAAACGCGAAGCCTTGACCAAGATGACGAACTGGCCCACCCTGCCCAAGGTTTTCATCGACGGCACGTTCTACGGCGACACCGACATCTTGGAGCCGATGGAGAAGAAAGGCGAACTCGAGCCGCTGCTGAAGAAAGCGTTCGGGAAGTAAAAGAAAAGCGATGGAGTAAGGGATCCGGCTTTCACTGTGCGCGTCATTTTCACCCGCCCTGCCCCGAAGCCTGCCAAGACAGGCTCCTTGCCCGTTGGACGCGCCTCTTCCCGTGCGAGCACATTCCGATTGCTGCTCGGTGCGCGAGCACAGAGCTAAGTCGGCTCGGCTCGCCACCCTAGAGGCTGCTCAAAACGCTTATCCAACAAGGCCGCAGTCGAAGTCAAAGCCGGGGGCGTACCCTCTGGGGTACGTTGAGGACTTTGACGAGACGAGAACGAAGCTAGGGAAGAGCGCATCTTGGTGCGCTTGGGCGGGCGGGTGAGACCGAAGTTTTCAGCAGCCTCACACCCCCCAGCCGCCGCTGACGTGGACATTCGTCCCGTTCACGTAGCGCGCCTCATCGGACAACAAAAATCGAACCGCCGCGACCGTATCCTTGATCTCACCGATGTACCCGGCCGGGATGCGTTTGGCCATCGGAGCGAGTTCTTCCGGGGGCGCGCTGCCGGAGTCGATGAAGCCGGGAGAGATCGCATTGACTGTGATGCCGTGCGGTGCGAGCAGCTTCGCCAACGTGCGCGTGAGAATCAGCCCGCCGGCCTTGGCGATGTAATGAGCGGTAATCTCCGGCTGCGCGATCATCTGATCGGCATTGGCCATGCTGAACGTGATGATCCGTCCGAACTTCCTGGCCTTCATGCCCGGGATGGCGGCTTGGGAGAGATAGAAGATCGGGTGCAGATTGTTGGCGAACATGTCGTGCCAGCCCTCGACCGTCTCTTCCAGCAAATTGATCCGATGGTAGGGCCCGGCGCAATGGATCAACGCGTCGATCCGGCCCCACGTCTGCTCGACGTGGCCGATCAGCTCACGGCCGGCTTTCGGATCGGAGACGTCACACTGGAGGGCCAGCCCGCGCCCCCCCTTCGCCGAGACTTCCGCCGCCGTCCGTTCCGCGTCCTCTTTGCTACGCCGATAGGTGACGGCGACCGCCCAGCCGTGTGGCGCCAGATCGAGCGCGATGCCACGGCCGATCCCTCGTCCTCCACCCGTGATGACCGCCACGCGCTCATTCATGGTGTCCTCTCGATACGAGAATCAGAAATCACGTGAAACAGTTCCGATTCCTCCCCTTGTTAAGGGGAGGTAAGTGGGGTGGCATTGCTTCTACCGTCCCTTCCCCTCCTTGCGAACGCGGGGATGTGAACTGACCTGTCGCGCTCCCCTTCACCGCCGATCCAGCCGCGATGCGATCAGTCTGATCGCTCCCGCCGTGCGCGTCGAGAGATCCTTGGTGCCCTGGGCGATCAACGCCTTGAGGTCCTCGATCGTATCGATGTCGCGATGGCGAGGCAAGAGGCTCACGCGGAGGCCGAGTCCTTCTGCCTTTCGTTGCGTCTCGGAGCAGACCGTCGCCGTCGACCAGTTGATGCCTTCGAATAGCTGGGGGAGCGGCCGCGTCATCCCGATCAGGTAGTAGCCGCCGTCTTCGGCCGGCGCGAGCACAAGGTCGTGCGTGGCGAGCTGTGCGAACGCTTGCGTGTAGACCGAATCGGGTAAGGTCGGGACATCGGTGCCGACAAGAACCACCGTTTGATAGCCTCGGCTGAATACTACCTCAAAGGCCTGTGCCATCCGCGCCCCGATATCCTTGCCGACTTGATCGATCAGCACGACCCCATGGCGGTCCTCCAGGACTTTGAAGAAGACGTGATCGGCGGACGGCGAACAGGCCACGATGCGGTCAAAGGCCTGGTGTCCTTTCGGCACGCCGCGTCGGGCAGCCGCCGCACTGCGTTCCAGGACATCGAGCACGAAGGTGCCATGGAGCGAGGCGGACTCATCTGCTGTCAACGGCGGGCAGAGCCGTGTCTTCACTTGGCCGGGAATCGGGGCCTTGGCAAAAATGATCAGCGTGGCGTGCGAGCGACCCGGTCGTGGAGCTGGCCCTGTCGTCTTCTTGGCGTGGCTCACCGGACCTCCGCATAGAGCCGCGCCAGTCGCTCGGGACTCATCCCGAGCCAATACAGGGCGCGCAACAGCCACATCAATAGAATCGTGCCCACGGCGCCGTTTCGCTCCCACCGGCGGTACGAGGTAGTGACCCGGAGGCGAAGTGCCGCGAGCCGTCCTTGACGTTTCAACCGGCGCGTGAACTCGATGTCCTCCATCAAGGGGATATCGGGAAAGCCGCCCAGTCGCGTGAACACATCGCGCCGAACGAACAGCGCCTGATCGCCGGTTGCGATCCCGGTCCATCGCGACCGCCAGTTCATCAGCGTGGCGATGACCGGCGCCCATCCGTGCGAAGCATCGAAGCGGACATCGAATCGACCTCCGACGCAGCCGCCGTCCACGCAGGCACGCGTGACGGCCGCGACCGCGCCGTCCGGCAGCTCGGTGTCCGCATGAAGAAAGAGCAAAATCTCTCCGTGGCTCGCCGCCGCACCGGCATTCATCTGGCGTGCACGACCGGGCGGGGCGGTGAGGAGGTGAATGGCGGGGAGGCCGTCCAGCGCCTTGCTCGTGGATTTCGCACGCGCCACCGTCGCGTCCGACGATCCGCCGTCGACGACGACGATCTCGTCAGCACCTGAGCGCGCGGCGCGAGCGAGCGTCTCACCGATCGTGCGCTCCTCGTTGAGGGTCGGAATGATGACGCTGACGCGCATGGGGCGGAGAAGTACCGAGTGCTGAGTTCCGAGTGCTGAGTAGAAGAAGGTCCTCGATCAGGTCTGAGTCTAAAGACTCAGCACTCTGCTATCGCGCCGGCGGGCCGGGCGGTGCCGACTTGAACATGAAGAAGACGACCATCGCAATGGTGCCCCAAAAGACGGCTTGCTTGTGCCAGAAGAGAACTTCGCCATAGTGGAAGATTGCCAGCCCCAGCACGATCGCCGTTCCCATGACGATGTAACGGATGGTGAGGTTCGCGATCGTTGCTTGCGCCCACAGCGCGAGGCCGCCGAAGTAGAGGAGCAGCGGCGTCACACCGGCGAACTCGAATCCCCCGCTGATCGACAGAAAGACGTCGAGAAAGCCGACGAACATCATCGCGACGCCGACGAACATCATCGCGACCGTAAACTGCCGATCCTCGTGGGAGGAGCCCGGCTCCAGATCGTCTTTGATCACCATGGTTGATTACGATTGTCGTCGTTTGAACTGTTTGCTCAGCGCCAACCCTTGCCCTTGGTAGGACGATCCGATCCCCATCCCGTAGATCTTGTCCGAGGGCGCCAGCAGCCGCTCGTAAATCAAGCGCCCGACGATCTGGCCGTCCTCGACCAGGAACGGCACCTCATGCGACCGCACTTCGAGCACCGCGTGCGTCCCTTTGATGTCGCTCGCCCCATAGCCGAATCCGGGATCGAAAAACCCCGCGTAGTGAATCCGGAACTCGCCCATCGATGGATCGTAGGCGACCATCTCGGCGGCATAGCCCGGCGGAATCCGCACCCGTTCCTTCGACAGCAGGATGTAGAAGTCGTCGGGGTTCAGGATGATCCGCCGGCTGCGTGGCGCTTCGATCGCGTCCCAAAAATCCTCGGGGTCATAGTAGTCGCGCTTCAAGAGATCAATGGCCGGGGCATTTTGCCTCGCGCGGTAGCCGATGATGCCGGTGTGATCGGGCTCAAGGTTCAACGAGACCATGAGCCCGCCGTCGATCTGCGCTTCCTGAGGAAGTTCTTCCTGCCGGTAGACCAACCGTTCCTCGGCGTCGAGCCGTTTATGCGCGGACTCCGAGGGCGGCGGACAGCCGCGAACGAAGCGAAGCTGATTGAGCTTCACGCCCTGCTGCACGATGACCGTGAACGTGCGCGGGACCACTTCGGCGTAGAGCGTGCCCTTGTATCCTTCCGGCACGCGCTCGAACTCGGTCCCGCCGTCGCAGATCAGGCGCGTGAAAATATCCAAGCGGCCGGTGGTGCTCTTCGGATTGGCCTTGGCTGAGAGGCCAGCGGGTAAGGCTAACCGCTCCATCAACGGCACCAGATAGACGCAGCCCTTCTCGAACACCGTCGGCCGCGTCAAGTCCATCTGCGTCATCACGAGGTCTTTGATCTTGGTCTCGACGACCCCGTTCGGACCCGGGAGAAAGCTCGCCTGCATGCGATAGGCGATCGGTCCCAGGCGAAGATCGATGCTCGATGGCTGGATCTGCTCGTCCTCGATGGGAACCGCCGCCGACACGCGCCCGTTGTCGATCAGTTCATGGATTTTTTGCGAGGGCAAGATGCCGGTGGTAAAGGCGAGGCTCTGCAGGTCTCGCTCGAGTTCGGGAAAGAGCGTGAGAAATCGGTCCGTCATAATCCTCTGACGATGCCGTCCCGGTCAGTGGTCATCCAGACCGCCGCAGCCGTTGAACGAGGGCGACGCGCCCACCATGGGCAGCTCCCGGCGGTCCGTCTTCGGTTGCGGGTAGTGGAACGTCTTCTGCTCGTAGTTCTTCAGCGTCACGCCGTCCTCGTCCATCTGCACGACGTAGTCGTTGGGCAGGACGGGGATTTTGCCGCCGCCCCCCGGGGCGTCGATGACGAAGTGCGGGACGGCCATCCCGCTGGTATGGCCTTGCAACTCGCGAACGATCGCCAGGCCCGTTTCCACGGTCGTCCGGAAGTGATTGGTGCCCTTCGTGAGGTCGGCTTGGTACAGATAATACGGCTTGACGCGCGCCAATAATAGCTGGTGCACGAGGCGCTTCATCACCCCGGGATCGTCGTTCACGCCTTTGAGCAACACCGTCTGCGCGCCGAGCGGGATGCCGGCGTCCGCCAACAGGCCGCACGCCGTTTTCACGGCCGGCGTCAATTCGTCGGGATGGTTGAAATGCAGGTTCATGTACAAGGGGTGATACTGCTTGAGCATCTCACAGAGCTTCGATGTGATCCGCTCCGGCAGGGAGCCGGGAACGCGGGAGCCGATGCGGATCAGCTCCAAGTGGGGGATCGTCCGCAACGCCTTCAACACCCGTTCGAGTAAATGATCGGGCAGGAGCAGCGGGTCGCCGCCGGAAAGGATCACGTCACGCACTTCGGTGTGCTCGCGAAGATAGGCGATGGCGCGATCCAGCTCACCTTTCTTCAAGAAACCTGGCTTCCCGACCAGCCGTTTGCGCGTACAAAACCGGCAATAGATGGGACACTGATTGGTGACCATCAACAGTACCCGGTCGGGATAGCGATGGACCAGGTGCGGGACCGGGCTCATCAGGTCCTCTTCGAGCGGATCATCCTCGGCGTCGAGATCGTCCAGTTCGGCGACCTCGGGCACCACCTGCTTCCAGATCGCGTCGCCCTTGTCTTTGATCGTCGCCAGCACCGTCGGCGTAATCCGCATCGGGTAGTTGCCGACGATCGCTTCGACCTCTTTCTCATTGAGCCCGAATCGATCGGCGAGGTCCTTCGGCTTCACGATGCTCTCAGCGAGAATGCGTTGCCATTCTTCCATCGTGCTTCGGTCCCTCCTGGCAGGTAAAGGTCAGACTGGGCCTCATAATCCGCAAGACGGGTAGTTGTCGCTCTCATCCAGTCCGCTTGGGGCGTGACGCGCGGACTTCGTCTTCCATTTTGCCGATGCGGCTTCCCCGCCCTGAGCGCCGTACCGCTCGTCCAAGTATTGGAGAATGTCCCGCGTCTCGGTCAGCACGAGCTCATCGTCGGCCAGCACCGGGACATAGTATTGCCCGGAGACCTCGAACACTTGCCGACGAGCCGAGCGAAAATCGGGTACCACCACGTCGGTGTAGTCGAGGTGCAATGCCTCGAGCTTTTCCCGGACGACGGCACATTCAGGGCACCAACTCACATGGTAGAGCGTCAGAGACATGCGAACTTACGGTTCGGCGATGGTGCACGGGATCATGATCGCATCTTTCATCCCGTGGATGATCTTCTTGTCAATCGGGCAGACCGTCGCGAGAATGCCGCCGAGCTGCGCTTCGCCGTCGGCCACGAAATAGTAGGGAGACAATCGCGTACGTCCCAGCATCGGCACGACCGCGTCCTGAGACGCGTCATAGTACGAGCGCTCGACCTGTCGCCCTTTGTGAAATCGCTGCAGCACATAGGGCGTCGCCGGAAACGACGCAAGCGCCCGCTCGATCGTCTCGGCCCATTCTCGCTGAGGGAGGTCGTGGCCGATCGAGACGCCCCGGCTGCCCCAGGCCAACTCGGAGAAACCCGACGGCTTGATGACGAAGCGCCGGTCCTTTTGCGTGCCTTCCGCCAACTGATGCCAGTCGGCGACCGGCTGCCCGCCGACCTCGAGCCCCGGGATGATCGCCATCGGCGGAACCGGCCGCGGATCGAGAATCCAGGTCTGTGGTACCAGGCTCTTGAGATGCGCACTGGTCTCCTCGCCCAATTCGCGATCCCAGAACGGTGCAAGCCTCGGGTGGTGGAGCAGGGCAAACGCGAGCTTTTCTTCCAACGCCGGCTTGAACGGTGGGGTGACCACCACCTGCTCCTTCTTCGCGCTGTACATGATCAACTCGGACTTCGGTACGTTTTTGAGATCGAAGAGTTCGAAGAAGCGATAGAGGACGGCAATGTGGTGCTCCGTTCCACCATCGGTCAGCCGCAGACCGTCTTCCGTAAAGCGGACGTCGCGCGGGCTGACACAGTACGCATCAATCCCAAGGCCCCGAAGCCTGCCGGCAAGCCACGTCATTTCCGGACGGTAGTCTTTGGCTTCTTCAGACACGACGATGGCAAGGACGCCGCCCCGACCGCCGGCGGCACTCCGAATCATTTGTGCAAACCCGTCGACCATCCCATCTCGCCGGCCGACGATGCTGTCATCCGGCGCGGTGTCGGCATACGTCTCCGCCAGGCAGGCCGTCAATCCAATCCCGCCGGGGACGGAATCGAGCTCGGTGATTTTCAACCCGTCCTCGGTCAATAGGATATCCGGACGGATCACCAGCGGGATCGCGTCCCGATGGCGCTTCATTCGGCTATACGTAATCAATGCTTCGGGCTTGCCTTGGTCGAGATAGCCGGCGACCCAGCTCGGCTGTGCGCCGCGCGCGCTTTCGACATACAGGGTGTTCAAGGCACGGTAGAACGCGAGCAGGTGCTGGCCCAATCGTTCGAACACGGCGACGTCGGAAGCGGAGAGGGGAAACGGAGCGGTGCCGACTCGCCAGTGCGTGGGATTGCTGTCGTCGCTCGTTTCCACGCGCTCGCCGGTCATCGGATCGTGAAACAGGCCGGCCTTCGTCACGGCCTCCTGGACAGCACGAGCACGGTCGCGAGGGGGCAGAGCAGGAGTCGGGGTCGGTCCCTTATGCGCCAGTCCCACCACGCTCCTCGACTTCAGCATGGATGCTGCATCGGCTCACAGCGTCTGGGTCCGTGGAAAAGGGGACATCCGGATGGTTCGCGGGATTATGATTCGTGCGGCCACTCGTGAAGATAAGTGATCGTAGCATGGCGTGTCCGGGCGAGACAAGAGGACGGAAACGGCGGCGCGGGCCCTCCGACGACTCTTTGTTCACGCCGCTGCTCGGCGTATCATGATGGGATCATGACTTTCGAAGACCGTTCTCCGTTGATCCGCATTGAACCGCTCGCGCAGTACGTCCCAACGTCGGCCTGTCTTGCCTGCGACGTCTGCTGCCGGTTCCCCGCCCGCGACAGTCCGTTGCGCCCGTATTTTACCGGGGAGGAGATGGCTCGCGCCTCTCGCCTGGGGCTTGATGCCGGCTTATTTCCCGATCCAAGGGGCAGCCGGATTCGCGCTGTGCCGAATCCAACTGGGCCTGGGTACATCTGTCCGGCCTTCGATCCCCACACGTCGCGTTGCCGGATCTACGACGCACGACCGCTCGATTGTCAGCTCTACCCGCTCGCCCTCATGTGGGCCGCGGATCACAGCGAAGTCGTCCTTGGGTGGGATACCAAGTGCCCGTTCGTGTCACAGCGGGGCGCGGGCGCGGGGGCCGGTCATGACACGATCGAATCGTATGCGGAGGAGATCACTCGTCGTCTGGAAGACGAGAAGATGATCGACATCATCGCGGACCATCCCGACTTGGTCGGTCGGTACCAGGATGATGTAATCGTTCTGCGTGACGTGCCGCGTGTGTCCCGTCGGCTGCGGGAGCGCCTAGGGCTCCCGACGTTGATGCCGTTACGGGTCGACGATCATACAAGATTTGAAACGGCCTTCTCCGAGATCGACACGCCCCTCGCGGCCTACGCCTTACCGCCGCACCTGATGTGGGGATCCTCGTTCAATTACCGCTGGGCGGAGTTGACCGGACGGCTGTGCCTGTTCGCTTCGTATCGGGACGGCATCTTCATGCCGCTTCCGCCGTTAGGCAAGAGCCTCTCACCCGAAGCCGTCGCACAGGCATTTAAAGTCATGCGGCGGTTGAATCAAGGCTCGGGCGTCACCCGGATCGAGAATATTCCCGAGGAATGGACAGCGGACTTCGAGGCCTTGGGTTACCGAGTGACGCCAAAGGACCCGGACTACCTGTATGACGCGAAGGCGATCGCCGAGTTGCGCGGTGATCGATACAAGTCACAGCGGGCCGCCTATAACCGATTCCTCCGGAGCTGTCAGCCGCGCTACGAGGCGCTTCGTGAAGAGGATCGTGAGGCGTGTCGTACGCTGCTTGCGCGCTGGATTCGCCAAAAGGAAGCGCAGGCGCTCGACCCAGTGGGGCAGCAGATGCTGCGAGACACGACCGCGGCGCATGAGGAATTGCTCGCCCGATGGCCTACGCTGAAGCTCATGGCGCGAGCGGTCTGGCTCGACGGCTCGCTGGTCGCGTACACGTTCGGCTATCGTCGATCGCCACAGGTCTTTTGCGTGCTGGCCGAAGTGGCGGATCGTTCCTTTGACGGGCTGCCTACGTTCATCTTCCGGCGATTGTGCCAGGAGGCGCACGCAGCCGGCGCGAGCCTGATCAACACGCTGGATGACTCCGGCCTGACCTCGCTCCAACAATCCAAACAGCAGTATCGCCCACTCCGACTCATTCCGAGCTATATCGCGACGGAAGCGACGAGCGGTTAAATCGTCTTTGGTCGCGTGACTCACGTCGGCCGGCCGGATGGACGAACGAACTCACTGATCCCGCCCGCTGCCTTTCTTTGACTGTCTCCGAGGAACGGAGTACTATCGCCTTTGCCTTAGACTCTTTCACGCTCAGGACGCCACGATGGCTCACACGCCGTCTTCGCCCGCCATCAGCTCCCGCGAACTCCGGCGCCCGTATTTCAGACTCCCGATCCTGATCGTCGCGATGACCGTCGTCGCCATCGTGATGGGGACGCTCGTCCTCTACTACGTCGAAGAGCGGCTCATCGCCGGGGCAGGTCAGAACCTCACGCTCGCGGCTGCCGAAATCATGGATAAACTCGATCGCCTCTTGTTCGAGCGTTACGGGGATGTCTCGATGATGGCGCGGGCCTTCAGTCTGCGAATGCAGGATCGCGCCTATCTCGATTCATTTCTTACATGGATGAAAGACGCCTATGCCCCGGTCTATGTCTGGCTAGGGGTGACGGACGCCAACGGGATCGTCATTGCCTCGACCGATCCGTCAATGCTCGGCCGCAATTGGTCCCAGCAGACCTGGTTCAAGGCCGCCCGGGAGAGCCGACGCGTGCACACAGGGGATGTGGGGGCGTATGAAGCGGTCGGCGGGGTGGAAGCCGTGGCGTTCACCGCGCCGATCGTTGCCGCCGACGGCCGCTTCTTGGGCGTGGTGACGACCCGTCTCGGGACGCCGATGCTCGAAGACGTCTTGACCCATACGATCCACGCGCTCGAAGGCCGAGCCAAGGTGCTGGATCACGTCGAGTACCAGTTCATGACCCGGTCGGGGCAGGTCTTCATCGACTCGGACCTCGCGCATAAAGGGCACGTCAATCTGAAGACGATGGGGCTGCGCTCGGCCGTCCTCACTGACTCCGATGAGCCCGGCTATGTCGAGGAAGAGCATATGCGCCGGCATCTACCGGTCGTGACGGGCTATGCACGCACGAAGGGCTACGGTGAGTTTCAGGGCCTTGGATGGTCAGTGCTGATTCGCATCGACCGAAGCGCGATCCTTGGGCCCGTGCGACTGGTATTACTGAACATCGGCATCGCCGGGGCGGCCGTCTGGACGCCCATGTTCATCGCGCTGCTCTGGGCGACCGGGCGCCTCCAGCGCGAATGGGCGCAGACGCAGCAGGAAACGGCTCGGGCGTTGGCGGCGGAGGCGGCCCGGCGGCAAAGCGAGGAGCGCAGCCGGATGATCGTCGATACGGCGCTCGACGGCGTGATCATGATGGACGCGGAGGGCCGTATCCTGGAATGGAATGCCCAGGCCGAGGCGATGTTCGGGTGGTCCCGCGAGGAGATTCTCGGCCAGCGCGTCTCGGATACCATCATCCCGGTCCGCTATCGCGAGGCCCATGAAGCGGGGCTGCGTCGGTTTCTCGAGACGGGGCAAGGGCCGGTCCTGAACCGCAGGCTGGAAATGACGGCCTGCCACCGTGACGGACATGAATTTCCCGTTGAATTTTCCATCTCGCCGGCACGCATCAATCACACGTATACGTTCAGCGGCTTTGTCCGCGACGTGACGCACCGGAAACGCGCGGAGCTGCAGCTGCGCGAGAATGAGGAGCGCTACCGGTCGGTCGTCGGTGCGTTGGAAGAAGGCGTTGTGCTCGTCGACGCCAAAGGTCAGATGCAAGCGTGCAATGCGAGTGCAGAACGGATCCTCGGGCTCTCCGCCGACGAGCTGCTCCGCCGGAATCTGGACGATCCGCGCTGGGAGCTGATTCACGAAGATGGGACGCCGTTCTCCTATGCAAGCTGGCCGATGATCGTCACGCTCACAACGGGGCAGCCGTGCTCCAACGTCATCATGGGCGTCCGTACGCCGGCCCAGACGGTCAAGTGGATTTCAGTCAATGCCCGGCCGCTGATGCGCGAGCCGGACCCCCTGCCGTACGCCGTGGTCGTCTCCTTTACCGACATTACGGATCAGAAGCGCGCCGAGCAACGCTTGCGGGTGCAGCACGCGATGAACCGTGTGCTGGCCGAGGCGACGACGTTGAAGGAAGCCGCGGCCGTGATCCTCGAGACGATTTGCGAGCCCCTCGGATGGAATTTGGGCAACCTGTGGATCGTTGACCGACAGGCAAACGTCTTGCGCTGCATGGACAGTTGGGCGTCCCCGACTGCCGATGTGTCGCTGTTTCAGCAGGCCAGTCGGCAGCGGACGTTTCTGCGGGGCGTGGGTCTGCCGGGGCGGGTGTGGGAAACGGGCCGGCCGGCGTGGATCACCGACATCGTCCACGACGCGAATTTCCCCCGGGTGCCGATGGCCTGTACGGTCGGGTTGCACGGTGTGGCGGCCTTTCCGATTCTCGTCGCCGGCCACGTCGAGGGCGTGCTGGAGTTTTTCAGCCGGGATATCCGACAACCGGATGAGCACATTCTGGCGCTCATGGCGACGATCAGCAGTCAGGTGGGGCATCTCATCGAACGACGGCAATTGGAAGAGCAACTCCGGCAATCGCAAAAAATGGAGGCAATCGGCCGCTTGGCGGGCGGCATTGCGCACGATTTCAACAATCTCCTCACCGTCATTTCCGGCTACAGCCAGGTCGCGCTGGAGTCGTTGAAGAAGGACGATCCATTGCGCGCCGAGATCGAAGAGATCAAGCAGGCCGGCGACCGTGCCGCGGCCCTCACCAGCCAACTGCTGGCCTTCAGTCGGCGCCAGGTCATCCAGCCGAAGTTGGTCGACCTCAACGTCACGTTGGTGAATTTGGAGAAAATGCTGCAGCGCCTCATCGGCGAGGACGTGAACCTCGTGGTGACGCTCGCGCCATCACTCGGCCGAATTCACATCGACCCGGGTCAGCTCGAACAGGTCATCATGAATCTGGCCGTCAACGCGCGCGATGCGATGCCGAAGGGCGGCAAGCTGATCATCGAGACGCGCAGCGTCTGCTTCACGGCGATATCGCCGGGTCGACCGTTGACCCTTGAGCCGGGCGAGTACGTGGAACTGGTCGTCTCCGATACCGGCTCCGGCATGGATGAGTACACGCGGTCGCATATGTTCGAGCCCTTCTTCACCACGAAGGAGCATGGCAAGGGGACGGGGCTCGGGCTCTCGACCGTCTACGGCATCGTGAAGCAGAGCGGGGCTGAAATCGTGGTCGATTCGGAACCCGGCCTCGGCACCACCATCACGGTCTATTTCCCCCGAGCCGGGGAAGAGGAAGCCGTCACTCAGCCCGTCACGCCAGAGCGCAATCTGGGGCTGGGGCACGAGACCCTGCTGCTCGTCGAAGATGAGCCGGCCATTCGGGCCTTGGCGGCCGAGGTGCTCCGCCAGCAAGGCTACAAGGTGCTCGAGGCTCGGCACGGTCTTGAAGCGCTGCTGACCGGCAGTCAGTATCTGGGACCGATCCATCTGCTCGTCACCGACGTCATCATGCCGCAGATGAGCGGCAGTGAAGTGGCTGAACGCCTGATGCACGAACGGCCTCATCTCAAGGTCCTCTACATGTCCGGCTACACCGATGATACGATCGTGCATCATGGGGTGCTGCAGGACGGCACCGCGTTTCTCCAAAAGCCGTTTACCCCTCATATGCTGGTTCGCAAAGTGCGCGAAGTCCTCGACGGGCGCTAACGACGCGTCCACGCCCTGCCTCCTACAACGCCGCACTCGATGCATCCGACCGACCTCCCCCTCCGTAATGTGGTAAGAGGATGGTTGCTGAACAGTCAAACCAAGGAGGATGCGATGAAGCGCGTATTGCACGTTGTCACGGCCATGGCGTTCGGGGTCCTGATCAGCGGCGCGGCCGCCTGGGCCGACATGGGTGCGGCTGCCGTGCCGTTAAAGGCCGCAGCCGGGTCGAAGGGCGAGACGCATAACACCGAGGGCATCGAGCATTTCAAGCAGGGCCATTGGGATAAAGCGAAGACGCATTTCATGGAAGCGGCGAAGGCCGATCCGCAGTCGGCCGAGGCGCATTACAATCTCGCCCTGGCGCTCGACAAGGCAGGCGATCACAAAGCCGCGACCGAGCATTTCAAGAAAGCCCAGGAACTTGGTCAGGGCAATCCCGAGATCCAAGACTCGCCGATTCTCAAAGCGCACCTGAAGATGATGAAGTGACAGTGCCGAGTGCTGCGTCCTGAGTGGAGGATCATCAAATTCTTCGCTCAGGACCGCGCTCCTGGTGCAAGCTTGCTATTTGCCGGTAGTTTGCGCTATTCGTGACGCATGGAGTCATCGGTCAAAGGCCGCGAACTGGACGTCGAGCACTACCGCGTCCGGGAAGAGCCGTTCTATGCCGAGGTCAACGGCGAGATCCAGCTCTTTACGACCGCGGCCGAGAACCGCATGCCGGTCATGCTCAAAGGGCCGACGGGTTGCGGGAAAACCCGGTTCGTGCAGCACATGGCCTATCGGCTCAATCGCCCGCTCATCACGGTCGCGTGCCATGAGGATCTCACGGCCTCGGATCTCGTCGGCCGTTACCTCTTGAAAGGCGAGGAGACCGTCTGGATCGACGGCCCGCTGACGCTCGGGGCCAAGCACGGCGCAATCGTGTACCTGGACGAGATCGTCGAGGCGCGGAAAGATACCACCGTCATCATCCATCCGCTGACCGACGACCGCCGGCTGTTGCCCCTGGAAAAAAAGGGCCAGGTGCTCCAAGCGGTCGACGACTTCATGCTCGTCATCTCGTACAACCCCGGCTATCAAAGCGTGCTCAAGGACCTGAAGCAGAGCACCAAGCAGCGCTTCATGGCGATCGAGTTCGGCTACCCGCCGCGCGAGCTGGAAGCTCGGATCATCGAGCGCGAAGCGGGCGTGAGTCCCGAGATCGCGCAACGGCTGGTGCGCCTCGCCGAGAAGGTCAGGAACCTTCGCAACCATGGCTTGGAAGAGGGCGTGAGCACCCGCCTCTTGATCTATGCCGGCGAATTGATCGTGAAAGGCATTGCCCCGGTCCTCGCCTGCGATGCAGCCGTCGCACGGCCCATTACCGACGACCGGGACATGCAACGGAGTATCCAGGAGTTTGCCAAAGCGATCTTCGGATAATCCGGTTTCTTCGGCCCCATCCGCGCCGATCCTCGACACACCCGACGGCGCTCTCCTCACCCTTCATATCCAACCCAATGCACGCCGGACCGAATACGTGGGCATTCACGGCGATGCGCTCAAAGTCAAGGTCGCCGCGCCGCCCGTGGAAGGCGCCGCCAATGACACGCTCCGGCGATTCTTGAGTGAGTGCTGCCACGTGTCGCTGAAGGCCATTGAGATTCAGACCGGCGCGGCCGGCCGGCGCAAACGCGTGCTGATCCGCGGCGTCTCCGCCGCCGAGATCGAAGGTCTGTTCATGTTGTCATGAGGGATAGGCCGATGAGGAGAATCGTGATACCGGCCGTGCTCATGCTAGGCGGATCACTCGCTGCGTGTGCCGGGCCGAAGCCGATCTTGTATCCGAACGGGCACTATCAGGCCGTTGGCCCGGAGATCGCGAAACAGGACATTGCCGAGTGTCGGGAAGTCGCCGAAGCGGCGGGCGCGCGTCCCACCGAGGGCCGAGCCGGGCGGGTGGCCGGCAGTACCGCCGTCGGGGCAGGGGTTGGAGCGGCCGGTGGCGCGGTCGGCGGGGCAGTCGTCGGCGCGGCAGGCCGTGGCTCCGCCGTCGGCGCCGCGAGCGGTGCGACGATCGGCCTCTTGCGCGGCCTCTTCACGCGGCCAAGACCAGGTCAGGCGTACATGAACGTGGTCGATCGATGTTTGAAAGAGAAGGGGTATGAGCCGATGGGATGGGAGTGATGAGGTGGCAGCGGAGGCCGGCTCCGTGCGCGCAGACCGCGCACGATCAGAATGTGCTCGGTCCATGCGCGCAGTAGAGCCGGACCTCCGCCGCCACCTCATGGGAGGGAAAAGGTGAAAAGATGCTCGCGCAGTGAAGGGCGATCAGCCTGCCCCCTCGGTGGTTGGAATGATGGAAAGCGAATTGAGCTAAATAGGAAGAGCGGGCTGGGCCACGGGCGAGGGGCTGTGCTCGCGCAACGCGCGGCCTCAGAAGGCCCTCGTTCGACGCGCGCAGTGGCTCTCGCCCATGACCCAGCCCGCAAGATAGAGATAAAGAAGATAACAGAGCCGACCGCGTACGATCAGAATGTGCTTGCACGGGAAGAGGCGCGTCCAACGGGGAAAGAGCCCGTCTTGGCGGGCTCGGGCCTGGGCGGGTGGAAAAGATGCGCCGGGGCGGGCGGGGTGAAAACAGACGCGCGCAGTGGCTTCGACCCTGAGTCAGCGCGCAAATAAAAGGGACAACTGGTGTCCTTATCCACGAAGCGGAAACTTCTTTAGTATTGCATTACACCCCTCAATCATTGAGGGCAAATAGGAGGAATCAATATGGACGTGAAATCGATGCTCTTCCGTCAAGTTGTCGGCCGTCATTTGTATTTTTAGATCGATATGGCCGAGGGTATCGGCTTTCTTAATAAGAGTAACCTTGAGATTCGGCTCTATACACAGAAGTTGTGCCTGCTCCTGCTCGCTAGAATCTAACTCCTTCAGTTGCTTTGTAAAGGCAGAGAGTTCGGTTAGGTGTATTATCGGCCCTTGCACGGTTGCCTTTGATTCTGCTGTTGCACAATGAGCTGTTACCCGGAGCCAATTTCCGTCCCAGTAATCATGTTCGTGTTCAAATTCTCTTCCATGGACCCATATCTGCAGTGGGCCGATTGTGACGTCAGGAACGCCTAGTCGCTCGATTAAGTTCATTTGAGTCGGCTGAGCTCTACAGCAGAAAGCACCCCGGAAAGTCGGCGAGCAGGCATTGCATTCTAAGCGAGAGTCGTTCCAGCCGGCGGATGTCTTCGGAGCTCGCTTTCGTTGGGTCGAGCTTCTTCAGCCAGTCGGCATCGCTCTTTAGTTTCCACAGTGAGACGGCCGACGTGTTCGGGATCATCGTGTCCTCGTTCGCGGCGGCCACTGTCAAGGGACGGAAAGCGGCGACTTCGTCGGTGAATTCGATGTGCGTGGGATCGAAGGTGTAGCGTTGGCGGTCCTGGTCGAGTTCGTGAAGAAGGTCCTGGAGCCATTGCACCGTGGTCGCCATGCGTTCGTAGTAGAGCGTGTCGGGGAGATCGGTCGGGCGATGGTAGCGCGGGGTGCGGCCCGCCGAGAGGAAGAGAAACGGCACGGAGGCGTTGCGAAAGGCATCGTAGTCGCTGAAGGGGACGCGGCCGACCAGCGGAATCTCCTCGACGAGATGCAGGCCGAGCGGCACGACGGACAGCAAGCCACTGGTCTGACCCGTTCCGGGTGATGAGGCCCGCATCCCCATCTCTTTGATGCGCCGATACAACTCGGGACTCATCTCCGCGCCGGTGGCGAACAGGCTGTGCTGGATCGGTGCCCAGTGCACGCCGCCCATCAAGTCCATGATGATCACGGCGCGGAAGTTCGTCGGCCGACTGATTTCCAGGCGGCAGATGATCCACGAAGTACTGCGAGCCCATCTGCGGCGTCCGGATGTAGGGCGCCTCCTCGGTATTGAAGGCGGCGAAGACGATCGGGTGATGGCGGAGCGGGCCGAGCGTGCGGGCAGTTTCGAGCAGAATGCCGACCGCCGAGGCGTTGTCGTCTGCACCGAGATATGTCGGCCCCAAATGATCGAAATGCGCGCCGATCAAGATCCATTGATCAATCGCCTCGCCTGACGGCCGACGCACGCCGAGGATATTGTCACCAAGCTGGGGTGAGACGGTCTGTCGGTAGCCGTTGAGCGAGGCGAGCGGCTCGAGCCCGAGCTGCTCAAACGCGCGGACGATGTAGTCGGCCGCTTGCCGATTGCCCTCGGTCCCGGGCTTGCGCCCGCCCAGCTGGGGACTGGCCAAATAGTCGACGTGCGATTTCAGCCGAGCGGCCGTCTCGCTCGTGATCTTTAAGGAGCGGGCATCAATCGGATGCATGGTGTATGAGCGAGGGAACGGCGAGGCGACGAGGCCCAACGCGAGGGCCGCGAGGAGGCCGGCAGTGAGAAGGACGATCCGGCGCTTCAACGCTTTGTGGAGCCTGACGCCTCTTCTGGAGTGTCGGCGTGGGCGCGATGGCGCAGGGCTCGGCCTTTGCCCGGTGTGGGATCGGTGACGAGGCCGTACACTTCGCGCCCCTCGTGGTTCTCCGGCAGATATTCGGTAATCGGCAGACCGTCCGGGCGAACGAATAGGAGACAGTGACAATACTTGTAGATCTGCATCTCATCGCACGCGCAGATCCACCGGCGTAGCTTCGCTTCCGCCTGCTTGTCCTGATAAAAGTTGCAGGGGCAGAGCGGCTTTCCCAATTCGTCGACGTGGCTCGCCAATCCTTTGACCACGGCCTCCGTCACCGCGGGATTGGGATGGAAGGTGGTGCCGCTCTTCTCCGCGAACCCCTTCACGAACTTCCACATCTTCTCGAGACTCTCTTGACTCGGCGCGCCCATGCCTCGAAGCCCTAGTGCTGAGTGCTGAGTAGTGAGTGCTGAGTGAAAATCAAATTGAGGCTGAACATCGGAAACAGGGTTGAATGACTATACTGCCACCATGCCGTGTTATCTCGGCACGTTCATCTTTCAAGAACCTAGTTCGTTAACTCAGCACTCAGCACTCGACGCTCAGCACTATTTCAGCTAGCTTCTCCACCGCAGCGTCACCGGCTCCTTGAGCGGATGCTCCAGCGGGCCGCCGTGCTGCTTGGCGGCCAGGTGAGCCGCTTTCAATTTGAAGTACCACTTGGCCGGTGTATCGGCGTCATCCAGCAGCATCATCGGCGGCGAGTGCTTCAAGCCGATCGCCTGCTGTTCCATCGCGCGCTTGTCCTGATTGAGAAAGGTCCGAGCGAACACCCGAAACAGCGCCCCCGCGAACGGCACCCAGCGAAAACAGTTCCATGCCGCGCAAAAATCAATCCGGCACTCCTGCTCGGTCAGCGGTGTGACCGTCGCGCGTGTCGACACCCACCGATCGCCCGCCTGCACGAATTCGTGACGCAGGTTGGGAAGCACAAAATCGATCGTCGTCGTGATCTCCACACGCGAGAGGCCGAGAAGTTTATACGGCCCGCTGTTCTTCGACGGCGCGTGCGCCTTCATGCGAAAGCCGTTCGGGATCGGCTCGAATGTCTTGGCTTTCTCATGGATGCTCTTACGTGTGCGCCACCACGAGCTGTGATGCACGAACGGGCCGTGCGCCGGGTCCATCAGCCCGACGATGCCGTTGTCGATCGTGCAGCTCAGTGTCGTCCAAATATGGAACAACCGGTAGCGGTCCGACAGCACCGGCAGGCGCGGCACGTCCGGAAGCTTCTCCGTCGGGTTCTGCGGATCGGGCATGTAAACCCAGATGTAGCCGTCCTGCTCCGCGCACGGGTACGTCATGACCCCGATCTTCTCTGGCGTGATCGGCGAGCCGTCGATCAGCGACGGAATGACACGGCACGTGCCGGCCAGGTCGAACTGCCAGCCATGGTAGGCGCATTCGACCCGCTCACCGTCGAAGCACCCAAACGAGAGCGGCATCGCCCGGTGCGGACAAATATCGTGGAGCGCGGCTACCCGGCCGTCTCGACCACGGCAGAGAAGTAACGGCTGACCCAGGAGGGTCTGTGCCTTCATCTTCCCCGGGCCAATGTCACCCGACAGCAGCGCGGGATACCAGAAGCCCGTCAGCGGAGCCGCTTGCGCGCGTTTGACCTCAGTCGCCATGAGCGCGCCCAGAGTAGTGCATCGACGCCGGAGGGGTCAAGGAAGGAAATGAGCCGAGCGGGGAATCGCCCGATGTTACTGCGAGTAGTGCGGCGCGTCGTAGAGGACCGAGAGGTCGGCCACGTCAGGCGCATCGAGCGGGGCCGGGTCGGTGACCGTCACCAACCCGCTGTTGAGCACGAGTTGGACGTCACAGTGCTTGAGGGTCGAGAGCCGGTGGGCGATCAGAAAGGTGGTCCGGTTTGCCATCAAGCCTTCCATCGCGGAGACGATCAGAGCCTCGGTCCGCACGTCGAGCGCGCTGGTCGGCTCATCGAGAATCAGAATCGGGGCATCCTTCAAAAACGCCCGCGCCAGCGAGAGGCGCTGCCGCTCGCCGCCGGAGAGCCGCACGCCCCGCTCGCCGATCATGGTGTCGTATCCCAGCGGGAGACGGATGATGAATTCGTGCGCGTGCGCCGCTTGTGCGGCTGCGACGATCTCATCGAAGGAGGCGTCGGGTCGGCTATAGGCGATGTTTTGCGCGATGGTAGTCGAAAACAGGTAGGGGTCCTGGTGGACGATCGCGAATTGGCGTCGGAGGTCGCCCAGGTTATAGTCTCGGAGGTCGATTCCATCGAGCAGAATACGTCCCGAGGTCGGCAGATACATGCGTGTCAGGAGGCTCATCAACGTGCTCTTGCCTCCGCCGGTCCGCCCCACCACGCCGACCCGCATCCCCGGGGTGACGGTAAACGAGGCATCGGCGAGCACCGGTCGGGTGCCGTCGTACGAGAAGGACACGCGGTCAAAGGTCACGGCTCCGAGCGCGCGGGGCAGTGGTCGCCCGCCGGGGCAGTCCATCACCTCGGGTTGGCGATCCAGTAACGCCAAGCAGCGCTCGACGCTCGCGAAGGACGACTGCAACTCCGCGGCTTTTTTCGTCGCGGTGTCGAGCGGCGCATAGATTTGACCGAGATATGCCATGACCATCAGGAGCTCGCCGATGGTCAGCACGCCGGCCTGCACGTGTTGCACGCCGATGAACAGCACGGCCGCGGTCCCCAGTGCCATGATCATGCTCGTGAAAAAATCGAAGCGGCTCCCGAGCCCCGCGAGCCGGAGGTAGCCGCTGGTGCACCGCCACGCCCGCTCGCGGAAACGCCGGCTTTCCTCCGCCTCGGTATGGAATGTTTTGACGAGTCGGTACGATCCGAGGACTTCCTGCACGAGGCTGATGTTCCTCGATTCGATTGCCTTGACCTCGGCCCATTCTCGTCGAAGCCGGCGACTGTAGTGCCGCGTGAGGAGGAGGAGCGGCGGCGTGACGACGATCGCAACGAGTGCCAGTTGCCAGTCGATCAACACGGTCGCATAGACGGTCCCCGTGAACATGAAACAGGCATTGAGGCAGGGGATGATGCAATCAATGGGAATGTGCTTGATGGAGGGCGCATCGTGATAGACGCGGTACAGCGTTTCGGTCGTGCAGGTCGTGTCGTGGTACGAGAGGGGAAGGCGCTGCGCGTGCGCGAAGAGATCGCTCCGGAAGCGGAGAATCAGCCGCTCGCCCGTATGCGCCGAGAGCAGCCAGAGGGCGAGGCCGCGGGAGTGGGAGAGGGCCGCCAGGACGACATAGAGTACGACCGCGACGGACACGAGGATCAATGGCCGACGAACGGCCTGGTCGCCGAGGAGCGCGGGGACCACCGTATCCAAAATAGGGGGAAGCGGTTGCGCGCCCAGGCCGCTGTCGATCGCGACTTTTAATGGAATCGGCATCAACAAGGCGAGGGGAACTGACAGCAAGCTCAAGCAGAAGACGCCGAACAACCGCAACCAGAAGGGTCGGAGATACTGAAAGAGTCGCGCGTAGAGGCAGGACGACGATGAGGACGTATGAACGACGGCCAACGACAAAGGAATTAAAAAACGCTTTACGCAAACAATAGTAGGAGAAAAGGTAATTGTCAAATAGGCCGCACGCTTACAACTGAAATACGTATCAGCACGCTTCGGCTCCGCCCTATCCTGTCGTCCTTGCCTTTCAGGCAGACTTCCGGCGGGCGACTCACTCCAGTGGTCCGGCCTTCCTGGTAGTCCGTATCTCCGCCATCGACCACCCGAATCACAGCCGGCACCATTTACAAAGCGCGGAACGCTTCTTTACAATTCACAACTTCTCCAACAGACAGGATTTTTGATGACGGATGTGATGTCGACACCCGATGAGTCACTGCGCCGTGCGCTGATCGCCCGGCTCTCCTCCGGTAATCCCGCCGAAGAGGCTGAGCTGTTGGTCGCCGACCTCCTTCGGCATGGAAGCCGAGTTGCGGCCGGCATCGTGTCGCTGCTGGACGAACTCGAGGATGTCTCGCGCAAGGTTTTGTCGGCGGCTGTGACGGGTCTCTCCGAACTTCGCCGCCGTGAGCTGCTTGCGGTCGCGCTGCCGTGGCTGGATCTGGGCATCGCCATGGCCGGAGCATCGGGCGCCACCGCACTGAAGTATCTTCAGGAAAGCCCAATTTCGTTGGCCCTCCTCGCGACCGATGCCGACCGTGAACGAGTGTTGCAACAGGCGTTGGAATTGGCGGAGCGGGACGCCAATATCGCGCTCGAATGGGTTCGCCAGGCGGCCGGTCTGTTGTCGGCAGTGCCGTCCGCCGAGATTCCGCACTGGGTCGAGATCGGCCTGGAGGTGGCTTCGCTTGACTATGTCGTGGGTGTGGAATTTTTCCGCCAGAGCGCCTCGATCGCTGAGATAGTTCCTGCCGCCGATGTCCGTGCCTGGATCGCCTTTGGGATGAAGCTGATCCGACCCAACTCGCTTGGCAAGACCGACTATGTCGGGACGCTCGAGTTTTTCCGCAGCAGCCCCCGGATTTTGAGCACGATTCCGAGCCCACTCATCCGCAAGCAGGTCATCGCTTTCGGGTCGGTGTTGGCGGACCGAGATCCTGCGATCGCGATTCGATTTCTGGCCGACAGCGCTGTGATTCTCGACCGCCTGCCTTCCGACGACTGGCGTACCCGTGTGCTGACGTACGGCATGTTGGTAGCCGACCGGGATGCGGACGCCGCCTCGCAATACATCCGGCACGCGTCGGATGTCGTGTTGCAGGCCGGAGAGGCTGCGTCGAGCGCGTTTGACCTGTGGTATCGCGGCGGCATGGACATATTGGAGTTCAGCATCGAGGGCGGCCGGGCCTACTTCGCGATGGAAACGCGCAACGCGCTCGCGGCGGTCGAGGAGGTGGCCCATCGCGTGCGCCTGCCGGAGGTCGCCCGAACGCTCAAGCTGTTCGCCGAGGGGTTGTGTGGCTACGACATCCTCATCCGCGCCTTGCCGGACGCTGGGAACGGGACAGTTGCTC
The DNA here is from genome assembly GCF_979581665.1 of Nitrospira sp. Vd2. Lineage (NCBI taxonomy): Bacteria > Pseudomonadati > Nitrospirota > Nitrospiria > Nitrospirales > Nitrospiraceae > Nitrospira > Nitrospira sp. Vd2. The sequence continues at coordinate 76,189 of NZ_CEFZSK010000005.1, read as the reverse complement.
AGGCGCGCCCGGTGGTGGCAGCCGATCGGCGGACGTTCAGTCTCCCGGCCGCGGTCACTCGGTATGCCGACCGCGAGCAGAATCTTCGCTGGTACCTGGCGATGGTCACGCACGAGGCGGGCCATCTCCAATTCGGCACCTACGACACGAACTTCCAATTGCTCCATGACGTCGTCGAAGACGTCCGATCTCGTTACGTCGACCCTGATCACATCGGCACGCTGGCAGACCTTTTCCAGGCCTATCCGCAGCCGGCCCTCATCCGTGACCTCTGGACGATTCTGGAGGATGCGCGCGTCGAGCATCGGCTCCAACTCGAGTACCCTGGTCTGGCGAAGTCGCTTGCCGAATTGGCGCGAGAAGCAGTGACGACGCGTTCGTTGACCCATGGCATGACGGTCAAGGAAATGGTCGTCGATTGCCTGCTGTTGCTGACGACCTCGGAGCCGGCCACCGTCCGGATTCCCGACGTCCTTGAGCCGATTATGACCCGGGCGTGGGACCTCGTCCGGCCGGTATTGAGCGCTAATGCGACGTCCGAAGATTCGATACGCGCCGCGCATCGCATCTACCAATTGCTCGACGCCATGGTGGGGCGGGTCGAAACGCCGCCAGAGGGCTCAGCCGCGAATGAGCCGGAGTCGTCGACGACCACCGGGCCGGCTGCCTCTGAACGTGTCGGGAGCTATCGGCCGGTGACGAATTGGACCTATCGCGGGGAGATGAATGCCGAGATGGTGAAAGATCGGAGCCGCCAGACCGGCGAAGAGATTGGCGCGACCAGTGCGGGAGTCGTGTCAGCCGGCGTGACCGAACCGACGGGGGTGTCAACGGAGACCCTGATGGAAGAAAGGGCGCGTCATGAGGTGGACGAACTGGTTCCAAAGTCTGTTCCCACACCGGCGCCGGCCGGCCAGCAAGGGCTTGACCACACCGAGCAGGTAGATGAGCCGAGTCGACAGGAAGGCGCCGTGTTCGTCTATGACGAATGGGACGGCGCCATTCGCGATTATCGGTCGCGATGGTGCCGCGTGATCGAACGAACGACAGCGGAAGCTGACCCGGACTTCGTCGACGCGACCCTGCGCGCGCGCGCCGGTTCGATTCGCCTGCTCCGCCGCTATTTCGAGGCCCTTCGCCCGTCCGGCCTACGCCGAATGTTCGCGCAAATCGACGGGGAGGAACTCGACCTCGATGCTACGATCCGTCGCGTCGTCGACCAAGCGGCAGGACGCGATGGATCGGATCGCGTGTACATCCGTCGCGAGTACCGCGACCGCAGCGTGGCGGTCGCCTTCGTGATCGACCTCAGCGGGTCGACGAGCCGTCGGATCGAGCCCGAGCACCGGCGGATCATCGACGTCGAAAAAGAAGCGTTGATCCTCCTCAGTGAGGCGCTCGAAGCCATTGGGGACCAATACGCGATCTATGGCTACTCAAGTCAAGGGCGCCATGCAGTCGACTTCCACGTGCTGAAGGACTTTGACGAGCGCGTGGCGCGATCGGCGCCCCGCATCGGAGCCGTCCAGCCGCTGCAACAGAATCGCGATGGCGCGGCGATTCGGCACGCCGTGCGCAAGTTGCGCGAGCGCGAGGCGCGGATTCGGCTGCTGGTCCTCATTAGTGATGGGAGGCCGCTGGACGACGGCTACACCGATGAATACGCGCTCGAAGACACCAAGCGAGCCCTGCAGGAGGCTCGGCACGCCGGTGTTCATCCATTTTGCATCACGGTGGATCAGGCCACCGAGCCGTATGTGAAGCGTATGTATGGCGACGTGTCCTACATGGTGATCGATCGTATCGCCGCGCTCCCCGAGCGACTGCCCAGGTTCTATCAATGGCTGACGGCGTAGCATGTGACGATGTCCCAACATACGATTCCGCCTTGGCTCTACAAGTTGTTCACGGGACATCAGTACCCGTACGTCCGCCGGTTGGCGAAGTTTGCCAGGCCGGCCAAGCCCGGCGAGGACCGCCCCGAGCCGACGAAGGAAGAGATCGACGCGAAGTTTTGGGAGGTCTTTCCGCGCTGCTCGGTCAAGGTTCTCGAGGAGGTCAAGGCGGGCATGATCGTCACGTTTCATGACCTCGGTGAATACGCCCCGGGGACGTATCAGGAGTTGATCGACCATCCGGAAGAGTTTCTCGCGCGGACGTACGGTAAGAAGAAGATCAAGGTGAATTTCTACGACGGCGAAAATTTCGTCTGCACGATCAATTTCAAAGTCGGCGGCTGGACGGGACACGAAGAGTCGGGGTAGCGCATCAGCGCGACCTCTGTGCTCGCAGAGCGCGCACGCTCGGAAGGTGCTCGCTCGGGAAGGGGCGCGTCTTGGCGCGCCTGGGGCCGGACGGGTGTAAACAATGCGCGCAGTGGAGGTCGCGCTGATGCCCCACCCCGAGGGGTGGAGGGGAGATTGGAGGGCGTTATGGCACGGCCAAAGATTACGATAGTCGGCGCGGGGAACGTGGGCGCGACGGTCGCGCAGCGGTTGGCGGAGAAGAATTATTACGATGTCGCGCTCGTCGACATCGTCGACGGCGTCCCGCAGGGCAAGGCGCTCGACCTCTCCCAAGCCGGGCCGATTTGCGGGTACGACTCGCATCTCGCCGGGGCCACGAGCTTTGACGTCTCGGATGGCTCCGCCGTCGTCGTCATTACGTCGGGTGTGCCGAGGCGTCCCGGCATGAGCCGCGATGAGCTGTTGACCACGAACGCCACGATCATCCAGGGCGTCGTGAACGAGGTCACGAAGCGGTCGCCGGATGCGATTCTCGTCATGGTGACGAACCCGCTCGATGCGATGGCGTACGTCGCGCACCGGGTCAGCGGCTTTCCGAAGCGGCGCGTGCTCGGGATGGCGGGCGTCCTCGACTCGGCACGGTTCCGCGCGTTCATTGCCGCTGAGCTGAACGTCTCGGTCGAGAACGTGCAGGCCATGGTGCTGGGCGGTCACGGCGATACGATGGTCCCGCTGATCCGCTACACGACGGTGGCCGGCCGTCCGATAGACGAGTGGCTGCCAAAGGAGCGGTTGGACGCCTTGGTGAAGCGGACGCGCGAGGGCGGGGCCGAGATCGTCAATCTCCTGAAATCCGGCAGCGCCTACTACGCCCCTTCGGCCGCCGTCGTCGAGATGGTCGAGGCGATCCTCAAAGACGAGAAGAAGATCCTCCCGTGCGCGGTCCGATGTGACGGCGAGTATGGCATCCAAGGCCTCTTTGTCGGCGTGCCGGTGAAGCTCGGGCGCGGCGGCGCCGAAGAGATCATCGAGTATCGCTTGACGGCCGATGAACGCGCGGCCCTGATGACGTCGGCCGCAGCTGTCAAAGAATTGTGCGAGGCCGTGGACCGCTTGACGGCCGGCACGTGAAGATTTATTGACTTTCCGACTCCGGCTACGCTAGACGTGGCTTAGCAGCGAACTGAAGAAGGTGAAGCAATGAAATTTCTCGAAGATCCGTATCAGACCCTGGGTGCCGGTTTTGCATTGACCGTGGTGTTGGCCATTGTGTGGATTGCGATCGTCGGGATGCCGTCGGGCGGCGGTGCGTGGCTGGAGCAACTGTTCCGGTGGACGCATTTCCTCGCTGGCATCACCTGGATCGGCTTGTTGTATTTCTTCAACCTCATCAACGCGGGGTTTCTCAAGCAACTCGATGCCGGCCAAAAGGGCGTCGTCGTGCCGCGTCTCATGCCGAGCGCCTTGTGGTGGTTTCGTCACGGTGCGACCGTAACGGTGCTCGCGGGCATCATCCTGATCGCGATGCTCCATCCCGTTCCGTCAGGGACGGGCGACATTGCGATCTGGATCGGCGGTCTGCTGGGCATCATCATGATGATCAACGTGCATGCGATCATCTGGCCGTGTCAGCGCGAGATCATCCGGATGACGAAAGAGTCGGCAGAAACCGGCAAGCCGACCCCTCCCGAGATGGCGGCGTTGGGCCGCAAGGCATTGCTCGCCTCCCGCGTGAATTTCATGCTGTCGGTCCCGATGCTCTTCTTCATGGGCGCAGCGAGCCATCTCGCAACGGCCGTGAAGTAGGAAGGAGCAGCGCGAATTCGGCTGCATGAAAAAGCCAAGGGACCTGTCCCTTGGCTTTTTCATTCGAAGTTGGGACTCGGGAGCGGACGCTGTTCAGCCGGCCTTCGACACTGTCTACTCGATCATCGCCGTGGTCCGCCCAACACCGAGGCGTAGGAAGGGAGATGTTCCACGCATTGCGCACGAGGAACAGCTTTCCGGGCTCGGGCTGGGTAAGTATCGTCGGGTCGATGCGGGAGTCCGAGCACGTGATGAAGAGCCGCGGCTCCTGGCCTTGCGAACGCTTGCTGAAAAGTTGTTGCTTCCTCTGAAAGACTTCCGACTGGAACGTCTTGAATCCCTCGGCGAGCTTCTCCATCGGGCCCTCCGTACGGGAGGGACTAAGTGCCTCACCCAGGTGCGCCTTTTACAAGACCGTGGTCAGGCCTGCTGGCAATAGGAACAACGGCGCTACACGAGCCCGGCCGCCCGTCCTTGAGCGAGCAGCATCTCTTTTACGATCCGTTCCGCCTGGAACCAGTCGTCGACCTCGGTTACGGCGCAGCGCTGCAGGTACAATTCGTACGCTTTTTGAGCCACCAGTGAACGGTATTCATCTTCGGTGATGACGACCTGCGGGGTTCGGGCAGCGTTCGTGGCCGTACCGCCGGTATGGGGGACTTTCTCGGCGGTGGACGCCGATGGTCGGGTCTCGGATGTCGATTTCTGCACCGAGCGCGCGGTTGCAGGTTTTCGCGTCGTCTTCCGGGTCTTGCTTTGCTTCGGCTTATCGGTATCTCCGATCGAGTCCGGCATGGCCACTCCTCCTTTGTGTCTGCCCCACTTCACGACCATCGGCCTCTCGGCATCATGGTCCCGCGGTGGCGTGGGGATGTGCTCACCGCGGCGGCGCTTGCGCCGTCCGTCGGTTTCTCCTGTTGAAGCGAGTCAGATGTTGATCCATCGCATCGCCTTGGACGTCGCGCGGTCCACTGTCCTCTGAATAGCGTTCGTCCGGCATTCGAACCAGTAGCATAAGGGCATGGCTGGAAAAATATTTCATTGACCTCGTCGCCTCCTGCGCAATTCTCGGTCTCGGAATAGATGACGGCACTCGAAGAGAGATCGCTCTTCGTCCACCTCGATCTTTCCCAAAAAAAGGGTCCTCACCGCATGGCGGCTGAGGACCGCGTTGTCCGATTCTCTTGGGCTTTCGATGCGCGTGTTGCCCTAAGGACGGCGTTGTCTGCAGGGTTAACAAGTGATCCTTGTACACCGAACGATATTCTTTTTCCATCGAAATCGCATCGAAATCTCCATCCTCGTTTGTACGACCCGACGCGAGCTCCCGTGAGTGCGGTGCATGGCGGGAGAATCAGGAGCAATCGTGGAGGGACGTTGGCGCGGATTCACGCGCTCGCCGCCTTCCGCACGGTTACGCCCGGCGCCAGGCTCAGTTGGGCGCCTTGCCGAAGTATTCACGTCGGCTGACCGCCACATCGGCCACGAACATGACACCGGAGTGTTTGCTGAAGAGCGGCCGGAGGCCGGCGAGGATCGGCTCGACCTTCTCTTCTGGCACGACCGTCATGATCATGACCAAGCTCTCCTGCTCGGCGAACATGAAATGCGCTTCTCGGACGCCGTGGTGCCCCTTGCCCGACACGTTGCCGATGATCGTGTATCCGGTCGCATTCACCTTATCGAACAACTCGGTCACGAACGCGCGATGTTCGCCCGCGACAACGACTCGAATTTCTTTCATGGGATACAATGTCAACGCGCTCATGTACCGACTCCTTTCCGCTCACCTCACCGTCAGCCGTTCATCACCGTCAACCCGGCTCCACGTTCCCGTCGGTCGATACCGGTACACACCCGTATCTTCCGGGTCCAGGACGACCAGGTGCACCCACTCATTATGGTAGAAATGCTGCAACAGTTCGTGCCGGCCGATCAGTTCGACGATCCGCGTCCGTGGTGCCTCGACAATCGTCAGGAGCCGCATCGGCTCGTGATACGGCATGTCGCCGCTGATCACGGTTTGTCGCGCCAACCCCAGCCTCAAATCGCTCCACGGTCCCGACATGATCCCGATGCGGCCCACGACGTTATGGTAGACCTTGCTGCCGCCGCCGTAGACGTCATTATCGACCGCAGAAAAATAATGTTCCATGTTGATCCACTGGGCAACGAGCTGTGGGCCGGTCATGATCACTTCGAGGAGCCGGCCTGTCGTATCCTCCCGATAGTCATAAGAATGGAGAAAGGCGCGGCCGCCGAGGTTCAAGCCTTTGGTCAGGTGCCGTGGCCCGATGATAAACGACGCGTTGCCCGCGAGGCCCCATTCGGGGCGGACTTGACTCCAATCCGCGCTCCGTTCCCGCACATGATCGCGGGCGTGCTGCAGTGAGGAGTCAGCACGCACTTCCGGAAATCGCAGGTACCGCTCCTGGCAGGTCAGGAGCGCCGCTTCGCGAAGGGTTTCAAGCAACCGCGCGACATCCTTCCGGTGGGTCGGCGGCACTTCTTCCAGATCGCACAATTCGACGTGATCAACCGTCGTGTTGACTTGACCGGCGAGGAAATGGGTGTCCGACGGAATGTCAATGCCGTTCTTTGCCAGCCGCTCCCGCACCTTGGGATTGTTGGCCATGACTGCGAGTACCCGGGCATTCGGCTTCCCTTCGTTGCCGCCGCAGGCGCCACAGTCCAGCGCCGATTCAAACGGATTGTTCTCAGAGGTGCTGCCGTGTCCGCAGATCAGGACGAGTCGCGCGAAGTTCCGGGTCAGCCCCATCATGCGGAGGGCCGTTTCGACTGTCAGCACCTGCTCTTCGAGCGTAAACCCGGTGCGCGTGATCCGTTCCTTTTGCAACGAGGCCGACCGCTGGTTGATGCGATACTCGCGTCGCAGTCGCTCCACCAGGGCCGTCACGGCATCCTTCGAGAAGTTCAGTGCTTCGGCAGCACGGAGCAGTGCCGGTTCCCCGGCCGTGTCCCCGTTCATCGCGTGAAGCCGCAGGGCTTCCACGAATTCCCCGGAGATTCTCGAACTGCGTAGTCCCGCTGCATCGCGCAGCGCGTTCCAGATCACGGCACGCTGCTCGGAGACCAGCATTTCCTCGATGTCCGCAGGTGGCAGCTTATCCACGGTCACGGTTGTCGCGATCGGCGGCACGAGCCATCGTTGGACCCAAGTGGCGAGCCGCCGGTACAGGGATGGCATCATCGTCTTGGCGATGAGAGGAAGGCTATAAAACCAGCCCAGCGACTCGACCATGACGTACGGCGTGACGACGTTTTCCTTCAAATCGTGCAAGAGGGTATGTCCCGCGTGCAGCAGCTTGGAACGTGATCGGTACTTGGTCACCATGTGGTCGAGGTAGCTTCGTGGAATCTCGCGGACCTCATTGCGGGGGCGCATGACGACGGGGAACTGCTCGGTGTAATGCTCCTTGCCCCATGCGCGGAACCGGATAAAGGCGGCGAAAAATCCGGCGAACCCGTACGTGTCGTTATTGCCGGTGGATTCCAGGTGCCGCCGAAATGGCTCGGAGCGCACGTCAATACAGAACACAGATTGGGATTGAGGTCGGACGGCGGACCCCGCTTCAGGAGTTCTTGACTCGCGGAGTGAGGCCGTGCGCTTCAGCATGCCGAACATTTGGTGTTGGTAGGCGGCTTCAAACGCCTTGAGCCAGACGGGGCCGTGGTCCCATTCAGGGAACGCCTCGATCCAACCGAGAACGGTGACGAGGTTCTCGGGACGGCCTTCGAGCAGGACGGTCGGCACGATCTCGAGCGCGTGGGCGAGTGTGATGAGCCGGCGTGCCGCTGAGAGCCTCATTGATCGGTCTCGCTGTGGCGCGGTTTCAGCATGGAGACGGTTGACGATCGCGCTCCATCCGTTCCCTCGATTCCCGGTGCAGCGCTCCACCTGATCGGCGTACACCGCGGGCAGGCGGCCAGCGACGCGCTCCTTGCGCAACACGTACTCGTGGGGGTGATCCTGCATGTAGGCCACGATGTCGGCGAAGCGCCCCCCGATGTTGAGCTCGTCGCGGCACGCCTTTCGGACCAATTCCCGCACGTACCACAGCCGGACCGCGAGGAACTTCACCAAACTCACAGGGTGGGCCTGCTGCCACGCATAGTCCCGTTGCTCCGCGCGCCACTTGATGAAGCCCGCCCAGCCGGGGAGCGCGGTGAGTTGCAAGGACAAATAGTCTTGCCGCATCTCCTCCGGGATGCCGAGCACATCGAGGCTTTCATAGACGGCATCCTCGGGGTGCTCCGGCAACGCCGCGATCTTGCGCGCGCTGTCTTCAATGCCGCACGGCGGCCATTGCTGCGCCGCAAGGGACTTCCAGGCCTGGTAGAAGCCGTGCTCGCGTCCCGGCATCGGCCATGTCGCGTGGCCCTCGTCCAAGAAAGCCTCGCACCATTTGATCAACTCGCTGTTCACAAGGGTGACGATCTGCGTGCCGATCGTCCGGTCGCACCAATCCGACAAGGTCAGATAGCGACCCAACGCGGCCCCGTCCTCCCGCACCACCCGACCAATCTCTTCTTCCAGAGTTGGGGGAGTGAGGGCGGGTGTGAGATGGTCGGCTACTGCGTGGACCAGTTCCTCGGCCGGCCCGCGGTCCAGCAATACATCGAGTGGCTCCTCTGCGGCCTCACAGAGTCCATGCGTGAGACAGGCACGCAGCGTTTCTCCGTGCGCGATGCGGCATGGCCCCACAGTGACGTGGCGATCCTGCGTCAACGGCCGCAGCGCCTCCTCCAGATCATGCAGCTGTATACGGCCGGAGCGCAGATAGGCGCGATACAGGTCGCCCGAGAGGTAGCCTCGGCCTCCAAGAAATTTCCGGGCCAGACGCACCGTCTCGTCGAACGGGAGATACTCGAGGCTATGGAGGGGGTTGTGATGGACGAAGGTGCGCATCGGCCAGTATTGCGCGATGACTTCGCTCGCGACACGGACGATGCCGCGCAGCTCCATGCGGCGGGTTTCGACGTCGATGGCCGTTGTCATTTCTTTCCTGCGGGAACCTCGCTCACGAACGTCCGTGGCGTGTCGGCGCGCCCGACCTCGAACAGTCGCGACGGCATTACGCCCAGAGCAATCAACAGCACCACCACGATGGTCAGCGACAGGAACTCATGAGTGCGCACATCCTCATAACGCCGTCCCGGTTGCCGTCGGCCAAACAAGACGCTTTGCGCGACGTCGAACAGATACCAGGACGCGCTGAGCCATGCCAGGATTATGACGAACACGGCCGGGGACCAGGAGAAAGAGGGCGCGAGCACCATTCCGACAAAACCTGCGAAGACTCCGAACGGAGGGAACCCGAGAGCCGCGAGTGCGACCAGCGACAGGAGCACCGCGAACCGAGGCATGGGTTCGGCCAGGCCGCTCAGCGCACGAAAGGCAATCTCCCCATAGCGAGCCCGTAAGACGTGCCAGGCCAGAAGCAGGCCGCTGGTTGCAAGGGCGACTGCGCTCATGTAGATCGTCGCCGACGCAGGCGCCCCCCGCCCAGTGCTGAGGTGCCACCAGAGGATCGAAAAAAAGGCCGAACCGCCGTATGCCACGACGGACGCGACACGAGATTTCGTGAAGCATTTCAAGGAGCCGAAGGCCATCCCGATCAGGGCGAGCACTGAGACGACATGCAAGGCCCACTCCGGTATCTGGGGCAGGACGCCGAACAGTTGCTGAAATCCCACGACGGGGAGCAGCACGGCCAGAAAAGCCGGCAAGTTCCCAGGCAAGCCGGTGAGCGCAGCGACATAGGCCGAGTGAAACGGCATGAGCGGGAGGGCCGTGGCGCAGGCAATGATCAACGCAATCGCGGCGACCGGCGGAGCCAGAGTCATGACGCCGATCAGAGCCAGCGCGCTGATCGCGGCCGTCCCAATTCCCCATCGGGCATCCACGTCCCCTAGATGCCGATAGTGGAACAGTAGTACGCCAAGGAGCATGACGAGCAAAAGGAAAAGGGACCATGAGAGGGGAGGTGGAGCGGTCACACTCCCCAAGGCCAACGCGAGGAGCGGCAGCGTGAAGAGCCACGGCGCGCAATGGCTGCGGTGTAAGGGCTGACCAAGCAGCGAGACAAAGGCGGCCAGCGGTAGCAGCACGACGAGTGGCCATGCCGGAAGCTCCGGTGCGCCGCTTACGGCCATCCACGCGGCGGTTCCGATCGTGCCGAAGGCCACCAGCAGGAGCCACCCTTTCAGCGCTTCGGTGTTGTGGCGGACGGCGAGGCCGACCCCCGCCCCTAGGAGCGGCAGCCCGACGAGCAGGAGGAATGCGTCAGTGATTGATGTCACAGCGCTCTCCCCAGCGAGCCTCGATCCAGACGAGAGGCGAGCCGCAGGATCGCGCGTCCTATCTTGGAGTAGAGCACATCTACGTAAAGCTGGTTCACGAACAAGACATAGAAGCGAACGCGAAGGTGCTCGACCCAAGCCGGCATGTGGAGGTGCTGCCCGCGGGTGCGACCATAGAGGTAAAACCAGCTGACCACGATGAGCAGGGTCGTCATCGCGACGAGGCCATCAAAGAGCGGGCCGGGAAGGGCCGCCGCCTTAAAATAGGATGCGACGGCTTCACGGTCCGGATAGAGAAACTCCGTAAACCGCTCCGCCGCGAAGAGATAGGTGAAGACTACGAAGAGGAGCGTGACCAGCATCGCCGCCGACACCTTCCACGATGCCACAGCGCGTAGACGGGTAAGCGTCAGGATCGCCTGAGAAGACGTCACCCAAATGAAGAAGAGGAAGATCACCGTGCCTTGCGAATCGATGAGCGGGATTCGCAATACGCCGTGCGCGGTGAGTAAAATCATCAGCGGCATCAGGAGGGTGGTGAAGAAGCCAGTCGTCCACGTGAGGCGCGAGAACTCGCCTTCCTCAGGCATGGAGCCTGTATGCGGGAAGACCGGTTCTTGCCGGGCTTTGTGGATCACGTTGCCGCAGTTCAAGAAGACCGTCGCCTTGAAGATGCCGTGCGCGATGAGGTGGAACACCGCCAATGCGAACGCCCCCAATCCGCACTCCATGATCATGTAGCCCATCTGACCGATCGTCGAGAAGCCAAGGGTCTTCTTGATGTCGTTCTGCGTCAGCATCATCGACGCGCCAAGCACGGCGGTGAGCATGCCGACGACGAAGGCGAGATGGAGCGTCGGTGCGCTCAGCCCGTACAACGGCGCGAGGCGGTTCATCAGAAAGCCGCCCGCATTGATGATGCCGGCATGGAGTAGCGCATGGACGGGGGTCGGCGCGTAGAGCGAGCGGGGCAGCCAGACGTGAAGAGGAAACTGCGCCGACTTCGTCATCGCACCGACGAAAATGAGCAGGGTGACCGCCGTTGGGCCGCTGATCTCCAGGCCAGGGAGCAGGGAAACCGTGGTCGGCGTCTCGGCCGCCCGCATGAACAGCTCATCGAATTCAATGGTGCCGTACAACGAATGGGCCAGCACGATGCCGCCGAGAAACGCGGCGTCCCCGAGGCGCAAAAAGAGAAACGTCCGATAGGCGCCATCTAGCGTAGCCGCGTGGCCGAGGTTATGGGCGAGCAAGGAGAGGAGATAGCTGAGCAGCTGCCAGCAGACGAACAGCATCACCAGGTTGATGCTTGAGACCATGAACAGGAGGATGAAGGTGGTAAAAGCGATCAGAGCGAGGAACCGACGGTACCCCGGCTCTTGATACATATAACTGACGGAGTACCGATAGATAATAGTCCCGACTCCGGCGATCAAGACCATCATCACCGCGCTCAGTCGGTCGATCTGGAGACCCAAGGGGAGCGCGAGGTTCGCGATGGAGGCCGGGTCATAGAATCGAACGGTAAAGGTCCCGTGGGAGGCAACGATCGCTAAGATCGCGATCGAGCCAAGCCAGGCCGCGACAAGGGGAATGGTGGCCAGCTTGATGCGTTGGTACTCTCTTTCGCGATTGCCGACGACCGCGATGAAGGCCGATGACAGCGCGAGCAATGGAACGACGAGCATCACAAGCGACATGCAGGCTCCGGCCTCTTTGGATCTTGGTTCACGACCTTACAGTACAGAGGAATCACCGGAAGAGCCCAAGAGCCGATCACGTCCACCGCCGTCTCGCGGCTATCTTCAGGGTCGCAGGTCCTTCTCTGAACCGCCCGATGTGGTCGGCATTGTAAAGGGGCTGGCTGCCCTCCGTCGAGCGAAACTCATGACGACGGACGGTGGCAGGCCATTGCGGGCGAACCGACGTGCCAAAAGACCCATCGGAAGCGGGACTGAGTCGGCAATAGTCCTAACTGATTGAGAATAAGGCCCAATTATCCTGCCCGGTGCTTGACGGTCAGGGTGGCGTCCCTTATAGTAGGACACTTCTTTCTTGGAGATCGCACGTTGACTCTCAACGGAACACGGCTTCTGCATCCGCCCGCTGCCGACCCGACTGATATCCGGGCCTATATGGCGACCGGAGGGTACGACGCCTGGCGCAAGTGCGTCGAGGGCCTGAGCCGGGAGGACATCGTCAACGAAATCAAGCGCTCGGGACTGCGCGGGCGCGGTGGGGCCGGATTCCCGACGGGGACCAAGTGGGACAAGGTCCTCAATCACCGGATCAAGGAACGATATTTCGTCTGTAACGCGGGCGAGCATGAGCCGGGTACCTTCAAGGACCGTTACCTGCTCAAGCACTACCCGCACCAACTGCTCGAAGGCTGCCTGATCGCCTCCTATGCTGTGCAGGCGAAGGCCTCGTTCATCTATCTGAACCACGAATACGAGGAAGAGCATCGGAATTTCAAGAAGACGATCGAGCAGGCGCGGGCGCACGGCTTGATCGGAAAGAATGTGCTGGGCAAGGGCTTCGATCTCGAACTGGAGATCTTCGCGGGCCACGGCAGCTACGTGGCCGGTGAAGAAACCGCGATGCTCGAATCGATGCAGGGGCGTCCCGCGATGCCCCGGCAGAAGCCGCCGTTTTACCCGACCGATTTCGGCCTCTACGGAAAGCCGACCCTCGTCAACAACGTTGAGACGCTCTGCAACATCCCGCGGATTTTGTCGAAGGGCGCGCACTGGTTCACCGAGGTCGGCACCGACAAATGTCCGGGCACGATGCTCTTTTCATTGAGCGGCGCCGTGAACAAACCGGGCGTCTATGAGTTGCCGATGGGGATGCCGTTGCGGCGGCTGGTCGAGGAGTGCGGCGGAGGGGTACCGGGCGGCCGGAAGGTCAAGGCGGTCTTTCCGGGCGGTCCCGCCTTCTCCATGGTGACGGCCGACCAACTCGATCTGGCGATGGATTTCGACACACTGAAGAAGGCGGGGACGGGCCTCGGGTCCGCCGGCGTGATCGTGGTAGATGACGCGACGTGCATGGTGGCGCAGACGCTCAAGTTCTCTACCTTCTTTAAGAACGAGAGCTGCGGCCAATGTCCGCCATGTCGCATGGGCACGATCAACTTGGCGACGCTGCTTACGAAGATTGAAAACGGCGAAGGTAGCCAGAAGGACTTGGACAGCCTTCTGCAGCTCTGTGGGTTCGTGAAAGGGACGGGCTATTGTACGCTGGTCACCGGCGCGGCGGTGCTGGTTCAGAGCAGCCTGCGTTTGTTCCGGTCGGAATTCGATGAGCACATCGCGCTCAAGCGTTGTCCGTATCAACCCAGTGTCGCGGCCGCTTCGCACCACTGACGCCGACACGATGTCCCCGACCTAGCTGATATAATGGTTGTCGTATGCCGAAGGTGACGTTTGTCCACCCGGAAGGGAAGAGCGGAGAGGTTCCTTTGGGCTCGACATTGCTCGAGGCCGCCGAAGCGATCGGCTTCCGTCTCAATCACGATTGCGGTGGCAACGCCTCCTGCACGACGTGCCGAGTGGAAGTGCAGCTTGGCGGCGACCATCTCTCAGAGATTGATTTCGACGAGCAGGACCTGCTCGACCGGGAGGCGCTGTCGGAGCCGTGGCACCGGCTGGGCTGCCAAGCCCGGGTGGTCGGTGATGTCGTGGTACGGGTACCCGAGCGGAAATGGGAGGCACCGGGGTCGGTCGACCCGGAAGCGGGACAGGAACGTGAGCGGGCATGGGCGGAACTCGGGAAGGCGAACACTTAACGTAAGGAGACGAGCATGGTGACAATTACGACGGTTGCCGAGCAGAAGATCAAGGAGTTGATGACAGAAGAGAAGGATGCCGTTGGGCTGCGGATCTACGTCCGCGGCGGCGGCTGCCACGGCTATCAGTACGGAATGGCCTTCGAGACGAAGATTGCCGAGGACGATACCGTCGTCGAAAAGGGCGATATCAAGGTGATCGTCGACTCCCAGAGCGGTCCGCTCTTGAACGGAGCCGAGGTCGATTACGTCGACAGCCTGCAAGGGTCCGGGTTCGCCATCAAGAATCCGCAAGCGAAAACGACGTGCGGGTGCGGTAGCTCATTCAGTTCCTAACGGAAGCAGTATTGAACAGGAGCCGGGCTACCGGACGACGGGGCCCGGCTCTTTCTTCATGGGCACCAGCGTGACGGACATGACTGGCGTGGCGAGTCTGACTCGACGGTATGCGTTCGCCGCCTCGCACCGGCTCCATTGCGACCGGCTCTCGGAGACCGAGAATCGGGCCGTCTTCGGAAAGTGCAACAATGCGAACGGCCACGGTCACAATTACATTTTGTTGGTGACGGTGCGGGGACCGATCGATCCGCGATCGGGACGGGTCACCGACCCCGGGACGCTGGATCGGATCGTCCACGAGACGGTGGTGCAGCGGTTCGATCACCAGGACCTCAATCGTGACCCAGGCTTCGCGGATCGCACCACGACGGGCGAAAATCTCGTCCGCTTTGTGTGGGATCTCCTGGTGAACAAGATTCCCGGCGGCGAGTTGGAGAAGGTCGGGTTGATCGAGACGCGGGACAATTATTTCGAATACGCCGGAGCGGCATGAGCGTACGAGCGAAAAAATCACTGCGGCGGGTAGTCGATATGACGGGCAACGGACATCCATCCGAACTGCGGGACATGGTGGAGCGGATGCTGGTCGTGCTCGGTGAAGACCCCAAGCGCAACGGCTTGTTGAAGACCCCGGAACGGGTCGCCAAGGCGCTTCAGTTCATGACGGCCGGGTACACGCAGAACATCGATCACCTCTTGAACGGCGCGCTGTTTCCCATCGAGTACGATGAGATGGTGATCGTCAAGGACATCGATTTCTTCAGCATGTGCGAGCACCACTTGCTGCCCTTCTTCGGCAAATGTCATGTAGGCTATATGCCGAACAAGCGCGTCGTGGGGCTCAGCAAGATTCCGCGGCTCGTGGATGCGTTTGCGCGGCGGCTGCAGGTCCAAGAGCGGCTGACCGTCCAGATCGCCGAAACGCTGCAGTCGAAGCTCAACGCGCACGGCGTCGCCGTCGTGATGGAGGCGCGGCACCTGTGCATGATGATGCGCGGCGTGGAAAAGCAGAATACGATCGCGGTGACGAGTTCGATGCTCGGCGTCTTCCGCAGTCAATTGCAGACGCGTGAAGAGTTCCTCAAGCTGATCCGCGGCGGCCCGGCCGGTCTCTCCGACTGACCTGCTCTCCCTTCTTTCGTCTTCCTAGCGCAGTCCGTTCATGAACTCCAATACCGCGGCATTGAAGGCGGCGGGCGCTTCGAAGTTCGACAAGTGCCCGGCGTTCGGGATGATCGTCAAGCGCGCTCCACGGATGCCCTCAGCCATGGTTGTGGCGTCAGCCGGCGGCGTACCTTGATCCAGCTCGCCCACGATGACGAGTGTCGGGTGCTCCATCTCACCGAGGAGGGAGACCGAATCAGGACGCTCGGCCATTGCCCGCAGGTCCGCGACAATGGTCGCAACCGGATTCCTTTCAATGATTGCGCGGAGCCGCTGCGTCAGATCAGGACGATGCTGAAGTGAGTGCGGCGTCACGAGCCGAGGCAGCATGATCTCCGCGATCGCGCCCTGGCCCTTTTCCTCGGCCGTTCGGATCATCGCAAATCGCGCTTCCCGTCCCTCGGCCGTATCCGCTTGCGCTCTCGTATCGGCGAGGACCAAGGCTTTGATCCGGCGGCGATGGCGGCGATGCAAGGCAAACAACGTATAGCCGCCCATCGAGAGTCCCACGAAGATCGCCCGTGGCAGCTTGAGATAGTCGAGGACTCCGACCACATCGTCGGCAAAATCATCAAGGCTCAGCTTGCCTCGAACTGGAGCCGATTCGCCGTGACCCCGCAAGTCAACCGCGATGACGCGGCAATAGGGACTGAGCGCGTCGAGTTGCGGTTCCCACATTTCTCGTGACAAGGGGAAGGCATGAACGAGCACCACCGGTGTCCCTTGTCCGTGGTCGGCATACGCTAATTCAACGCCGTTGATCGTTGCCCGCATCGTCAGCCTCCGTGTGTGGGTTGCTAACACAGCGGCAGGCGGTGGTCAACCGGCTTGTCGGCGCGTTTGCGGTCGTTGCTCGCTTGCGGATACAATCACTGAAGGCTCCCCTATGCCAACCAGACGCCAGAAGCCGGCCGAGATGACGCTGTTTCATGTCGCCGGTCCTCCCGCCGACGCCCCGCTCGCCGAACGCCTGCGCCCGCAAGATTTTCCGGACTTCGTCGGCCAAGAAGAGGTCGTGGCACCGGATCGACCGCTGCGCCGCGCGATTGAAACCGACACGTTGTCGTCGGTGATTCTCTGGGGACCGCCCGGCTCCGGAAAGACGACGCTCGCGCATATCATCGCCAAACATACCAAGGCGGAATTTGTACCGTTCAGCGCCGTGACGAGCGGCATCGCCGATCTACGCGCCGTCGTACAGGCGGCCGAAGAGCGACTCGCGCTCTACCGGCACCGGACGATTGTCTTCGTGGATGAAATCCATCGGTTCAACAAAGCGCAGCAGGACGCGTTTCTCCCACATGTGGAGCGTGGCACGATCATCCTGCTGGGAGCGACGACGGAGAACCCTTCCTTCGAGGTCATCGCGCCGCTCCTGTCCCGGTCGATGGTCGTCGTGCTCAAGCCGTTGGACGATGACGCTATGGGCCGGATTCTCGACCGCGCGTTGAAGGACCGCGAGGCCGGCCTCGGGCGCTATCGTGTCGAGCTGAGCGAGGAGGGGCGGCGACGGCTCTTGGCCTTCGGCAATGGTGATGCCCGGCTCATGCTGACGGCGCTGGAGTTTCTCGTGACACAGACTGCAGCCGATGCCGATGGAATTGTGCGGCTTACGGAGTCGGCGTTTGAGGCGGCCATGCTGAAGAAGGCGTTACGCTACGATCGTGCCGGGGAGGAGCACTATAACCTGATCTCGGCGTACATCAAGAGCATGCGGGATTCGGACCCCGATGGGGCGCTCTACTGGATGGCCCGTATGCTGGAGGGCGGCGAAGATCCCAAATTCATCGCGCGCCGCATGATCATCTTCGCCTCCGAGGACATCGGCAATGCCGATCCCCAGGCGCTGTTGATCGCGACTGCGGTCTTTCAGGCCGTCGAACGGGTCGGGCTCCCGGAGGCTCAAATCAATCTGGCGCAGGGCACGACGTATCTTGCGACCGCGCCAAAAGATAATGCCTCCTACGTCGCGCTTCTCGAGGCCGCCAAGGATGCGCGGGAGCGCGGCAACCTTCCCGTGCCGTTGCATTTGCGCAATGCGATCACCTCGTTGATGCGAGACCTCGGGTATGGGCAGGGCTATCGGTACGTCCACGATGATCCGCGGGCAGCGGCCGACCAGGCGCATCTGCCGGAGCCGTTACGCGGCCGGCAGTACTATCGCCCGAAGCGCAAACCACCGGCCGAACCGGCGGCAGATGCGCCAAAAAAGCCTATAGACAAAGCCGGCTAAAGAGTTATACTGTGCAGCGAGGACGCAATGGAACGCACGAAGAAAACCGATGATCGACGCCGACAGCGACGGGTGACGCTGGTGGGTCCGGCCTTGATCAGCTCGGCGAGCCGATCCGGCCGTGCGCTGAGCGCCGTGCTCGATAATGCGAACAAGCTTGGCGCCGGCTTCCATGCCCGGGAGCAACTTCAGGTCAACGAATCGGTGTCGATCTCGATTGCGTTTCTCGATCAGGAAGGCGACGAGCAGCAGGAAAAGCTCACGGGAACGGTCGCGTGGGTGCGCCCGTGGGAAAAGGGCTATCTGATCGGAATCGTCTGGGATCAAATTATTACGAAAGAGCGGAACCGCTGGCTGTATTCCTATCTCAACGAAACCCTCAAAGAAACCGCGTAGCGGCGACTGAAAAGCCTCTCCAGCTTTGTTCTCGCTGCGAAAAAATCCTCAACGTACTGCTGACAGTACGCCTCCGGTTTTTTATCGCTGCGGCCTCGCTGGGCGAGGCTTTTGAGTCGCCCAGCTGTTTCGGCTGCTGAAAAAGGCTACTGTCACCACCCGCCCACTGCTGCGCGCCTAGACGCGCAATGTCCCGTGCTGCGTTCTCACTCGCCCCGTCCCCTTCAACGTACTCGCCATGTACGCCTCAGGGGCCGGGCTTCGCTGCGGCCTTGCTGCAGGTCTTTTTGAGCAGGCGCCAGGTCAGGACTGAAAAGCCCACTGTCACCACCGCTCACCCCTGCGCCGAGACGCGCAGTGTCCCGTGTTGCGTTCTCACTCACCCCTCCCCTTCAACGTACATTCCATGTACGCCTCAGGGGGTGTCTTTGCTCCGGCCTTCTCGGGACAAGGGCAGGTCCCTCGAAGAGGGAGCCTGTCTTGGCAGGTTCCGGGTTCGGGTGGGTGGAAAACATTGGCCGGGGAGGGCGGGTATGATTGCAGGTCTTTTTGAACAGGCGCGTAGCGGCGGGTGAACTGGGACTCCGAAACTTAGCACTCAGCACTCAAAACTCAGTACCTTCTTTTTCACGTCTTCCAATTCTTGCGAGAGATTCGTCCACTTAGCCGTCAATCGCTCAAGCTCGTGTTTCCACTGCACCTGCTGCTCGTGCAGCGTATGCCAGCGGTCGTACTCTTGATAGAGGTCGGGGGAGGCTAATTCCTGCTCGCGCGCCTTGATGCGCGTTTCAAGGTCCGCAATGTCGGCTTCGGCTCGCGTAACTTGTTTCTCGAGTCGCGCCTGAGCTTTGATCAGGTCGCGGCGATCGGCAGCGGCGGACCGCGTGGGCGCTGGCGCTGCGGCCTTCCCGTTGCCCGCCTGCTTCTGGGTCGGCACGACCTCATCCTGACTGCCCTTGATCGAGTCCAGCTCCTGAGCCCTCTTCCACAGGTAGTACTCGTAGTCACCGAAGTAATCTCGTGCCTGCCCGTTCTCGATCTCGACGACGCGGGTCGACACGCGGGCAAGAAACGTCGGGTCGTGCGAAATGAAGATGATGGTGCCCGGGAACTCGGTGAGCGCGTCAGTCAGCACATCGACCGACGCCGGATCGAGATGGTTCGTTGGCTCATCGAGCAGCAGCGTGTTGGCCGGCTCAACGAGCATCCGGGCGAGGGCCACCCGGTTGCGCTCGCCTCCGCTGAGCGCCTTGATCGGCTTCTTCTGGTCGGGACCCGAAAAGAGAAAGGCGCCGGCGATCCCGCGAAGGAAATTCATCTCCGCCTGTTTGGATACCTCGGCCAATGAGTCCAAGATCGTGTGTTCGGGATTCAACGTCTCCGCTTGATGCTGAGCAAAATAATGGAGGGTCACACCGTGGCCGACGGTGCGGCTGCCTTGCTCGAAGGGCAGGACGCCGGCCAGGATTTTGAGCAGCGTGCTTTTCCCCGCGCCATTCTCACCGACCAGCGCGACACGCTGGCCGCGCTCGACCGAAAAATCCAATGACCGATAGACGACGTTCGACCCATAACTCTTGGCCACGCCCTGGAGCTCGAACACCTGTCGCCCGCTGGCCGGCGGCACCGGAAACTTGAATCGCACGCGCTTGGCATCACGCGTCAACTCGATCCGCTTGATCTTTTCGAGCTGCTTGAGCCGCGACTGCACCTGGCTCGCCTTGTTGGCCTGATAGCGAAAGCGGTCGACGAATTTCTGAACGCGCGCGATTTCCTTCTCTTGCCGCTTGGCCGCGGATTCCATTTGCGCATCACGCGCGGCCCGCAGCTCGAGGAACTTTGAATAGTTGCCGCGGTACTCCTCGATCGTGTGGTTGCGGATTTCCCAAATGTGCGTCGCGATCCGGTCGAGAAACGCCGTGTCGTGGCTGATGACGAGGATGGTCATCTTGGACTGCAGCAAGAATTGCTCGAACCACGCTTGCGTGGGCTTGTCGAGGTGGTTGGTCGGCTCATCAAGCATCAGCACGTCGGGATCGGACAAGAGCAGATGCGCAAGTGCGACTCGCATGCGATAACCACCGGAGAGGTTTTCAACCGGCCGTCCGAAGTCCTGCTCGCTGAAGCGGAGCCCGGACAAGATGCGTTTGGCCTCATGCTCAGGATAGAGATCGCGATGTGCGGCATCGAGTACCGTCTTGCCCGACAGGGTCTCGAGTTCCTGAGGAAGATAGCCCAGGCGGAGGCGGGGTCGTTTCCGGATCGTCCCTTGGTCGGGCGATTCTTCACCGAGGATCATGCGGATCAGGGTCGTCTTTCCCACCCCATTCGGGCCCACGAGCCCGGTACGGGTCTGTGGGCGCAGGTGAGCGGACGCGTCCTTGAACAAGATGCGGGCGGCGAATTGCTTGCTGATGTGCTCTATTTGCAGCATGATGTTCGCAGCGAGGCAACGTACGCCCTCGCCGTCTATTCAATCGCCACGGCTCTTTGTGGTGACGAAGAAAGGAGAGATCAAAACGTTTAATTTGAGATCAAGCGAGGCGACCGCGCGGTATTGAATCTCTCAAAAAAGCCGGCCGTTCAAGCAAGCTTGTTCTGGAATAGAGAAATCTCGGAGTAACTATCCATTTGCTCGCCATATAGTCTGTTGTCTGTTTCAATTACAGAACGTGGCAAACGGCTCAAGCAAGCTTGGTATCGTGTTTTTGGTGGAGCTGGCGGGGATTGAACCGCGCTCCCTCGTCGGTTCGAACCAAAAAACCTTTCTCACCGACTCTTGCTGAGGGGGCCAGCCCCCTCGCATACTACCCACGAAGGGGGCACACCCCCTTCGGAACCCCCGGTCGCGGGTTCCATCCTTTGTCTTGTTTTTGGTGGAGCTGGCGGGGATTGAACCCGCGACCTCGTGAATGCCATTCACGCGCGCTCCCAGCTGCGCCACAGCCCCACATCTGCCAAGTGCTGAGTGTTGAATTATGAATGCTGAGTTTCGGAACTCAAGACAGCGTGCATGCTACCATTCGCCTGCATCTTCAGTCAAATCGCACGCTTCTCTGTGCATCACCGCCGCATGAGCGCATGGTCAGGTTGGCTTGACAAAGCCCGCCACCCCTCCCTAGTATGATGCCGGCGCGGCTCTGACTGTCTTTGGTCAGAGCTTTTTTTTCGCACGTGTAGCCGTAGGAGTACCGCATCGATGCCCAATTTGGTCGTCATTGGCACGCAGTGGGGAGACGAAGGGAAGGGCAAGATCGTCGATATCTTGGCGCGTGATGCCAAGGTGGTCGTGCGCTTTCAGGGCGGCTCGAATGCCGGCCATACCGTGGTCAACGGGAACGAGACCTTCGTCTTTCACCTGATTCCGTCGGGCATCCTCTATCGAGGGACACTCTGCGTCATTGGGAACGGTGTTGTGGTGGACCCGGGAGCGTTGATCGAAGAATTGGATCAACTGCATGCGAAGGGCATTCGGATCGGGAAACATTTCGCGATCAGCCAGCGGGCCCATCTCATCCTGCCGTATCACAAGGCGATCGAGAAGGCGAGCGAGCAGTCGAAAGGCTCGCGACGTATCGGCACGACGGGTCGCGGGATCGGGCCGTCCTATGCCGATAAGATGGCGCGCATCGGGATACGGGTCGGCGATCTCCTCAACCCCACCCTGTTTCGACGCAAGCTCGAAGAGAATCTCGCTGAGATGAATCTCTTCCTCGAGCGGCTCTATCAAGTCGAGGGCTTCGAGGTGGAAAAGGTCTTTCAGCAATACATGACCTACGCCGACCGATTGAAGGGACACATCGTCGACACATCGCTCCTGCTTAACAAGGCGATCGATAGCGGCAAGAGCGTGCTCTTCGAGGGCGCGCAAGGGACCCATCTCGACATCGATCTCGGAACCTATCCCTATGTCACCTCCTCGAGCGCCGCGGCTGGGGGCGCGTGCATCGGCACCGGCGTAGGGCCGACGAAGATTGATGCGGTGATGGGTGTCGCGAAGGCCTATACCACACGGGTCGGCAGCGGGCCGTTCCCCACCGAGTTGACCGATGAGGTCGGCGGCGGACTGCAGGGACGTGGAAAAGAGTTCGGGGCGACGACGGGCCGGCCGCGGCGCTGCGGCTGGTTTGACGGCGTGGTGGTCCGCTACGCCACGCGGGTGAACGGCCTGACGTCGCTCGCCTTGACGAAGCTCGACGTGCTGGATGGGTGCGAGGAGCTCAAGCTCTGCACCGGGTATCGCTACGACGGCAAGCTCTATCGTGACATGCCGTCCGATCTCGACGTGTTGATGGGATGCGAACCGGTGTATGAAGTAATGGCCGGTTGGACGGCGTCGACGACGGGCGTGACGTCGTACGGGAAGTTGCCGCGCGAAGCAAAGCGGTACCTGCAACGCATCGAAGAGCTGGCCGATTGCCGGATCGACATGATCTCCACCGGCTCCAAGCGTCAGGAAACGATCATTCTCAGAAATCCCATGGCGCCGAAGCGCAGCCAAAAATCCGCGCGACGTTCATGAAGCAAGCTTTGAAAAGTCTCGCGTATCATCTCGACAACTACTCCAGCCTCACGGTGAGCCGCTAGCTCAGTCGGTAGAGCATCGCCCTTTTAAGGCGAGGGCCCTGGGTTCGAGTCCCAGGCGGCTCACCATATTTTGAAATACATCCAAAGCCTACTCCGCTGAAGACTGATCGGGGCGGTTTTCTCTGCCGTTACAGACTCCGGTCCAGTAGCTTTGTGCTGATCTTTTCGATACACTCCTTCCCGGTTTCTTGCTAGGGCCGCTATGCCAGCGTCGGAAGACAAGGCACGGGAACATATCGACCAGCTCTTGACGAAAGCCGGCTGGTCAGTTCAAGACTTCAAAGATGCCCATCTCACCGCTGCACGGGGCGTCGCTCTTCGAAATTTCCCACTCGATCCTCCGCACGGCTTCGCCGATTACTTGCGCTACATCGATGGAAAAGCTGCCGGCATCATCGAGGCGAAGCGAGAAGGGACGACGCTGGGGATCTTCTCCCGAGCCCTGACAATTCGCTCAAGGCAGCGTCAGCTTCGGAGAGCGCAAGCACCAAGTCATGAGCGTATGTGAGCCTTCGGAGGTAAGGCGGCGGGCACGGAAGCCGAGATAGCCCTGCCTCGCCTGAACAACGTTTCCCGCCTCAGCACTATGAAGATCCTGGTGCCGCTATCCGCCGTGCGTCGGCCAAGGCACTCCTCATTCGGTGAGGTACTTACCCCGCTTCACGTGCATGCCGATCCCCCGCTGACTCCGTCCTCTTAGCCAAAGGCCGCCCTTGACCCACTGATGTAGGGCCGGTACGCTACCCTGCGTCTTTGCATCGATGGCCGTTCACGGAGCAGTGGTTCGTATGGCGGAAGACAGACCGATCCTCGTCGTCGACGACGAGCCGGACATGCGAGCGTTGGTGCAGGACGTGCTCCAGGAGCACGGGTATCAGGTCGATGTGGCCGACGGCGGGCGCCAAGCGCTGAAACGACTTGCTGAACAGGCGTATGCCGTCGTCGTGACCGATCTCCGCATGAAAGACATGCAGGGGATCGAGTTGCTGTCGGAGATCAAGCGGACTCATCCTGACACCAATGTCATTCTCATGACGGCCTTCGGCTCGGTTGAGACGGCCATCGAGGCCATGAAACAAGGCGCCTACGATTACCTTATCAAGCCGGTCAGAAATGAAGAACTCTTACGGGTTATGGCCCGCGCGGCCCGTGAAGCGGCATTGCGGCAGGAAGTCAACCGCCTGCGGCGTGAAGTGCTGAAGGAATATAGCTTCCATCAGATCCTGGGTAAGAGCAAGGCGATGCAGGAGGTCTTCGAACTCATCCGTCGCGTCGCCGACAGCCCTACCAATGTACTCATCACCGGGGAGAGTGGAACCGGGAAAGAATTAGTGGCAAAGGCGATCCATTACAACAGCGATCGTCGGGAGGCGGCCTTCGTTCCGGTCAATTGTGCGGCCATCCCCGAGGCGCTGTTGGAAAGCGAGCTGTTCGGCCATGTCCGAGGCGCCTTCACCGATGCGAAGACCGATAAGCGGGGTCTCTTTGAAGAGGCGCAACATGGCACGCTGTTCCTGGATGAAATCAGCGAGTTGGCCCTGATGCTCCAAGCCAAGTTGCTGCGCGTGATCCAGGAGCGGGAAATCCGACGCGTGGGGGCCACCCGTCCCGTCTTCGTCGACGTGCGCATTATTGCCGCCACCAATCTGAACCTGGCCGAGGAGGTCAAGGCGAAGCGGTTCCGGGAGGATCTCTACTACCGCCTCAATGTGGTCGAGATTCGCTTGCCCCCGCTCCGCGATCGCAGAGAAGATATCCCCTTGTTGGTCGAGGCGTTCCTTCGCCGGTGCGCCGAGACGGGCCGGAAGAACATTCACGGAATCGCCGAGTCCGCACTGGCTCTGTTGCTGGACTATCAGTGGCCGGGGAACGTGCGCGAGTTGGAAAACGTCCTTGAACGGGCAGTCACGTTGGCGCGTGGAGACAAGATCGTGACGGAAGATCTCCCGGCGGCCATCCAGGGCGCGCGTGGGGAGCGGCGGGTGATCGACGAGGCGGCGGAACGGACCTTGCCGCTGGCAGAAGTGGAAAAGGAATACATCCTGAAAATCCTGGAGAAGACGGGTGGCAATAAGTACCAAGCGGCCCAGGTGCTGGGGATCGATCGGAAGACGCTCTATCGCAAGCTGAGCGAAATCGAAGGAGAGAATAAGTAGGCAGGGCAGAGCTTCCGGCCGTCTGGCAGGACTACGTTCCCCAAGGTGCTTTTTCAAATGGCCGACGAGTGGAAAGTCAGAAAAGATTTTCTCCTCCTGAGTGAAGAGGAGGAGCGGAACTTGAAGCTGCTCCAGCCCTTGATGGAGCGCTATGTCGACGAGCTCGTGGAGGCCTTCTATAATCATCTCCTGAGCTTCAGCGAGACGCGGCAGTTATTGACGGATGAATTGATCGCGGGCCGCCTCAAGCATGCTCAAAAGAACTATTTGACCTCCTTGGTGGCCGGACAGTATGACGATTCCTATCGCGACAGTCGTCTTAAAATCGGCCAGGTCCATGACCGTATCGGTCTCACCCCTCAATGGTATCTTGGGGCCTATTCCCTGTACCTGACGTTGATTCAGCCGCTCATCCTTGAGGAGTTTCGACATCGGCCGGGAATCGCGGACAGTGCGCTGAACGCACTCACCAAGGTCATTTTCTTAGACATTCAGTTGGCGATCGAAGCCTATATTCAAAAGTCCTCTGAGAAGTTAAAGTTCGCGAACCGGCAATTGGCCGATCTCAGCCGAAATTTGGGCAAAGGACTTCAGCAAAAGCAAAAAGACCTGCAGCACACGCAAGAGCAGCTCAGACAGACGGAGCGACTGGCGGAATTGGGAACCCTCGCCTCAGGGATGGCCCACGAAATCGGGACGCCGATGAACGTGATTCTAGGCCGTGCCGAACATCTGCTGCAACGGACCAGCGACGAGCGCATCAAGAAGGGGCTGGAGATCATTATTGTTCAGGTGGAGCGGATTACACGCATCATGAATCAGTTGCTCACCTTCGCGCGCCGCCGCCCCATGGACCGGCGGCCGACGGACTTGCGGCGGGTCATTGCCGATAGCTTGGAGGTGATGAACGAGCGCTTTCACCGCCATCACATTCGGGTGGAAACGATCTTCGACGATCAGCTGCCCCTCGTCTTAGTCGATCGCGACCAGATCAGCCAGGTATTGCTTAACTTGGTAATCAATGCCGTGCAGGCGATGGCCAGCGGCGGCACGCTGAGAATCGAGCTGGCCCAAGCCGACGGCGTGATCCGAATGGTGGTGTCGGATACCGGGCACGGAATCTCGAAAGAGGATTTGTCGAAGATCTTCAATCCTTTCTTTACGACGAAAGAGGTCGGGAAGGGGACAGGCCTGGGCTTGACCGTCGTCCATGGCATCATTCAGGACCATGGTGGCACGATTGCAGTGGACAGTGAAGTAGGTCGCGGGACCACCTTCACCATTTTTCTGCCGATGAGCGGGTAGCGCGAACAGCATCGCTCGGCACCGTATCCCTTCGGCCAACCAGTTCAATCGACCTATCGTCCCTACATCCAATCCCGATATTCAAATCCGTTCGCTGTAGCAATTCGCACCACCTGTTCTTGGTCCGCTGTGGTGTAACTCGACATGCATGCCGGGCTTCACAGCGAAACGGGAATGGCGGGCCTGAGTTTCCACAGAACTTGAGTCGTTGGGAAAACCAACTCGGCATGCCGCTTGCTCACTTATGCACACAAGTGAGGGGACGGTGATGACTCACATGTCTGCTGATTGCTGCGCGAGGAAGATTGTGACATCGAATGCTGCAGTCGTATTGCTCATAGTCGAGGACGATCATGCCATGCGGAGTTTGCTCTGCGATGAACTCTGGGACATGGGGTATCGGATCGTTGAGGCAGCCGATGGCGATGAAGCGCTCCGGCATCTGGAAGAAAGCCGGCCCGATGTGATCCTGACGGATCTCCGCATGCCGGCCGGCGGCTTGGATCATGTGGCGCGGCTCCGCACGTTAGCGCCTGGCGTTCCGATTATCTTGATGACGGCATTCGGCGACGCTCCGACAAGGGCGAGTGCGCTCGAACTCGGCGTAGCCGCCTACTTCGACAAGCCGGTTCGCATCGCAGACTTGAAAGCCGCCATCCGACGCATCCTCCATAAGAATGGAGACGGAACGGGGCCGCTACGCTCGGCATGACGTGAGCGCTCGTAGCGGGTCCAATTGTCGGGTGGAAAAGGATCACGAGATGGCCGGATCTCGCGCACCATTCCGGATTGTCCCCTCTGATGACCCTGCCGTCACTACCCCCCTCGACGGCATGCATCTTCTCGCCGACGGCGTACGGGAAAGGGTCCTGGTCCTCGGCCGCGATCTCACGATTCGCTACGCCAATAAGGCGGCCCTGGACGCCATGCCGGACAAGATCAGGGAATCGGGGTCCGTGACATGCTACGAGGCCTGCCTTGCCCGCGCGGAGGCGTGTAGTCCCTGCCTCGCCACGCAAGCCTTGCATTCGGGCGAGGTCCGTGTCTTTTCAGTCCCGCAGAATAACGCGCCGGTCTGCGGGCTGAAGGAAGTCTTTCCGCTTGTGTCGAGTGAAGGGAACACCACTGCAGTCATGGCGATCTTGGCGGGAATCGACAAGGCGCAAGGACACGGCTTTCTCGGCGCCCGTAGCGAGACCGACGGGCCGAACAGCAGTCGAAACCAGGGCGAGTTGATCGGGCAGAGCCAGCCGATGCGTCATCTCTTCGAAATGATCCGTCTCGTGGCCGACAGCTACGCGACGGTCCTGATCCAAGGAGAAAGCGGCACCGGCAAAGAGTTGGTCGCGAGGACCGTACATCGCTTGAGCCCTCGGCGGGAGCGACCCTTTGTGGTCGTGGACTGTGGAACCTTGCCCCAGACCCTGCTCGAGAGCGAGCTCTTCGGCCATGTCAAAGGTGCCTTTACCGGTGCGGCGGCAGCGAAAAAGGGGCTATTCCAGGTCGCCGCCGGCGGCACGCTGTTCCTCGACGAGATCGGCGACACGACGCCACAGTTTCAAGCCAAGCTCCTGAGGGTCCTGCAGGAGGGGGAAATCAAGCCGGTCGGGGGCACCCGGCCGATCCAGGTCGACGTCCGCATCATTTCGGCGAGCAACAAAGATCTCTTCGAATTGGTGAAGGCAAAGGCATTTCGTGAAGACCTCTACTATCGGCTGGCGGTCTTGCCGCTGCTGCTGCCCCCGCTCCGTGACCGGCGTGAGGATATCCCGCTGTTGGTTCGACACTTTGTCGCGGTCACCTGCGCCCGCCAGCGCCGGCCGATCTGCACGGTGTCTGATGACGCGATGCATCGACTCACCGCTACGTCGTGGCCCGGCAATGTGCGTCAGCTCAAGCATCTGATCGAGCGAGCGATCGTGACGGCACAGCACACCACCTTACGATCAAGAGATTTCTTTGGGACAACCTCCGACGTGGCGAACGACGATCTGCGGAGTGTGGCTCGGAATGCGGTGCGCGCCGCTGAACGAACACGGATCCTCGAAGTCCTCCGACAGACGGCAGGAAGCCGTGTTCGGGCCGCGCGTCTCCTTGGGATCAGCCGAGCGACTCTGTACAACAAACTGAGATCCTATGGCATCGAGGTCACCGAGTGAGGCCGAGAGCCTTACTGTTCCTCCTTCCTCCTGTCCCTTCTCGCCACAGTTTTGCCATTCGGCTGTCTAAAGTCTTAGACACCGTAAGCGTTTGATTCTCTGTATCATCATCATTTCACGGTCACGCCTCTCTTAGTCTGTGGAACTCTGCCTCCCCGCCCTTCCGGGACCTCTCCATCACCCTCGATCCCTAGGTCCTTCAAAGTTCAATTGTTTTTGCTGATCGCCGTCGCCGCGACAATCGGCACATATGTTGCGCTAATAGTCGCAAGCTGGTGAAGGGTGGGACATAGGACCGGCCTCCGTATGACCCTACCCATCGCAAGACGGGACCCTTCACCGGCCCCTTATTAGGAGAGAAAGTGACGAGTGCTGAGTGCTGAGCGACGAACGAGGGGCGTCGCCGTCTCTCACCCTCCGATCAAATAGTGAGGCCATAGGCGCAATTCCATGATCGACGAACTGAAGGCTTTCAGCTCCTCGTTCATTCACTCCTCATTCATCATTGGCATAAAGAAAGGAGGCCATCTGATGAGTAGTCAGTCTCTACAACGCAGGCGCATGGCTCGTGTAGCCATGGGTCTGCAAGTTGCCATACTGGCCGGCAGCCTTGCTGCGTGGCCGGTGGTGGCCGCGGGCCCGGGTGACCAGGATCATCAGGGACATGCAACTCCGACCTCGATGCCGGGCTGGACGCAGGCATTGAAGGGGCAAACCGTCGTGGAAGAGTCCTTGGAAGGTCGAGTGGGTCGCTCGGAGAAAGTCGAATTGCAGCACCATCGGCTCATGCGGCAGATGGAGCAGCAGATGTCCAACGAGGCGCAGGCGCAATGGACGTCCGGCGGCTACAACGGCATGTCGATGATGCACCAGTACATGGGGCAGGACGGGTCCAGCTTCCTGCTGATGTCGGACAACAAGGCTGAGCCGGTGTCGATGAACGGCGGCCGGTGTCCGGCGAACGTGCCGATCAAGCACTACGACGTGTCGATGATCAGCGTCGAGATCACGTTGAACCGATGGCAGGACTACTACCCCGGCTACATGTATATCTTGACGGAGAACATCGACAAGGTCCGTGCGGAGGAGGCGAAGAATAAGGCGGCGCGCGAGAAGGAATGGGATCCGGGCGCCGTGACGACCGGATTGCAAGGGGACATGATCCAGCCCTTGGTCATTCGCGGCAATCAGGGCGATTGCGTCAAGATCACGTTGCGCAATCAGATGAAGGATGAGACCGGCAGCTTGCACATCCAGGCGTCGAGTATGGTCGTGTCCGCGACCGGCAAGGCCGCGACGACCACGAATCCGGATGCGACGCTGGAGCCGGGCAAGACGGTGGAGTTGGAGTGGTATCTGCACCCCGGGATTCAAGAAGGCGTGCGGCAGTTTCACTCGTACAGCAACGATCGGGAATTGACGGTGCTCGGGCTGTTCGGCGCGTTCGTCGTCGAGCCCAAGGGCTCAAAGTACCTCGAGCCGCTGGGAACCGGGTCGGCGACGGAAGCCAAGAGCGGGTGGCAGGTCATGATCGACAACGGGTCGGGACCGGACTTCCGCGAGCACGTGATCTTCTATCACGAGATCGGGGATGAAGCCTTCCGGCCGTTGAACAAGAAGGGCGACTTCCTGCCGCAGCGTGATCCGCTGACCGATGCGTACCGTCCGGGCGGCCGGGCGTTGAACTATCGCAGCGAGCCGTTCGGTATCGACCAGATGCATCTGCAACATGAGTACTTCGGGTTCGAGGATGAATCGTTGGCGTACAGCGCCTATACGTTCGGCGATCCGCCCACGACGATTCCGCGCGCCTACCTCGGCGATCCGGTCAAGTGGCGGATCGTGCACGGCGGCTCCGAAGTGTTCCATTCCCACCACCCGCACGGCGGGTCGATCCGTTGGCCGCGCAGCCCGCGCGCGGTGGATACCGAACTGTGGGCGACCGCCAAAGACGGTCCCGTGAAATACCCCGTGGTCCGGACCAAGACGGATCGCGTGGACGTCGAAGTGATCGGGCCATCTGAAGCGTTGGATCTGGAGAATGAGTGTGGATCGGGTCTCTGCCAGCAGTTGGCGGGCGACTTCCTGTTCCACTGCCACGTCGCGCACCACTACGTGGCAGGCATGTGGGGCTATGGCCGCACGTACAACACGCTGCAGGTCGGCCAATCTCACACCGACACGATGCCGGATCTGCGTGAGCTGCCGGATCGTGCGGGCCGCATGAAGGTCGGCGTGACCTCCGATCAACTGGTCGGGAAGAGCGTCGATTGGTTCGGCAAGATTTTCAAGATCGTGGACAAGGGTCAGAAGACCGACTGGAAGGCCGGCATCGTCAATATCAAGGACTGGGTCGAGATGCAGGTGCCCACGATGGGCAAGCCCGGTCACAAGGATGACGAGCGCGGGCAGATCCTGGCGTACGATGCGACCGTGTGGGACTGGAAGTGGGACGGTAATCGGGCGCTGGGTGAGCGCGAAAGCACCGCCAAGAACCCGAAGTATCCTGCTGCCGCCAAGTGGGACGACAGCACCCGGCCGGCGATTCTGTTCGAGCCGAAGACCGGCAAAGTGTCGTTCCCGCTCGTGAAGCCGCACTTTGGCAAGCGGATCATGTTCCCACCGAATCACAACGGCGCGCCGTGGCTGGAGCAAATCCACCAGGACGCGAACGGCGAGCGGACGGCCGAGCCGGCCCAGCCCGGCGAGCAAGGCCGCTGGAGCCTCTGTCCGGAGAACGCGAACCGGAAGTTCTACAACCTGCACTTCATTCGGCTGCCGATCACACTGTCGAAGGCGCAGGGCAAGGAACCCGCCATCACCGACAAGGATGGCTTGATCTACGTCATTCATGAAGAGGAGCAGGCCATCCGGGCGAATGACGATTTGAAATACCCCGCGGTCATCCGTGCGAACGTGTATGACTGCGTGGACGTACTCCTCACCAGTGAGTGGGATGACGACGACTACACGAACTTCCAGTCGTCGAAGATCAACATCCATCCTCACTTCATGCAGTTCGACAACCAGGCGTCGGACGGCGTGATCAGCGGACTCTCCTACGAGCAGTCCATGCGGCCGTTCACGATGCTGGAGAAGAAAGGCAAGCACGGCTTGCCGGCGCCGATGAACACGGTGTTGACGGAGACAGCCAAGAAGGGCGCGCGCTCGATCACCGTGAAGAACGCGGCGCAGTACCACCTGAATACCGAGTTGCTGATCGGCGCGGACTGTTTGCAGTCGAGCAAGGATGAGAGCAGCGCGATCAAGCGCGATATCTCCTGCTCGGAAGTCGCGCGGATCAAGGAGATCAAGGGCAATACGATTGCGTTGGCCACGCCCTTGAAGTTCGATCATCCGAAGAACGACATCGCCACCGTTGAGTTCGTGCGATACCGATGGTGGGTCGACTCGGACTTGGGGACGGTCTTCTGGCACGACCACGCCTTCGGCGCCACCACGTGGCCGCACGGCGGGTTCGGCAGCGTGATCATCGAGCCCTACGGCTCGACCTACCACGATCCGAAGACCGGCAAGACGGTCTACAGCGGCCCGATCGCCGACATCCATACGACCGAACCGATCGGATACGGCGTGAACGGCAGCTTCCGTGAATTGATGGTGTCCATCCACGACACGGTGCCCCATACCGTGAACACGGTGGAGGCGGGGAATCCGCCCGGACAGCCCATCGAAGTGGCGCTCGAGGCCGGGAAGACGGTGTCGTTCGCGATGCCGGAGAAGATCCTGGCGGCGCCGAACAAGTACATCAACGGCGGGACGCATACGACGGGGAGCGGCTTGAACTTCCGCGCCGAGCCCTTTGCCCAGCGTCTGGCCAACAATCCGGATACCTCCAAGCTGTTCAGCAGCGCGATCCACGGAGATCCCGATACGCCGCTCCTCCGCGCGTACGTCGGGGACACCGTGGTGTTCCGCCTGCTGCACCAGCTCATGAACGAGTCGCACGTCTGGACCATCGCCGGCCATACCTTCCTCACCGAGCGGTATGCCGGGGATGCCAATCGGAAGAACTCGATCCACGTCGGGATCGCCGAGCGGTATGACCTGGTCACCAAGGCGGGCGGCTTCCAAGGCATGCCGGGAGACTACATCCACTTCAACGGCCGAAGCTCCCACTTCGCCGAAGGGGGATGGGGCATCTTCCGCGTGTTGGACAAGCCGGTGGCGGATCTGAAGCCGCTGCCGTCGGGAACAAAGTCCGAGGAGATCCCGGCGGTGCCGAAGTCCGTGTGTCCGGCCGATGCCCCGGTGAAGACGTTCAACGTCGTGGCGTTGGACCGCCCGTTGACCCTGAATCCGAAGGCCCCGGACGCCATCGAGGTGGACTTCGAGCGCAAGATCGAAATGCGCGTGCCGGAAGGCAAGATCTTCGCGCTCGAGGATGAAGCGACCAAGGTGGCCGGAACCGTGATGCCGAACCCGCTCACGCTCCGCGTCAACCTCGGCGACTGCGTCAAGGTCAACCTCAAGAACAAGATGAAGGACAGCCGGGCGTCGTTCTTCGCGCCGGGCTTGGCCTTCGATCCGAAGGACAGTCTGGGCCTGAACGTCGGGAACAATCCCGGCGACCAGACCATCGCCCCGGGTGAAGCGCGGACCTACACCTACTACGCGCATCCTGAGAACAAGGAGACGACGTCGTTGGTGTGGGACGGCGGCAACATCGTGACCAATCCGCGCAACGGCTTGTTCGGCGCGGTCATCGTCGGACCTCGCGGGTCGCTGTATCGCGATCCGGTGACCGGCGAAGACCTGTCGCAGAAGAATGCCTGGCGTGCGGACGTCATCATCGATCGCAGCCTGCCGGAGAACGCGGGCAAGGTGAACTACCGGGACGTCGCCCTCTTCTTCCAGGACGAGGACAACATCATCGGGACGGCGTTCATGCCCTATGTGCAGAACGTCGCCGGGCTGACGGCGGTGAACTACCGCGCGGAACCGTACAAGTTCCGTGAGGAGCAAGGCTGCTCGCTCGGCAAGATCTTCCAGCCGTGCGCGGTGGACAAGCCCGAAGATCCCGTGACGCCGACCATCGAGGCGCACGCCGGTGACCCGGTGCGGATCCACGTGATCGGGGCGAACAGCGAGCAGAACGGCATGTTCGCGGTCGAAGGCCACGAGTGGCCGATCGAACCCTACATGCCGGGTGCCGACATGATCAGCGTCGTGGAGTACGCGGGTTCGGAAACCCTGGACGTCTTCCTCCGCGGCGGAGCGGGCGGCCCGTTCCGTCAGGTCGGAGACTTCCTGTGGTCCAATCAGCGGCTGCCGTACACGCAATCCGGGCAGTGGGGCTACTTCCGAGTGCTGCCGGCCGGCGATCAGCGGATCCTCCCGCTGTCGCAGAACAACATCGGTGCGAAGCGGGCGGAAGTGGAGCCGACGGTGCCGAAAGCCGTGCCGACGGCGATGAAGTAAAGGAGGCGTTGGATTGAGGAAGGGAGGGCAGCTCCAGTTTTGCCAAGATGCGTCGATATCAGGCGGCGCCTGGAGTCGTACTCATGGTCGTGAGCTCCTCTAAGGCCGCGACAAGGTCGCGATGCCGGAGCTCACGACAGCCTTACGGCGAATGGAGAGGCAGTGGCGCCATGGCAAAACCTCCGTGCCCGTCCCTTCCATCCAACGCGATGATTGGAAATAGCGCCGATCGATAGAAAAGAGGGATAGAAAAAAGAAAAGAGGCAGCGTCGGCTTGGTGAGCGGCGCTGCCTCTTTGCTATCGGGCAGCGTTGGTCGTTAGCCGCGAATATGTGCTCCGTGAAACAATTCATGAATGACGATCAACGAATCACGAAGGAGGCCGGGATGTTAACGAGAGGAATGTTGGGAGCGTTGCTGATCGCGGCGCTCAGCGCCTTCCATACGCCAGCCTACGCCTACGAGGAAACGACGGTAACCGACGGCGGGACGCTGAGCGGCACGATCACGCTGAATGGTGTGGTGCCCAAGCCGAAGGGCTACAACCTCGTCACGTTTCCCGATCCGGTCTATTGCGGTCGGGTTTCCGACGGGAACGGATGGCGGTTGCTGCAGTCGTTTCAAGTCGGCGCGCAGCAAGCATTTCAAGGCGTGGTCGTGCTGATCGAGGGTGTCGAGAAGGGTAAGCCCTTTTCGTTCCAGATGCCGCGGATTGAAGCCATCGATTGCATGTTCAAGCCATTCGTCACCATCGTGCGGGATCGCATGCCGGTCGAGGTCGTGAACATGGATCCCGTGATGCACGACATTCAGGCGTACGAGACGTCGGAGCTCGGCCCGCGCGTGCTGTTCAACGTGCCGCTTCCGATGAATGCCTTGCACCCCCGCGAGATGAGTCAGGCGGCCCAATACCACAAGCATCTACCGGGCGAGCCGATGCGGCAGACGGTGAAGATGACGAAAGGGCGGCGCGGCTTCGCGATGCAGTGCGGGTTTCACGCGTATATGGAGAGCTGGGGCTTGGCCATCGACACTCCATATTTCGCTGTCACGGATCAGGACGGCCAATTTAGGATCGACGACATTCCGCCGGGAACCTACAGGATCACGATTTGGCATCCGCGGCTGGGCGAGAAGGAGCAGACGGTGACGATCGAGGCGAACGGCACGGCGCGGTTGGATATCGCCCTCGCTGCGCCGACGGGCCGGCTTTATGCGAATGAGGCGGTCGAGAACCCGCGATTTGGGTTAGGGATTCTTGGGGCGTCGATCATACCGACGTTGGAAAGGCAAAGTTATTAGGCTGCTGAAAATGGCTCTATTTTCACCCGCGCCGCCCCAGGCGCGCCGAGACGCGCCCCTTCCCGGGCTTCGTTCTCGGTCGGCCGTCTCCCTGCGACGTAGCGCCATGGGAAAGGAGCTTTCTCGGCAAGCTCGGGGCGGGTGGGTGAAAACGGTACGGCTCAGTCGCCGGCCTCCCTGCGGCCTCGCTGGACGGCCATTTTAAGCAGCCTCTTGATTACAGAACCTACGCTACAGAACACGACATTGAGATTTGCAGTTGCGGTACTGGCTGGACTGTTGGGCTTTCTGCCGGTCGCCTTTGCCGATCATGAAAAGGTCGTCCGCGCGCCGTGGTGGCCGCAGGTCGAGGCGGAGCGGTTGGCGGCGATGGATGCGCCCGACGGCATGGTTTCCATCCTGGCCGGGTGGTTTCGGATGGGAAGCGATCCACGTGCGGATATCGATGCCGGTCCCCAGGAGACGCCTCAGCGCTGGGTATACCTGGATGCCTACGAGATCGACCGCTATGAGGTCTCCAACGTCCACTATCTGCGGTACGTCTTACGCACCGGCGAGGCGTGGCCGCCGTATTGGAACGAATCGCCGTTTCCCGACAAGATGGCGCTCCATCCCGTGATCGGGGTGAGCTGGGAAGAGGCCGATGCCTACTGCCGGTGGGCCGGCAAGCGGCTGCCGACGGAAGCGGAGTGGGAGAAGGCCGCGCGTGGGAGCGATGCACGGATTTTCCCATGGGGTAACCAACCCGCCGGCTGGGGCCGGAGCAACATCGCGCATCCCGGCTCCAAGCGCGGATTCAAGTATCCGCCGCTCGCGAACGTCGACCGCTACGACCGTGGCCGCAGCGTCTATGGGGTGTATCAGATGGCGGGGAACGTCGCCGAATGGGTGGCGGACTGGTTCGACCCTGAATTCTACCAGTATGGGACGCACTACAACCCCGACGGCCCGGTGGTCGGTGAACAAAAAGTCTTTCGCGGCGGGTCGTGGAACGAAGATCCGGAAGTCGCCCGATCGGCGGGCCGCGGCGCCCGACCGGTGGACCATCGGTCGTACTTGATCGGATTTCGATGCGCGAGGGATGGCGAGCGCCGGTAAGTACTTAAGTAAGTTAGTGCGATACTCAGTTATTTATTTACGCTTACTTGATAAAAAAAGAGGAGGCCATTCATGGAATCGCAACAGGACGGTTGGAGAAACCTCAATCGCATCGTCAACGTTCTCCTCGCCGTGGCGGTGGTGGCCGCGATTGCGACGGCGGCATTCGGACTGGATGTTGCCGACGTGATCACGACCGAGTGGACACCCGAAGGGAAGAAGCTCGCGATGGAGCGGGTGAAGCTGCCCGCGAAGGATGAGATGGTCTTCGTCCCTGCGGGTCCGTTTTTAATGGGCAGTACGAAAAAAGTCGATCGCAACGCCTACCCGTCGGAGTTTCCGCAACGAACCGTGTATCTGGACGCCTTCGAGATCGACAAATACGAGGTGAGCGCACTCCAGTATTTGAAGTTCGTCTTGGCGACCGATCGCAAGCCGTTGGTGGATTGGCGCTACGACGGGGGAAATTTTCAAGAAACGATGACCCACCATCCGGTGATGCACGTCTCTTGGTACGATGCCGACGCGTACTGCCGGTGGGCCGGTAAGCGTTTGCCGACCGAAGCGGAGTGGGAGAAGGCGGCACGCGGCGAGGACGGCCGTGTGAACCCGTGGGGCAATCAGCCGGCCGGGTTGAGCCGGGCCAATTTCGGTCGCACCGGTCTCTCCGGCCCCGTGCGCGATCGTCCGGAGCGGCTCATGCTCTATCCGCCGATCATCGCAGTCGACAAGTATGAGAATGCGGTCAGTCCCTATGGCGTGCATCAAATGATCGGCAACGTCGCCGAATGGGTCGCGGATTGGTATGACAAGGACTATTACCAGGTGGCGCCGGAGCGGAATCCGAAGGGGCCGCTGGCCGGGACGCAACGAGCGTTTCGCGGGGGCGGATGGATGGACAGCACGACGACTATGCGCGCCGCAATGCGGAACGGGGCCGACCCCGAGACGAAGATCAATTGGCTGGGTTTCCGGTGCGCGAGGGATGCTCAACAGGATGCCGGCCAAGGTCAAGCGAAGGTCTTTCAGGCCGCGCCCTAAATCGTGAAGGAGGGGAGGGACATGCAACTCGTCGTCCGCATCCCCCTCCAGCGGCCGGGCGGTTCATCGGCTTCATCAGGGAATTCGATGTCCTTCTCACATTGGAAGCGAAGGACATCAGCAAGCTGCGGGCCGATGAAATCTGGTAAGGGATCGCATCGCCGTGAATGAGGATACAGCGATCGAGGAGGCCGTCCGTAGTTCCGCCTCGTGACGTAGCCATGCACGAGACCGATTCTTGTAGAGAAAGCAACGCCGAGCGACTGAACCGCGACTTCACGATGTGGCCAGCTACATGCTGAGCCCCACGCGGCCGTCATGACGCTCATGTGCTGAGGGCGAACTCAAACAATAATGCGTGTTCGGATCATCTTCTGTGGCGCAGTGATTATCCACATCGGACACCTTCTCTAGGCAGCCGATTTCTGGCGCCTTTGGTCCGCGCGTGGCCGGTGGATCAATGGCAGGGAGCCCACGCAGGTACCAACCCGGTGCGGCCGTCCCCAAAAGGATCGACAAGGGACAGGGGCTGGACCAGCGGGAAAAGCCTTCTGCATTGGTCGCATGGCAAGGGTGGCAAAGAGTGACCTTAAGCGGCCTTTGCCCGCGACTTCACCAATAAATTTTGGCAGGCGGCACCAACCGACGGCGAGCTCACGGAAGCCGTTCAGGACCACGTCTCCGAGGAAGAGGTGGTGATATTCCCGGCCGCGCAGCTCCACGTCGATCTCGGGGAGATCGGCCGGCAGATGCGGCAGCGGGCGGATCACCCTCGTCTCCTCAATGGCGGCGTAGCGACGGATAGCCTGGACAGGACGCAGGTCATCACGGGCGCTCGCTCGTCGGTTCACCGGAGGCCGGGGAAGACGTTCGTAGGGCGTCGAGGGCGGCGAGAATCTCGGCCGGACGCGGCGGACAGCCGGGAATGCGGAGGTCGACCGGCACATGTCGGTCGACCGGTCCGACGACCGCATAGCTCCCTTTGAAGACGCCGCACGTGATGGCACAGTCCCCTAGCGCAATGACGAGTTTGGGATCGGGCGTAGCGTCATAGACGTCCTTCAATGCTCGCCGCATATTGACTGTGACAGGTCCGGTGATCACGAGCGCATCGGCATGACGGGGCGATGCCGCAATCTGGATGCCCAAACGTTCGGCGTCATACACCGGGTTCATCAGTGCATTCATTTCCATTTCGCAGGCGTTACACGAACCGGTGTCTACTTCCCGGATGCCAAGCGACCGGTGAAAGAGCGCCGCTTTGGGATCGGCATCCGGCGGGATCGCGATTGGCGGTGTCCCGGCACCGGGGTACTGCCCGGTCACAACACCCGTCTTGAGGCTCTTTTTGAGAATCCGAAACATACGCTCCTCTCATGCTCGACTACAGATCATTTCCCGCATAGGACAAATTAAAGCTTTTGTTGATCAGCGGAAAATCCGGCACGATATTGCCGATGACCGCCTGTTGAATCGCCGGCCAATTGGCAAACGACGGATCGCGCACTTTGCAGCGCGCAATGCCGCCGCGGCCGTCTGCCATCACCATATAGAGAATCTCGCCGCGCCAACCCTCGACGGCGGACAACGCCCATTCTTCTCCCTCCGCTTGCCTCGTCGCCTCCCCACAGACCGGTCCTGGTTCGATTCGCCGTCGCACTTCCGTTATGACGCGCATCGACTCGTGGATCTCGTCCATACGCACTCGCATCCGTGCCCGCACGTCGCCATAGCGATACACGGCTACGTGAACCGGCACCTCCCCATATGCCGCAAAGGGGCGGTCCCGCCGGACGTCGCGATCAATTCCAGACGCACGAGCGACAACCCCGACGACACCATGGTCCCACGCCGCCCGCTCGGTCAGGATGCCCGTCGTCTCGAGCCGATCGATGAGGGACGCGTTTGCGAACAGGATTCGTTCGATGTCGGCAAATTCCCGTTCAATCACGGTCAGCTCTCGCACGACATCGTTGAGATGCTCTTGAGGCAGGTCTCTCGCTACGCCTCCCACACAATTGACGCCGCGCAGAAACCGAGAGCCGGTCAGGCGGTCATTGATCTGCATGATCCGTTCTTTCAAGCGTCCGCAGTGCGCGTACGCGAGCGTGTACGCCGCGTCGTTACACATCGCGCCGACGTCCCCCAAGTGATTGGAGAGCCGCTCCAACTCGAGGAAGAGTGTCCGTACGTAACGGCCGCGTGGCGGAACGGCGATGCCGAGCAGGTCTTCCACCGCCTGGCAGTACGCGAGCCCATGGCCGAATGTCGTATCGCCGGACACCCGTTCAGCGAGTTCGACTCCTCCTGCCAACGATTGCTGCTCGAACAGTTTCTCCACGCCACGATGCTTATAGAAATGACGCAGTTCGAGCTGCATGATCGGCTCGCCGGCAACCGAAAACCGAAAATGCCCGGGCTCGATGATTCCCGCATGGATCGGTCCAACGGGAATCTCAAAGACGCCCTCGCCCTCAATCTTCCTGAACGTATACTCGCCCTCTTGTCGGGTGAGGGTCGTATTCCATGGGATCGCTTTCCGGAGTGGATGAATGTCCTTCGGCCAATGCTCGTGCCTCACCAGGCGGCGGAGGTCTGGATGCCCCTGCGCGATCAGCCCGAAGAGATCGCGTATCTCGCGCTCATACCATTTCGCGCCGTGGACCTTCGGCGTAATCGAGGGGTAGAACCGATCACCATCTGGTAGGTCAATGCCGACCAGGAGCCAGTCCTTCGAGTCGGCGAGCGTGAAGA
Source organism: Nitrospira sp. Vd2 (assembly GCF_979581665.1). Classification (NCBI taxonomy): domain Bacteria; kingdom Pseudomonadati; phylum Nitrospirota; class Nitrospiria; order Nitrospirales; family Nitrospiraceae; genus Nitrospira; species Nitrospira sp. Vd2. The sequence continues at coordinate 36,047 of NZ_CEFZSK010000005.1, read as the reverse complement.
GGTAGTAGATGTAGAACTGCTCGGCATGCGGCCGACGATCGACGGCCCACATCATCGAGAGCGTGCCGCGGAGCCGACTGTGAATGTGCTGGGCGATCCCCGTGATCCGGTCCTTCTTGACTCGAACCAACGGGATGCCGCGATAGTCCTCGATGGCGCACGGCCCGTGCTCCTCCAACTGTCCGATCGCCTGTCGCAGCGCCGTCCTCGGCATTACCTCACCAGCACCGCGGTGGCGCGTTCAAGCAAGACGTTAATGGGCTGCGGCAGCGCCAGGCCGAAGACGACCAAGAGCACGCCGATGCCGAGCAACGGCAGATGGCTGAGATTCCATCGCTCGCCCGATGTGACACCGACCCGCGGCGCCCCCCACGCCATCGCCGACAGCCGAGAGACGAATCCGGCAAAGAGCACCACCGCAAAGATCAACAACAGCAGCACGAGACCCAGGCTGCGCACTTCATCGGAGATGGAGAGTGTGATGAATTTTCCGAGATGAATCGTCTCAAAGGCAAAGTTTTGCGTGGAGAGGGCCGAGACGACGAGGAGTTCGCTTGAGAACGGACTGAACGGGGGAACCCCGACGAGCGCGAACCCAGCAACGAAGAGCGCCATCGCGGTCAGCGGCAGTGCCCGCACCAATCCCTGCACCCCGGCAATTTCAAGACTGCCGAAACGCCGGTGAATATTTCCGGCGGCAAAGAACGCCAGCGACTTGGCCAAGGCATGATTCAGCAGATGGAAGAGACCGGCAAATGTTCCGATCAACCCGCCGACTCCGAACCCGATCATTGCCAACCCCATATGTTCGATGCTCGAATAGGCGAACAAGCGCTTATAGTTCTTCTGTAGGAGGATAAACATGGCCGCAACCGCGAACGAGAGCAGCCCGAACAGGACGAGCAGGTTTCCCGTAAACGACACCGGGAGGACTTGATCGACGATCATCTTACTCCGGAGCACGGCGTACACCGCGACGGTCTCGAGCACGCCGGCCAGCATCGCTGCGACGGGGGCCGGGGCCTCGGTATAGGCATCCGGCAACCACGTGTGCATCGGCACCAATCCCACTTTCGTGCCATATCCAATCAGGATGAAGATGAACGCGAGCTTCAGGACGTGCGGGTCCAGTTGCGCGGCGACCCGTTGCAGTTCGCTGATGTTCAAGGCCGTGCTCGCGTCACCCAGCACGTGTACCGATGAGTAATAGGTCAGGACGGTCCCGAACAGCGCCAGGGCAATGCCGACGGAGCACAGGATGAGATACTTCCATCCGGCCTCCAGGGCCTCACGGCGACGGAAGAAGGCAATCAGAAACGTGCTCGCTAATGTCGTTCCCTCCACGGCTACCCACAATACTCCCAGGCTGTTCGCCGCGACGGCCGCGACCATCGCGAGCAAGAACATGTGGAAGAGAAAAAAGAATCGTCCGAGTCGTTTCGCTTCGATAACCCCGGCCGCGACTTGGTCATCCATATAGGTCCACATATAGAGCGAGCAGGCCAGACCGATGGTCGTGATCACGAAGAGCAGGAAGCCGGACAGCGCATCGATGTGGATCAACCCTGAGAACAGGAGGATCGGCCCTTCGGCAAGCACTCGCCGGGTGATCGCCGCGTCGGCTGCGACGAGGGTCATCATCGTGACAAAATTCAACGTGTGCAGAAGCCGGGGCCTCTGCAACACGAGACTCAGGAGCCCGGCGACGCAGGGCGCGATCAGCAACAGCGGGACGACCATCGCCATCGTTTCCTTTACTCCTTTAACGCGCTGAGTTTTGTGATATCGACCGTGTCGAAGGCATCCTGTATCCGGTGGGTATAGATGCCGACGATGAGCCCGCCGACGAGCACATCGAAAAACACTCCCAACTCAACGATCAGCGGCATCCCGTAGGCGGCGGCCGTCGCTCCCAGGAACAGACCGTTCTCCATCACCAGAAAGCCGACGACCTGCGTCACCGCTTTTTTCCTCGCGATCATGGTAAAGAACCCGATCAACACGATGGCCAGGGCAATCGCCAATGAATCACGGGTCAAGAGGGCCCCGAGCGACACAATGGGTCTGGTCAAAAAGAAGGCCAACATCACGAGTCCGCCGCAGATCAACAAAGCCACGGGCACGTTGACGTTCATCACCAGCTCACGCGTCACATTCAGTCGCTCGATGACCTTTTTCAGAATGCGGGGGATCACGATCACTTTGATCGCTACCGTCAACACAGCCGCGAGGTAGATGTGATGGATGCCGGTAAACAACGCGACAATGGCCGCCGTGATGGCGAGGCCCAACGATTGGAGTGCAAACAGGTCCACGCACGCCGATAGGCGGCGCTGCGCGACAATCGCCAGGCTGGTCAACAGCAAGAGCGCCGAGCAGAGATTCACGAGTTGCGAGCCAAGGTGAGGCGTCAGCATTTAGCCACGCAGCGCATAGAAAAACACCACGGCCAACAACGACAAGATAAAGGCCGTCCCGAGCAGGTCCGGGAGACGGAACAGACGCAGCTTAGCGAACATGGATTCGATGACGCCGATCGCCACTGCGAGGACCGCCACCTTGCCGAGGTAGACGATCAGGCCAAGCGCGACCGCGGGGATATCGAGGGTCGTGGCGATCCCCCATGGCGCGAACACGTTGGCGAGCAGCGTCAAGAAGACCAGGAGCTTCATCGCCGCCGCCCACTCGATCAGTGCCAGATAGCGCCCGGAGTATTCGAGGACCATGCCCTCATGGATCATCGTCAGCTCGAGATGCGTCGCCGGGTTGTCGACGGGGACACGACCGGTCTCCGCGAGCGTCACGATGAACATGGCGGCACACGCCATGAGGTGAGCCGGCGGGGCCGCCGTCATGCCGAGGCCGCTCGCCGTCGTCTGCACGATCGTGATGAGATTGGTCGATCCGGCGGTCAGCGCGATTGCAAACATCGAGAGGATCATCGCGGGCTCGGTGAGGGTCGTGACGATCGCTTCCCGGCTGCTCCCCATCCCTCCGAATGCCGATCCGGCGTCGAGACCCGCGAGGATTAACACGAACGTCCCGATCGCGAGCAAGTAGGCGAGCGCAATGATGTTCCCCGCAAAATTCAGCGGCGTGCGTGAGACAAAGACGGGCACGAGGAGACCCGCCGCCAGCGTCGCGGCAAACACCACATACGGCGTCGTCGTGAAGATCCAGGAGGCGGTCGTTGAGATCACGGGCTGTTTGCGGAATAACTTGAACAGATCTGCATACGGTTGAGACAGGGTCGGTCCTTGACGGCACTGCAGTCTCGCCTTGGTCTTTCTGATCAGGCCGACGATGAACGGGGAGACGACGAGCAGCACGAGGACTTGGAGCACGACGACGATGATGGACGGCAGCATTCCTCCGGGTCCTTATTCACCCACCGACGAGCAACAGGGCCACGATCGTGACGAAGATATAGGTGAGGTAGACGTGCAGGCTCCCCGCCTGGAGCGGACGAAGACGGTCCGCCGCCGCGGCACATGCCCGCTGGATCGGTTCGTACAGATAGGTCTGAAAGACCGGTTCGATGTGAAACTCAAATCGTCTCCGCTTGGCAACGTAGTGCGACTCTTCGAGCAACTCGGTTTCCAGCTTCACCGTCGGTCGATAGATCAAGCTGAAGACTTGTCGGATCGGCTGCACGAATCCGGCAGCGGTGTATTCCATGCGGGGTGACAGTCTGAGGCCGCATGCCCACGTTCGAGAGTATCGCCGCTTCAGCCGTCCTCCGATGACGACCGTGAGCAGCAGCGCCAAGCCGCCGGCCAAGATGAGCATGAGCGCCAACACGGGTGGCGACACGCTGGAAAACGAGACGTTCGCCGGCGCAACGGCCCACCCGTCGAATGCGAGAATCTTTTTGGCGATTGCGACACCCACGAACGGGGCGGCCGCGCGGTCCAAGACGGAAAGAACGAGCATCGGTGCCAGCCCGAGCGCCAGACACAGGACGGCGAGGCTCACCATCCCGATCCGCATCGAGAACGGCGCCTCTTGCGCGGTGTGGCTGTGACGACTACGCGGTAAGGCGAGGAACGACAGGCCGAAGGCTTTCGCGAAACACGCCAAGGCGAGGGCCGCCGTCAGGGCGAGGGCGGCCGCACTAATCGGAAGCAACAGCTTGAGGAGGAGGTCCGGCAGCTGTGCACTCAAAAAGAGGGATTGAAAGATTAGCCACTCACTGATGAAGCCGTTCGTCGGCGGCAGCGCGATGATCGAGACGGTCCCCATGAGAAAGCATGCGCCTGTCCACGGCATGCGGCGCAGTAAGCCACCGTACGCCTCGATGTTTCGGGTCCCCGTGGCCGCCAGCAGCGAGCCGGCCCCGAGAAACAGCAACGCCTTGAACACCGCATGATTGATCGTGTGGTAGAGGGCGGCAACGAGCCCGAGGGCGGCCAATTCCATGAATCCATACGAGAAAAAGATCATGCCGGCGCCCAGTCCCAGCAAAATGATCCCGATGTTTTCGACGCTATGGAAGGCGAGGAGGCTCTTCAGGTCATGTTCCATGAGCGCATACATGACACCGAGCAAGGCCGAAACCCCGCCGATGACCAAGATGACCGCACCCCACCACCAGGGAAACGGTCCGCCGAGAAAATCGAAATATACGCGGATCAAGCCGTAGATCGCCGTCTTGATCATCACACCGGACATCAACGCCGACACGTGGGACGGCGCCGCCGGATGCGCGTACGGCAACCACACATGCAAGGGGACAATGCCGGCTTTGGCACCAAAACCGAGGAGTGCGGTCATGAATACCAGAGTGCGCAATCCCTCGGAGAGCGGCTGATCGAGCTGCCGGAACGCGCTAAACGAGAACGAGCCGGTGCCTTGAAAGAAAATTAGGAACGTCACGATGATGAACGCGGTCCCGAGGTGGGCCATGACGAGATAAAACAGGCCGGCGTATCGCGTCTCTGGTTTTTCGTGGTCGGCGATGACCAGGAAATACGACAGCAGAGACATCGCCTCCCAGACCATCAAGAAGAAAAAGCCGTTATCGGCGAGCACGACTAGGGTCATGGCCAGCAAGAAGCCGTTGTAGAGCCCGCCGAGCGTGGCCGCGGAGAATTGCGAATGGGCGTGCCGGGCATAGCTTAGCGCATAGATCGACACGGCGAGGCCGACACCGGAGATCATGATGAGAAAGACAGAAGCCAGCGTGTCGATCCGGACCGCGAACGTCAAATACGGCAACGTTGACGGCAGCGAGAGAAGCAACGGGGATGGGGCCGCCGAGCCAAGTGCGGCCAGGATGACCCCGAGAAGACACCCGAGCGCAGCGGAGCCGTAGGCGCAGAGGCTCTGGCGCGAGGGCCGTTGAACAGACAGCGGGCTGACGATGCCCAGGAGATAGGTGCATACCACCGCCGTCAGCAGGACGGTCACCGCTCCTCCTGTGCCAAATACCGTGGTAGGAACTGAACAAGGGCCCCTGAGAGGGTGGACACTAGCCGTGTCACGGGTTGTGACGGAGAGAGGGCACGCTGTCGAAGAGCGTTATACACCATGCACTTTTCTGTACAGGGCGCATGGTATCAGAAAGAAATCGGATGCGCTAGAACCTATCTCAAAATCATCTATATCGGGAAAGAGCAGTCGGAACGGGGGCAATGGCTCCGCTTGAAGACAGAGCAGCGTGGACCGCTCGGACGCTCAGCGACGACCTGGCGCCTGAACTCGGTGCGTCCGAGCTGCGTTGAACGCACCTTCGGACAGCAGGCGCCACCGGGACGCCGCCGCCTCGCTGAGCGGGTCGCCGCGCCGCTCTGATGCGCTCTGCCACTGCTCCCGTTCCGACTGCGGGAAAGGTGATAGGTTCTAGTCGCGAGATAGTTGAAAGTGGGTATGGTGGCACCAAGGCCGGTCTCGTTCAAAGAAGCAGTTTCAGGTGATGTCCGGTATGGACCCCACCCGAATCCGTGCATCGACGATGCGGCAACCCTGACCGGGCGCGAGCGCGAAGATTGGATTGAGATCGAGCTCGACGATCTCGTGAATCTCTTCCACCAGGCGCGAAATGCGGAGCAGCACCTCTTCAAGAGCGGCAATGTCTGCGGGCGGATGACCGCGGTAGCCTTCGAGCAACCGGTACCCGCGGATCTCGCGGATCATCTCCTGGGCATCGCGATCCGTCAGCGGTGCGATCCGGAAACGGACGTCGCCGAGGATCTCGACGTGGATCCCGCCGAGCCCGAACGCGACCAGCGGCCCAAACAACGGATCGTGCGTCATGCCGACCATGACTTCGACGCCACCCCTGATCATCGGCTGTACCAAGACTCCCTCCATCGCCTCCAGCCGTCCATCGGTGGCTAACCGATCCCGAATCGCCGTAAAGGCGTGCCGAACCGCTGATGCATCTTCCAAATTGAGGTGAACGCCTGCAACCTCCGTCTTGTGGACGATTCGGTGCGACGCCAACTTGATGGCGACGGGAAAGCCCACGCGCTCGGCTGTCTGGATCGCCTCGTCAACCGTTGTGGCGATCCCGACCGGAACCAGCGGGAGCTTCATCGCCTCGAGCACGCGCCGTGTCTCTTCCGTGGTCAGCCACCCGCCGTTGCGCCGTGCGACGGCATTCGTACACACGGCCCGCGCCCGTTGCCAGTCGACATCGTCGAAATCCACGATGACGCCGGGTGGCCGTTGCCGCCACTCGGCGTAACGGACCGCTTTCCCCAGTACGCGAGCCGGTGTCTCCGGTAGGGAATAGGTGGGGATCGTCTCTCCGTCGAGGGCAAAGGTGCGATCGCAGTCGCCTTCGACCATCCAACAGAGCAGAACCGGCTTGTCCTTCGCCGTCGCGCGGGTGTTTCGGATGCCTTGCATGATGCCGTCGGCAATTCCCGTTGTATCGGTGATGTTCACGGAGACATAGAGCACGATGAGGGCGTCGATCTCCGCGTCCGAAAGCACCGCGGTGATTGTCCGCCGATAGTGCTCGCCTGTGGCCGACGCGATCAGGTCGACCGGATTGTTCACGGCGGATGTCGGCGGCAGGAAGGTCATCAAATGCGCCTTCGTCTGCTCGGACAACTCCGGCACGAGCAGGCCTGCCGACTCGCAGGCGTCGGCGCAGAGAATCGCAGGACCTCCGGCATTCGTGATGATGCCCACGCGCCGGCCCTTGGGAAGCGGCTGATTGGAGAGGGCCGTCGCAAGCGCGAACATGTCGTCCAAGGTCTCGGAGCGGATCACGCCGGTCTGCTCAAACAGGGCCTCAACCGCGACATCGCTCCCCGCCAGCGCCGCCGTATGCGATCCTGCGGCTCGACGGCCGGCCTGCGACCTACCGGCTTTGACGGCGACGATCGGTTTGCGGGCACTGACCCGTCGGGCAATGCGGGCAAAGCGCCGCGGATTGCCGAACGACTCTAAATAGAGGAGGATCACGTCGGTTTGTGGGTCTTCTTCCCAATATTGCAGGAGGTCGTTGCCCGACACGTCGGCCTTGTTGCCGACACTCACGAACGTCGACATGCCGAGATTCAGGCGCCGGGCCGCGCCGAGGAGCGCAAGCCCAAGCGCCCCGCTTTGCGACGACATGGCCACGCGGCCGGCAGGGGGAAAGGTCGAGCTGAACGTGGCATTCAGGCGGACATGGGGATCGGTATTCACGATCCCAAAACAATTTGGCCCGACGATCCGCATGCCCGCCTGCTGCACCATCGTGACGAGGCGTTGCTGAAGCCGGCGGCCCTCCTCACCGACCTCGGCGAAACCCGCCGTGATGACGACGAGCGCGCGGACGCCTTTGGCGGCACAGTCAGGGACCACCTCAAGGACGACCTTCGGCGGGACTGCGATCACGGCTAGGTCGACCGCCTCGGGAATATGTTTTACCGACGGGTAGGCCCGAAGACCACGAAGTGAGGCGGCGTAAGGATTGACGGGATAGACGGGGCCGACGAAGCCATTCGTGACCAACGCCTCGACGAGCCGGGACCCGATGCTCGAGGGATCGCGCGACGCTCCGATCACCGCCACCGAACGGGGGTGAAAAAACGGCCGCAACGAGGCCGAGGCCGCGATACGTTCGCGAATTTCGGAGCGCGCCACCGTCGCCTTGGTCGGCACCAACGATAATTCCACTTCCATCTCGCCATCCTCCAGATGCTCGTGCATCTCGAATCCGGATTCACGGAACACCTCGCGCATGGCGAGATTGTCGGCATGCGTCACTGCCCAGAGGCGGGCGAACCCGGCGCGGACGGCCAGCAGGGCTAGGCGCTCGACCAGCAGGGTTCCCACCCCTTTCCCGTGATACGCATCATCCACCGCCAACGCGACTTCGGCGGTTGTTTCGTCCCTTCTGAAATAGGATCCGGCGGCGATCACGTCTGGGGTATCTGACTGCGATCGGAAGACGAGCAGTGTGAGGCACGAACCGGGAGTCGACCCGTCGCACATGCGCGTCAGGTCTGTGTCCGAGGGCCCGGATGCCGAGAAGAATCGATGGCGGCGAGACTCGGGAGAAAGCCGAACGATGAACCGGTGGAGGGCCGGAAGATCGCCGGGCCGAGCGAGTCGAATCGCAGCGGTGGTCCCGTCACGGAGGATCAAATACCCGGACTCGATCCCTTGATCCGAGGAGGGAACGATGTAAAGAGGGCGGATAGGGGCCACCGTGTCTCCTCACGAGGAACTGCGGCCGAAGGCCATGGCGGGTCGCAGATTGCGCAAAATTGCTCTTTCGGGACGCGGTTGAGAGCAGTCCGATCGGCACCGCCGTGCCGCCTTGAACGGCGCTCTGTCAGAGCCATCCCATATCATCCTCCTCGGTCATCGTGATCAACTCAGCGTCGTCGACCCGGTTCGCGTGACCTTCTTGGGCGACCTTGCGCACCTCGCGCTCGGCCGTAAGCCAATCGTCGAGTTCATGTCCTGGCTCTCGGCCTCGTTGCTCATACAGCTCATAGGCACGCTTCGCAATTCGTTCCTGAAGCAGTTGGCCCGAGACGTCATTGAAGACCCGAGGAGAAGAACCTTGCGCGAAGTTGGAAGTCGGCTCCTTGATTTTCGTGGATCCCGCCCGACGACTTTCCCGCTTCCGTCCTGCTGCTGTTGCCATGGTGCACCTCGCCCGTCCAATGGTTAGCCTCTTTCTCTCCCAAGATCGGTGCCACACATAGCCCCAAAGGCGTCGGGATTCTAGAGCTTATCTCAAAATCGTTTCGTCGTCTTCCGGTGATCAACGCCACGACCGGTTGGTACCTGGTGCGTCACGCCCGTCGGTTGTTCGATCCGCGGTTCCTGTCGCGCGAAGGACTAGACCATTCGAATGGAAGGCAAAAGGCGAGCTTTGCCTGCCGCAAAATGCAACAGATGAAGAGGCTTTCGTGGGGAATCCTTCTACAGTGAGAAGCCGAAGCTAAGGTCACGAATCAAGCAAGCGATAAGGGGCGGTGAGAAAGGCGCCTCTCATCGCAAACTGATCACGTGATCCGCGAACGCCAATGTGGCTCCCGACTTGCAGCAGCTCTTCGCATGCCCTTTCGATCGGCGCTGCTCGTCTGGCTGCTGGCTCTCTCCATGGGGCTGACTGTCGGCGTCGGCCTTTATACCTTCGTCTACGCTCGGGGCGCCTCCTATCTCACAGATGATCCCAAAGCCTGCGTCAACTGTCATGTGATGCGCAACGAATATGACGGATGGGTCAAAGCCAGCCACCGACAAGCAGCCGTGTGCAACGACTGCCATACACCGGACGGCATCGTGCCGAAATATGCCTCGAAAGCCTATAACGGTTTTCTCCATTCGGTGGCCTTCACAAGCGGGCATGTTCCTGACGCGATCCAGTTGAAGCCCTATACCCGCGCGATCACCGACCACGCTTGCTTGAAATGTCATGCGGACATCGTCGAAGCCCTCCGCGTCGATAGGGGTCAAGAACTGTCTTGTCTTCGTTGTCATCGGAACGTAGGGCATCAATGACAGGTCACGGGACGGGGGAGGCAGCATGAACGGGAGCGGACCATCGACACGGACGTTGATTGTCGCAGTCGTCGTGACGGCGATTGGCGCCTTTGCGGTTACTGCCCTGTTGATCAATATCTTCCAGCGCGAACAGGAGAGCAAGCACACCTTTTTTCGCGTGGTCGCACTCAACGATCGGATCGATGACCCGGCGGTGTGGGGCAAAAATTTCCCGTTTCAATATGACGCGTATCTGCGGACGGTCGATCAAGTTCGGACGCGATACGGGGGGAGTGAAGCGATCCCTCGGACGCCGACCAATGTCGATCCGCGCTCCGTGGTCGCCCAGTCGAAGCTGGAAGCCGATCCTCGGCTCAAGACGATCTGGGCCGGCTATGCGTTTGCCCGCGATTTTCGCGAAGACCGCGGGCATGCGTATATGCTGGACGACCAAACCTATACCGAGCGACAAATCGCCGTGAAGCAGCCCGGCACCTGTTTACAGTGCCACGCGTCCGTGTACACGGCGATGATGGACTTGGGCAATGGCGACGTGCTGAAGGGATTCGAGAAGATGAACGGGCTGCCGTATGCGGACGCCCGTAAGCTCGTCAAGCATCCGGTCTCCTGTATTGACTGTCACGCCCCCGACACGATGCAACTTCGCATTACACGGCCTGCCTTCATCGAAGGGATTCGCGCTCTAAAGGCGCGTGATGGGATTGAAAACTACGACGTCAATACGATGGCGACACGCCAAGAACTGCGGGCCTTTGTCTGCGCGCAATGCCACGTCGAGTACTACTTCAAAGGGACCGAGAAACGCCTGACATTCCCCTGGGCCAACGGTCTGCATGCGGACGACATCCTCGCGTACTACGAGGCCACGCAGGTTAAAGATTGGGTGCATGCGGATACCGGCGCGCCGCTATTGAAAGCGCAACACCCGGAGTTTGAGATGTGGAGCCAAGGCATCCATGCGCGATCCGGCGTGGCGTGCGCCGATTGCCATATGCCGTATAAGCGTGAAGGCGGGATGAAGATTAGCGACCATCATGTCAGAAGTCCGTTACTGAACATCAATCGGGCGTGCCAGACCTGTCACAAATGGCCGGAGGCAGAGCTCAAAGCTCGCGTCGAAATGATTCAAGATCGCACGTTCGAGGTGAGAAACCGTGCGATGGATGCGTTGGTTGCCCTGATCGGTGACCTCAAAGCCGCGCGCGAGACGGGAGCATCGAGCGAGCAACTTGCCCGTGCCCAGGCGTTTCACCGCCAAGGACAATTCCTGTTTGATTTCGTCGAAGCGGAAAACAGCACGGGCTTTCACGCTCCACAAGAGGCGGCACGCATACTGGGTCAGGCGATCGATCTGGTGCGCCAGGGCCAGCTGAGCCTTCGGGGTCGATGAAAGGCGATGACCAAGGTCCTCAACGTCTCCGAGAGAAGCGCGCTACATGGTACCCCCGAGCACCAAGAGCAGGAAAAGGGCGTAGACGACGCCGAAGAACAGCGGAAAACTGATTTCTCGGCGAGCCCACCACTGACGGTGTTGCCGCACGGCCCAGTTGAGCTCGAACACCGACGGATCATTCCCGGCGTCGTGAAGGGGCTCGTGGCGATCACGAAATCGGAACAGTTGAGGAACAGCCCCATTTCATCCGAAGCGCATCGACGTTCGATGCGGCGGAGCTGCCACTCCCAAAGGGCGTTTTGGGCGGAAAAGCGGCCTAACACGATGGCCATTTGAAGCGCCATGAGAATTCCGAAGAGGCACAGGATGACGATCAGAAGCGTCAGCGCCGACGTGACGGCAGGCCGAGCGAGCAAGAAGCCGATGGCCGCGACAAAAATTGAATTGGCCGTCAAATAATCGGACAGCAAGCTATGGTAATCCCGGATCCCCGATGTCCACAGTGTAATCAAGTGCGCATAGCGCTGGGTGCTGGAGAATTATCTGACTGATGCTCGGGTGCCATCTTCATCGGGTCCAGGGCGGTATAGTTGATTCCTCTCTTCATGATCGGAAGCCCGGCCGTGCTTTGGTGTCTCTTTTGCGCGAAGGACGTTCAGATAGCCCAAGAGATCTTCAATCTCTTGTCTTTCAAGTCCGTGATGTGGGGACATCGCTGTCCCTCGATGTCCTTCTTTGATAATTTCAAATCGCTCGGCGTCATTCCGCGCCCTCAGGCTTTTGATCGCCGAGCCCACGTGGCGTTACTGCCCCATGCCTGAGATCATCCGTTGATCCGAGCGGCTACGCGAGTGCGTGAAATTCCCCACCCAGCGCGGCTCACCGCTAAGCAAGCGCAAGGACGCGCCATCTTCTTATATAACGGTCATCTCCCCCTAACCTTCACAAAGCTGTAAGGCCTTCCGCACCTCTTCGGCACCGTAGAGCGACGGTTCGGCATGGTCAAACGGCACACGGCGATCGAGTTGTCCGAGCTGTTGCAGGTGAACGAAGTCTTCCCAGAGGATGGGGAGTAAATCTTTGGTAATGCCGGTGGTGATGAAGCGCCCACGAAACCCTTCAGCAAAAAGTCGGGGAGTCAACCCGGTGTGATCGAGATGTGCGTGGGTGAGCACGACCGCATCGAGAGAGGACGGATCGAACGGGAATGGTTGCCGATTGCGGACCGCGGCTTCCGGCGGACCTTGTATGGGTCCGCAGTCGACCATCAGGTGAGTCGGCCCATGTTGAATCAAAAAGCAGGAGCCGGTGACCGAACGCGTGGCGCCAAAGAATTGAAGAGAGATCATGTATCAAGAAGAACGAGCAAAAGAAGTGCCGGCAAGCGACGTTGGCGAAAAGGCGCGGCATTGCATTTGCTGTTGCCTCTAGAGGGAGACTAGATGATGAACGACCGTTATCAGATCGACGCGCTGGCCAAGGAAGAATCGTGGCGGCTCTTCCGGATTATGGGCGAGTTCGTCGAAGGGTTCGACGCGCTCCCCCGCATCCTGCCGGCCGTGACGATCTATGGCAGCTCGCGGAAGTCCTCATCATAGAACGGCACGGGCCGCGCAAAAAATAGTTCCCCGCTCTCTTTAGAGTGCCGGGTAGAATGGGGCGAGCGTGCGGACATAGCTGATCACTTCCAGCATTTCCTCATCGGTCAACCGGCCGCGCCAGCCGTGCATGGGGCTGTAGGCGATGCCGTAAGCGGCGGTCGTGAAGAGATCGAAATCGGTTTTGGCACGTGAGCGGAGCGACTGAAGGTTGGCTGGCCGGACGATGAGGCTTTGCGCGTCGGGACCATCGCCTCTGCCCGTCAAGCCGTGACAGCGGGCACAGTGCTCTTCATAGATGGCGGCCCCCGTCCGGATGCGACCCTGAGCGTGCGCCGAGACCCACGCGCCGAGGCCGAACAGCACGATCACGGTCATCACGATCGAAAGTCCTGGTCTCACAAGCATCCTTTCTCGTTCACTTAGCGGACGATCAAGATCGGGCAGGCGACTCGATGCGTGATCGCGTGCGAGACGCTGCCGATCAGGAACCGTTGGACGCCTGTGCGTCCGTGCGAGCCGACGATCACCAGGTCGGCTTGTGATGCTTCTCGTTCGATGATTGCGGGCGGGTCCCCGCGAAACACGTGTCCGGTCGCCTTGTAGCGGTCGTCAGTGAAAACTGCGGCGAGGTCTTTGACGAGATCCTGGGCGGCGGCGACCGCCGCTGTGTCCCATGGCTCGAACGGCGGAAGCGGGGCCGGCTCCATGAGGTGCGGGGTCGGGACCGCGGAGATGATCGTGAGGTCGACGGGCTCGTTGAACGGATGAGCTTTAAGCCACCCTTGAATCCGTTCCGCATCCTCGAATCCTTGGACAGCGACGAGCGCGCGGCGCAAGCCCGCCATCGGTCCTTTGACGATGAGGGTTGAGCACGGCGCATGCAACAGAATGCGGTGAGAGACACTCCCGAGCGCCAGTTCTCCGATCCGTCCGCGGCCCCGTGAGCCGAGAACGATCAAATCCGGGCGCATCTTGTCGATCGCATCCAGAATAATGGGAGCGGGACGCCCGAATTCCTGCAGCCGCGTCAGGTGTACCTCTTTGGGCACTAGTTCCGCCGTCCGATCGAGAAGCTGATGTCCCGCGTTTTCCATGGCACGCTGGAACTCTTCCAACGCCTGCTTCGCCACGGCCGGCGCGAGGACCGGATTGTCGAACGGACGAAGATCGACCGCATGGAGCAATATCAGCTCCTGGGGTCGGTAGAGCTCAAGCGCGGCGCGGACGGCGCTGAACGCTTCATCCGACCAATCAACGGCAATGAGAATTCGCATTGGGGACGCTCCGGGTCCGAGGCGCGAGGTTCGAAGGTCGGGTTCCGGTCTTCAACAACCTCGAACGTAGAACCCTGAACCATTTATTTACGCCGCCGGGACCTCGAGCATGAACAGCTCGCCCTTCATATTCGGGTGGAGATCGCAGCGGAACGAATAGTTGCCGGGACGGTCGTTCGTGAATCGGATGACGAGCGTCTTGCCGGGATCGATATAGAAACCTTCAATGCCTCTGCCATAAGACGCGATCCCTTCGCCCTCGCCCTGTGCGCTGAGCTGTGCGAGCACGGGAGAGGTGAAGCCGTGGCGGACGATGTCTTGATTGCGCAGGATGATGATGGTCGGCATGCCGGCACGGATCGCGGTGGGCTGCGTCAGCATGAACTCGTAATTGCGGATGACGAGCTCGATGCGCTGCTCCTGCGCACGTTCGACGGCCGGCGGCACATCGGATGCGTTCGGGATCGCCGGAGTGAGCAATGCCAGAACCATCGGAACCATCGACCATGCTTGTCGTCTGTTCATTGAAGGCCTCATTGGTGATTGATCAATAAGCTTTCACGGCTCCCGTCGCCATAGTGTCCTCAATCTTTCAGCTCAAGCTCATCATCAAGCGGCGCAAAGACTCACCAAATTCCGCTCGTGATGCCTACCCCGATCAAAAACAACGCCAGCAGTGCCAACACGACAATCAGCATCCAATGCTGGTGCCGGACTCGCGCTCCTGCGATGTGTTCTTCTGCTCCGGCAAGGATGTGCGGATTCAGATGAAATAGTCGTGCCGCCATGGCCCCACCTCCTTCATCGGTTTCCAGCGATCATGCTATGCGATCTTCACTTCGATGGCTTTCGGCTTCGCCTTCTCGGACTTGGGGAGATGCACCTTCAGCACGCCGTCTTTGTACTCGGCCGACACGTTGCTGCCGTCCGCGTCTTCCGGAAGCGTGAAGCTTCGCACGAAGCTCCCGTACGCTCGCTCCACACGATGATACTTCTTGCCCTTCTCTTCCTTCTCGTACTTGCGCTCGCCTGAGATCGTGAGCACGTCATCTTCAACCGTCAACTTCACGTCCTCTTTTTTCATCCCCGGCAATTCGGCTTTGATGACGTATTCTTTCTCATCTTCCGTGATGTCCACGAGCGGCGACCATTCGGCGACCGTCATCGCCTCTTTCTCGCCGTCCGTCCTCGCGGGCGCTCGGCCGAGCAAGGTCGACAGACGTTTTTCCATCTCCTCCAATTCCTTGAACGGATCCCAGCGGGTCTTGACCGGTTCCCATCGCGTCAACAGAGCCATGATCGTCCTCCTTGTGTTAGCTTCCGTTTGCCGTTGACCTTTGCTTACAAAATGCTGCACAGGCGGTGCCAGAATGTTTCCCGGTCAGGATTGGCGAAGCAGGCGGTAGTTCAAACGACAACAGGAGCCCTCTTCAACGCTCGGCACGTCCTGTGGTGATTGGCATCATTGCGTCAACCGGGCTGTCCCGAAATGCCACATCGGCCGGAACCTGCTCGCCTTCCTCGATCAGCGGATGCACCGGGAACTAGTGGGACTTGCTGCATCTGTCCGTTTCTGACGACCCACGTTGATGGCGGCAGCAATCGGCGCAACGCTTCGAAGGCGCGTTCGGCGCGGTATTCTTGAACAAAGAAGATTGCGTTGACCACGATGACGCCGACAATTGCCCAGCCCCAGCATCGCCATGCCCTCGCCCGGCTTTAATAAGAGGTGGGTGAGGAAGGCGAGGTCTGCGCCCACCCGTCCATGTTCGGTCACGTGCTCCGCGAAATGTAGTTGATCAGTGACAGCGCCTCGTAATGGATTATCGCGCCGGGTGTGCGAAACCGACGGGCAAGAGGTGAGAACGGACGGGCGGATGCGCCTGGAGTGCATCCGCCGCGCCGCGCGCCAAGCAGTATCAGCCCCCGCCGATCTCGCCGGTCGTCTCGACGACCAGAAATTCTCCCTTCATGTGTGAATGGATGTCGCACCAGAACGGATACTGCATCGTCTCACGGTCGGTGCTGTGGCTTTTCGTGAAATACAGGGTGGCGGTCTTTCCCGGATCGACATGGAAGGACCGCAGACCTTTTTTGTTTACCTCGACGGCGTCCCCCTCCTTACGAACCGGCACGTCTTTGAACAGAGTGGAGCTGAATCCGTGCGTCACGGTGTCCTGATTTCGAAGGACGATGGCTGTCAGCGCGCCGGGTAACGTGTGTCCCTTGACGTGATATTCCTTGTCCTTCATCGTCACTTCGATTTTCATCTCCGGCTCCGCCGCCTGTGGAGCCGCATCTCGTCCCAATCCCGGTAGCGCGATTGCGGCCATTGCCACAGGAATGAGGAGCGCTTTGGTAGACGGTAGACGCTTCATAACTTCCTCCTTGGTTCGAACGTGAAATCTAGGTGCTCCTCTTGTCTGGTTCGGCCGCACCAGGATGGACCGGCACCGTCGGCCCACTTACTCCTTGCCGGGCAGTGCAGGAATCAGGCTGACAATGGGGCCGGCAATGGTCGCCTGTTCGCCCTTGTCCTCCGGTTCCATTCGGACTTTCTTCGCCACGCGCTTCTCTCGATACTTGCAAAGCTCCGTCTCAACGGCGAAGAAGGCGGACCGGATCGCTTCTTCGAACGTCTTGTCTTTTTTGCGGGCCGTGATCGTATGCCGACCGGGAAGCGCGACGACGATCAACGCCTCCGCCACCCGCACGTCTTTCTTGTGGTGTCGGTTTTTCATGAGGGTGACCCGGCCGTGGGTCAAATCCTGATGACCGGCCTGCAGGCTGGTCATGCGTTTGTCGATTTCATCCTTCCATCGAGGCGCCATCGTCACATTTCGACTTCCAACTTCGACCTTCATAGATTCTCCTTGGGTTCCACTGCTAGGGTATCCATCCGCAAGCGACATGCCACGCCGACCGCGATGCCTCGGCCAATGATTTGAAGATATCGACAACAGGTGCTTGTGGCCCCTGGCGCGTTTTTCCTCAGTTGCAGTCCTAAAGATGAAGCCAAATGCGGCAGTCCTCCACGCGATCGATGGCTTCCCCTAGTGCCATCGCGACCATTGCATCATCAACATGCAAGCAACGGAACAGCCGCCCGCTGCGGTCGTAAGAGAGGCAAACAGGCTTTCGAGGTTCAAAGAGAGGCTTGAATCGTTAACTGGAACATGCTGAAGCGAGAGCGTTGATCTTCCTCTTCTTCTCGGGGCCCCGGTGTAGCCTCACTTTACAACCTATCTCAAAATATCTTGTGCCGTGGGAGAAGAGCCGGGACGGGAGCAGCAGCTCCGCTTGAAAGACGGAGCGGCGTGGACCGCTCGGACGCGTCACGCGGCGCGCCGCTCAGATACCGCCGGCTCACCATCTCGCCGGCGTCCGCAAGCGTGACGCTCATTATTCTTCGCGTCGCGGACCTCCGTAAAGCTTGTGCTTCTCTTAAGCGGGAGACAGGTCGGCATCATGGCATTGCCCTTGCGAAGTCCTTTGAGGAGAGAAAGGAGTTCAGCGATGATGAGTACGATCAAGACGTTCATGCAGGGTGATCACGACCG
Organism: Nitrospira sp. Vd2; assembly: GCF_979581665.1. Classification (NCBI taxonomy): domain Bacteria; kingdom Pseudomonadati; phylum Nitrospirota; class Nitrospiria; order Nitrospirales; family Nitrospiraceae; genus Nitrospira; species Nitrospira sp. Vd2. Next base: position 18,259 of record NZ_CEFZSK010000005.1, on the reverse strand, counting down.
CTTGGACGGTCGGTTCCAAAATGTTCAGACGCTGATCGGGGAGGATGCGGACAGCGTTGCCCGCCGGTTTGCCGAGTTCAGGCAAGGATTGCAGCGGCACATCGTGTGGGAAGAGGAGATCCTGTTTCCGATCTTTGATGAACGTTCAGGCATGGAAGGCCAGGGGCCGACGGCCGTCATGCGGCGGGAGCATCGAGCCATCAAAGACCATCTCGAACGGATTCATGATCGGCTTGCACACGGGCAGCCCATCGACGACGTGGCAAAGGAATTGGTCGAGGCCCTGCTGGTGCACAACAAAAAGGAGGAACACGTGCTGTACCCATGGCTCGATCGGATGGTCGGGGAGGGGGAAGCCGAACAGTTGATCGCTCGCATGGAAGCGATGCCAGAGGAGCAGTTCCACCAATGCTGCGGGTCGATGGGGCACGAAAAGATAGGCGGAGGTTGAAGGCTAAGGTGAAGTTGCAAGAACCACAATCAGAGCCTTGACGTCTTGCGGGAGATGCCATGCCGGAACTTTTGTTCTCGAAGATTCTCGTGCCGGTCGATTACTCCCCGTGCTCGGAGGAAGCCTTCCGGGTGGCGCTCTCACTCGCTCGGGTGTTCCAGGCCGAAGTCCTGTTGCTCCATGTCGTCGATACGAAGAGTTTGGAGGCCCTCAATCGGCTGGGGCTGGCCCTGCCGAGCGAAGAGGCGAGGCAAAAGAAACGGCTGCGTCACACTGCGCGGCTCAACATGCGGCGCTTGATGCGCAGCGACGCCGCCAAAGGAGTGGCCATCTGGCGCTCGGTCCGGGAAGGCACACCGTTTGTTGAAATTGCCCGGATGGCACGCACCGAGAAGGTCGACTTGATCGTGATGGGCAGCTATAGCGGCCAGTCGGGCAGCGTGGAGAAGATGTTCTTTGGGAGTACCGCCGAAAAGGTCGTCCGGACCGTCGGCTGTCCGGTGTTGACGGTCCCACTTCCGACGCCTCTGCCAAGCGCCGCGCGAGAGCACGCCATGCGGTTGAAGGAGGAATGATGATGAGGCATGGACCTTCAGTCTTGGTGCAGGCTCTTCTTCTCCGCGGCGTCTCGCTCGCTGGATCCCTTGCCCATGGTTTCATGCCCTTCACGGTTTTTTGAGGAGGAGGTTGTGATTACTCGGCTGCTCTTTGCGACAGACTTTTCTGAATGCGCGAGGCAGGCGGAAGAGTATGTCGCCTGTATTGCAACGACGTACGGGGCGACGATCGACGTCCTCCATGTGCTGGAGTTGTATCCGGGAATGAACCCAGAGTATCCCGTGAACACGCTCTACTTGGCGCAGCTTCGGAGCGAGACGGATCGAGAATTGGCGGCGACAGTCGAACGGCTGCAGCGGCGGAAGCTGATTGTTGCCGGCCAACAGGTGATCGGGATCCCGAGCGCGCGAATCTGTACGATTGCAGGCGAAGGCCAAGCGGATCTCATCGTCGTCGGCACCCGTGGGCGCACGGGGCTCGAACATATCGTGCTGGGAAGTACCGCGGAGCGTGTCGTGGCGACGGCACCCTGTCCTGTCTTGACGGTGCGGACGTCGAACCCGACGCCAAGCCGTGTGCTCGATCCCATCCGACTCCGACGCCTGCTCATCCCCGTCGACTTTTCCGACTGCTCGTTGGGTGCCCTCGAGTACGGAACGCAGGTGGCGAAGAAGTTCGGAGCGACGCTCACGATCGTGCACGTCCTGGAACCCGTCTCCTATGGTCTGGACTTCACCGTTGCTCATCCCACAGAGCGAGAGCGGCTCCGAGACCGAATCTTCACAGAGCTGGATGGGGTCGCAAGCGCGATCAAAGCCGAGGGACTTGGCGTGGACTATCTGGTGAAGGGCGGGATGCCGGCCGATTCGATTCTCGATCTCGTCGGGACATCAATGTACGACCTGATCGTCATGGGAACGCACGGGCGGCGCGGTGTGTCGCACGCAATGAGGGGCAGTGTCGCCGAGGCGGTGTTGCGCCGTGCGCGGTGTCCCGTCCTCACCGTCAAGAGCCCGAAGTTTGCCCCCGGCTATCGGCGAATCATCCGACTCTCCGCGGATCGAAGTGAGCTTGCCGATAAGGAGGCCCCAGGGCACAGGTGATCGTGAGCAGGCACGAGGAGAAGAAGCAGAGAGGGCGTTGCGCTCGACGATCGGCCCGAAGCCGAGGTGGCCGTCATGGAGGAAATCCATGAAGCCCGAGCAAGCCGCTCCGGTACTCCAATCCGGTTTCCACGATCGGTCGCTTCGCGCGCTGATCGGTCGGCTCAAGGCTCTTGCGCTGCGCCCGGCATTCCGCCGTCAACGCGAGATCGCCTTGGGTCGAGCGCTTCAGCCTTATATGGAGAATGCCCAGCCGATCGGATTGACACCGCTGGCCGAGGAATTGGACCTGGCAGAGTTGTATGTGTCGACCGATTATTTCCCCGACGACGGACAGCTCTCGCTCATCGAGCAGGTTCGAGACACGATCGAGGTCCATGTTCCCGACGAAGAGCGGCAGTGGCTCGATCCGTTGAAACACTCGGCGATGGATCTGCTGGAGGTCCGGACGATCACACAGGACGGCGGAGAGGGGAGCCTGACGCTCAGGTCGATGGGAGACGGGCGTACGTTTCAGCTGGCGGTCGGTGGATTTTCGCAGCGGGTGACGGCCGGACAAGGGCTGTTGACGCGGCTGATTCCGCTCCCCGCTCAGCCCGAGGCCATCACCTGGCCGGGGACCGCAATTGTCCTGGCTCCGTCGATAGCCCGGCGCATTGTTGAGTCCTGTCGAGAGTGCCAACGCGAAATGGAGGCCGAATCGGGGTCGTTCAATCTTGGGGACTGGAGAGAGTACACCAAGCGCTATGGCTATGTCCTGCTCTGGATGTTCGCTCAAGCGCGGCTGGACGCCCTGCTGGCCGCCGAGCGGTCGATCGTGTATCGCACGCCCGACGGGCAGCCGTTCCTCTATGCCATAGCGCTGTACGAGCACGATGCGTGTCGCCATGTGGTTGACGGTTTGAACGAGCTGGAAGGAATAGGAGTGTCTTCGGAACCGTTGGAACACGCGAAAGAGTGGGTCCAACGCAACAAAGCCGGCGATATCATTTCCCGTATCACGGTGACGCCATTTCAACTCTTTCTCGAATGTGACAGTGAGGACCGGCTGAACGGCTTGAAGCATCAATTGGCTTCGGTGTTCGGATTTGCACTTCATTTCCGCGGTGAGACGACGGCGGTGCCGCGGCATCATGTCCCAGAAGTGAATCTGGAAGCGGAGACGCCGACACCGCCGGTCGTGATCGTCTCTCGGGACGAAGAACACCGGCTGGTGTCGTCGTTCCTGGAGACGGTCTATCTCGAATGGCCGGACCGGCCGTCGGCCGCGCTCGAGGGCCGGACACCCCGCCATGCGGCCGCCCAGTCGGCTCTCCGTGATCGAGTGGCGGCCATTATCGATCAGATCGAACGCGATGACGTAGGAGTGCGCCAAACCGGCAAGCGCGGCTATGACTACAATACGCTTCGCGCACACATCGGGCTGGGGGAAGGATGAGGTTGAGCACATGGAACACGAGTCCCCAAAGCTGGATGCTTTTTCTCTCAACCTAAACTTGACCCCGGTCTGCCGTCGGCCGACTATTCTCGGCGCGTTGCTCTCTGTTCAAGATGCACACGGGTCTGTCCCTCCAGAAGCTGTCCCCGACATTGCACGCCGCTTGGGCATGACGGAGGCGCAGGTGACGGGCGTGCGCAGTTTTTATCCCGATCTTCGAACCCGGCCGCCGGGCCGGCACATCATACGTCTATGCATGGGGGAATCGTGCGTCGCCAATCATTGCGCACGGCTCTTGGCCTCACTCGGAGAGGAACTGCGACTCGGGCTCAATGCGACGACCTCGGATGGCCGCTTCACGCTGGAGCGCGTGTTCTGCGTGGGAAATTGTGCCGTGGCGCCGACAGTCGTGATCGATGAGGATGTCTACGGGCGAGTGACAGCTACCGGTGTCCGCCGCCTGCTGGAGAAGTATCGGTGAATGCCGTGTCGCCCGTTTCTTCCGTTGGGAAGAAACTAATGCTACGCGAAGCTAACGGACTTCACGGACTAAACGGACCAGACAGATGATCCGCCTCTATCTATCCAACGATACGTCGGCGCAAGCCGCCGGCATCGAGGAGCTGGCGCAGGCATGGGCCGGGACGCCCGATGTCGACATCGTTCGCACCTCCTCACGCGGCGCCTTTTTTCTCGAACCGATGGTCGAACGGGACATGCCGGATGGGAGGCGGGCCTGGCCTCGTGCGAGGCCGGAAGATCTGCCGACGATCCTCAACGGCGAAGGCGGCCTTCGTCTGGCCGACATCTCGTTTCTCGGCGATCAGACGCGCGTGACGTATGCGAATTTCGGCGAACTGCGTCCGCTGTCGCTGGACGATTATCTGCTCCACGGCGGCCTGAAGGGATTGGACCGGGCTTGGGAGCTTTCACCCGATGCGATCATTCACGAATTGAAGGCGTCCGGCTTGCGCGGCCGGGGCGGGGCGGCTTTCCCGGTCTGGACCAAGTGGCAGATCGCACGACAAATGAATGCGGATCGGAAATATGTCGTCGCGAACGCGGATGAAGGGGACGCCGGCACGTATTGCGATCGGATGATCATGGAGGGAGAGCCGTTTCGCCTCATCGAAGGCATGCTGATCTGTGCGAGGGCCATCGGGGCGGACCAGGGGTACATCTACTGCCGGCATGAGTACCCAGCCGCCCAAAAAGCTTTGCGGCGGGCGATCACGATCGCGGAGGAGGCGGGACTGTTCAGCCGATCCGACGCGTCATTTCATCTCGAAGTGTATGTCGGCGCCGGGTCGTATGTCTGCGGCGAAGAGACGGCGCTCTTGGAATCTCTGGAAGGCAAACGGGGGACCGTCCGGATCAAACCTCCGTATCCGGCTGTCTCCGGCCTGTTCGGCCGCCCGACTGTGGTGAGTAACGTCCTGACCTTTGCGACCGTGCCCGCTATCCTCTCAATGGGCGGTGACTGGTACGCATCCATGGGCACGGAAGGCTCGAAGGGGACCATCCCACTTCAGCTCGGCGGGCGCGTGCGACAACCGGGTCTCGTGGAAGTGCCCTTTGGGCTCACGCTCAGTGAGGTCTTCGATCGGTTTGCCGGCGGCATGGCCGAGGGCGCGCGGTTCAAAGCCGTGCAGGTGGGTGGGCCATTGGGGAGTCTGTTCCCGGCGTCGAAGCTCGACATCCCTATCTGCTACGACGAGTTTGCGAAAGCGGGCGCGATTCTTGGACACGGCGGCATCGTTGTCTTTGACGAGGAGACCGACATGGTAGAGTTGGCGCACCATTTCATGACGTTCACGGCCGATGAGTCGTGCGGGAAATGCACGCCTTGCCGGATCGGAGCAGTCCGTGCCAAGGAAATTCTCGAGCGTTTGGAGCAAGGACACGGGCGCGTCGGGGACCTGGAGTTGTTGGCCGATCTCGGCGAGACGATGAAGGCGGCAAGCCTCTGTGCGCTCGGCGGCCGGGCGCCCTATCCGGTGCTGACCGCCATCGAGCATTTCGGACACGAATTCTGTGAGCGGCAATTTCCATTTGCACGTTGAGGAGGATGGCCACGAACGTCCACATCACGATCGACGGTCGTCTGGTGACGGCGAATCCAGACGATACCGTCTTGACCGCCGCCCACAAGGCCGGCATTGCCATCCCGGCGCTGTGTGCGTCGAATCACACGGCGCCGTACGGCGCCTGCCGTCTCTGCCTCTGTGAGATTGAAGGACAGGGAGGCACGCCGGCTTCCTGCACCACACCAGTCCGCGACGGCATGGTGATCCATACGGACAGCGCGCAAATCACCCGATTGCGCCGCGGCGTCCTCGAACTTTATCTGTCCGAGCAACCTGACGGTGCCGAACCGCCGGAGCCGTTGCGGACATGGGCCCGCACGTTTGGAGCATCGCCCAATCGCTTTGGCGGAAAGACGCGCCGTACGGCATACCGAGACGACTCCAATCCCTTTTTTAGCTTCGACAATGCGCGGTGCGTCTCATGCGCGCGCTGTGTGCGGACCTGCGAGGAGATTCAAGGGACGTGTGCGCTGACCATGATCGGGCGCGGATTCGACACACGGCCGGTGGCGGGTGACGGCAGCGGATTCATGAGATCGAATTGCGTGTCTTGCGGCGCCTGCGTGGCCGAATGTCCAACCGGCGCCTTACAGGACCGCTCGCGGCTCGCGTTCGGGCCTTCGAGGCATGCGGTCCGGACGATCTGCGCCTATTGCGGTGTCGGCTGTGCCTTCGAAGCCGGTGTCCGGGATGGGCACGTGGTAAGCATGACGCCGGCCGACGGCCCTGCCAATCACGGCCATGCCTGCATGAAAGGCCGTTACGGCTGGACCTATATCAATGCTCCAGACCGGCTTCGTCGGCCCGTCCTTTGCCGCGGCGACCGCTGTGAAGTGATCGGATGGCCGGCAGCGCTGGATCGGATTGCGGAGGAGTTCGGGCGCATTAAGGCGTGTTATGGCCCGGACGCGCTTGCCGTGATCTCCTCCAGCCGCGGAACCAATGAGGAGAATTATCTGTTCGGCAAGTTCGTGCGCTGTGTCCTCGGGACGAATCACATCGATAATTGCGCCCGTGTCTGCCACAGCGCGACCGTGACGGGGATGATGGAGACGCTCGGCGCGTCGGCCGCCACCAACTCGATTACAGACCTCGATGCTGCAAAATTGATTCTCGTGGTGGGGGCGAATCCCACCGAGTCGCATCCCGTCGTCGGAGCGCGGATCAAGCAGGCGGTCCGGCGCGGGACGCGGCTGATCGTGATCGATCCTCGCCGGACGGAAGTCGCCCGGCTGGCCGACGTGCATCTTCAGCTCAAGCCGGGGACCAACGTCGCCTTGCTGAATGCAATGGGCCACGTCATCGCGCAGGAGGGATGCCTCGACCACGCGTTTGTGGAGTCGCGTACCGCCGGGCTGGAAGAGTGGATGGAATCCATTCGAGACTGCAGTCCGGAAGCGACCGAAGCGATCACCGGCGTGGCGGCATCCGCCGTCCGCGAGGCCGCCCGAGCCTACGCGACAAGCGGCGCTTCACTCTGTGTCCACGGCCTCGGCGTGACGGAGCACCGATGGGGCAGTCACGGGGTCATCGCGCTCTGCAATTTGGCCTTGGCGACAGGCAATGTCGGCAGGCCGGGTACCGGGATCAATCCGCTCCGCGGGCAGAACAACGTGCAAGGGGCATCCGACGTCGGCTGCCTTCCGACCTACTTTGCCGGGTATCAGCCCTTCGATGATCCGGAGTTGCAAGCGAAGCATGCGGCGATCACCGGACAGCCGTTGCCGACCGCGCGCGGCATGAAGATCCCCGACATGTGGGACGCGGCGCTGGACGGACGGCTGAAAGGACTGTGGATCATCGGCTACGACGTCGCGCAGACCGATCCCAATTCGAAGAAGGTGCGGGAGGCCTTGCGCCGGCTGGAGTTCCTCGTCGTTCAGGATTTGTTCATGAGCGAGACGGCGAAGCTTGCGCATCTGGTGATCCCCGGCGCCTCGTTCCTTGAAAAGGACGGAACATTTACGAATCTCGAACGCCGCGTGCAGCGCGTTCGCAAAGCCGTGGAGCCGCCCGAGGCCGTGTTGGCGGACTGGCGGGTCGTCTGCGAGGTGTCGAACCGGATGGGCTATCGGATGGAGTATCGTCACCCCTCCGAGATCATGGATGAAATCGCGCGACTGACACCCGCGCTCGCCGGCGTCTCGTATGCAAGGCTGGAGGAGGAAGGGAGTCTGCAGTGGCCTATCCCGACCGCCGATCATCCGGGTACCGCACTCATGCACGGCGACCGGTTCCCGCGCGGCGCCGCGCGCTTTGTCCCCGTCGAGTACCTTCCCCCCGGCGAATCAACGAGCGATACTTATCCCTTTCTTCTCGTGACCGGTCGCATCCTGCACCACTACAACTGCGGCGCCCAGACGAGGCGGACCGACATCATCAAGCTCGTCACCGCAGACGTCCTCGAGATGCATCCTGCCGATGCGGCGGCGTTGAGCATTGGTGACGGGGAGCGGGTGAGGCTGACGAGCGCGAGAGGCGAAGCGGTCCTTTCGGTGACGCTCAGTGAGCGGGTGCAACGGGGGCAGCTCTTCACGAGCTTTCACTTTCCTGCGAGTGACGTGAACTCGCTGTTGTCGTCGAGTGCGGATGAAAGCTCGAAATGCCCAGAGTACAAAGTTTCGGCGGTGCGTGTCGATTCAGTCGCCGGCTGTTCCCCCGGCTGAAGCCCGTCGATGACCGCGTGCCTCAGACCGAGCGCTGAATGAAGGATCGTCCGATGCGGATCGAGGCAATCAATCTTTGATTCGACACAGGGAGCCTGGATGAAAATCATCCTTGCAGTGGACGGATCGAAACATAGTCGGTGGGCCATGCAGTGGGTGTCGCGGCTGCCCCTCAGCACGCCGCCCAACGTGATGGCCATTCATGCGGTCGATGTGGCCTCGGTGCGGGCCCCCTTCATAGTTCAGCCGCTCGTCGCCGGCAACGAGCCTTACATTCAGGCCGAGATCGAACGGCTGCAGGCGAAGGCCAAGCGCGTGATCGACGAGGCCCGGCAGTTTCTTGCGTCGGCGACTCTCAAAGGCCGAATCGTGCTGGAAAAGGGACCGGTCGCGCCGACGATTCTGAAGCATGCTCGTCGTGGCGACCTGATCGTTCTCGGCAGTCGTGGTCTGAACCCATTGGATCGCTTCATGCTCGGCAGCGTTTCCACGCGGGTGATTCTCCATGCTCCCTGTTCGGTCTTGGTCGTCAAACAGCCGGCGCGTCCGTTGCGCCGACTGTTGTTCGCAACCGACGGATCGAAAAGCTCCGATAAAGCCTTACGCTTTCTGACCGGCGGGATGCGGCCCGAGGGGGCCGAGGTGATGGTCGGGCATATCATGCCCTTTCTGAAATATCCCGAACTCAAAGAGGCGGGGCAGGCGCTCGTCGATCGCGATGCCGAACGACTGGCGAAGGCGGGCTATGAGGTGACGGAATCACTGAAACTCGGACATGCCCCCGACGAGCTGATCAAGATTGCCGAACGAAACCAGGCCGATATGATTGTGGCCGGCGCAAAGGGCCTGGGCGCGGTCGCCCGGTTCTTGTTGGGAAGCGTCTCGACGAAACTCCTCCATCATAGCCCCTGCTCGGTCCTCGTTGTTCGATGACCCCATCTCCATTGTGGTCGGGTTGCGATGACAGTCGAAGTTGGGATGACCAAATTGCGACTTGGCTGATTCGACCAACCAAGAAACGACCGAAACGTTGCCGAAGTTGGCTTCCTTCTCGAATCCGGCAGTGCTGATGATGGCGAGATGTCTTTTCGCGATATCGGTCATCGACCGGGCCGGGGGGAGGCATGATCGATCGTGAAACACTCGAGAGCCGCGCGGTCTGGCACGCCTTGTCTTTCGAAGCGCTGCTGGACCAACTGCAGTCGGATGGGACTTTCGGGCTCTCCGGCGCCGAGGCACTACGCCGTCAGGCCACCGTCGGTCCAAATGAGTTGCCCGCAGAGCCTCCGGTCTCTCCGTGGCGCTTGCTCCTGTCCCAATTCTCCAGCCTGATCATCTGGGTTCTCATCGGCGCTGCGATCCTCTCCGGCCTGTTGCAGGAGTGGATCGATGCCGTCGCGATTCTTGCCATCGTCCTGCTCAACGGCGTGCTGGGGTTCGTTCAGGAGTACAAGGCCGAGCGCGCGCTCGCGGCGCTGAAGCGGTTGTCCATCGCGACGGCACGAGTCGTTCGTGAGGGTGTGCTGCACTCCATCCCGGCCCGCGATCTCGTCCCGGGGGATGTGATCGAAGTCGAAGCCGGAGATCACGTGCCGGTCGATGCTCGCCTACTCTCGGCCGCGACGTTGCGCGTGCAGGAATCGGCCTTAACGGGAGAGTCGATGCCCGTGGACAAGAACGCTCGGTTCCTCGGTGCGTCGAGTCTGCCGCTGGCGGATCGCCGCAACATGCTGTTTTTCGGGACGAGCCTGGTCGGCGGGAAGGGGCGGGCGCTTGTCGTGGCGACGGGACTTCGAACCGAGCTGGGCCGGATTGCCGCCCTCATGCAGACCAAGGGGGACGAGCGGACCAGCCTCGAACGCAAGATGGAACATCTCGGCCGACGCTTGCTGTCTCTGTCGCTGATCGCCGGCGCCACGGTCTTCGGAGCGGGGCTCGTTCAGGGCGAACCATGGCTCATAATGCTGCTCACCGCGGTCAGCCTCGCCGTGGCGGCCATTCCCGAGGGGCTGCCGGCGATCGTGACAATGACACTCGCGCTTGGAGTCGTGCGAATGGTCAAGCAGCATGCGTTGATCCGGCGCCTCGCCGCCATCGAGGCGCTCGGGACCGCGACGGTTATCTGTACCGACAAGACCGGGACGCTGACGAAGAACGAGATGACCGTGACCGCGCTCTACCTCGGAGCCTCTCGCATGAACGTGACGGGGGAAGGGTATGCACCCCACGGCGAGATTCGAGTGGGCGGCCTCCCGGCTCATCGAAGCCAGGCGCTCGTCGATCTCCTCTCCGCCGCCGTCCTCTGTAACAACGCCGAGCTGTCACAGGAAGACGGACGTTGGCGGATCGTTGGAGATCCGACGGAAGCGGCCCTACTCGTTGTCGCAGCCAAGCACGGTGTGTGGAAGAAGGCGGTCGCGACCCAACAGCCGTTGCTCCGAGAGATTCCATTCAATCCCGGACGGAAGCTGATGACGATGGTTCGCCGAACGCCGGATGGGGCCATCGCCTACGTCAAGGGGGCGCCGGAAGTCGTGCTGGCTCGGGCGTCGTCCTATCTTACCGAGAACCGGGCGGTGGTGCCGCTTGAGACTGCCGAGCGGGAACGCTTCTTGGCCGTTGGTGCAGCCTTCGCGCGTGAATCCCTGCGGGTCATCGCCGTCGCCCGTCGAGTGCTGACCGCTGTGCCGGACACGGATGCGGGCAACGACGTCGAGCGAGAGCTGACCTTGCTAGGGCTGGTCGCGATGAAAGACCCGCTCCGCCCCGAAGCGGTTGAGGCGGTCCGGGCCTGCCGGGGAGCGGGCATTCGGACCATCATGATCACCGGCGATCACAAGGAGACCGGAATCGCAATTGCGCGTGAGCTCGGTATCCTGAACGGCTATGACGCCATCGCCGGCCTCGAATTAGATCGGCTGAGCGATGCCGAGCTGGCCGAACGAGTGGAACGGATCGCCGTCTATGCTCGGGTCTCGGCCGCCGACAAGCTGCGTGTCGTGAAAGCCTGGAAAGCGCGAGGCGCGGTTGTCGCGATGACGGGCGACGGGGTGAACGATGCGCCGGCCGTCAAGGAAGCCGACATCGGAGTCGCCATGGGATTGGCCGGGACGGATGTGACGAAAGAAGCGTCCGATATGGTCGTCACTGACGATAATTTCGCTTCGATTGCGAAGGCGGTGGAAACGGGGCGAGGTATCTACAGCAACATCCTGAAGACCATTCAATACCTCGTATCGGGCAATATCGGTGAAGTGCTCGTCATGCTGCTCGCCGCCGTGCTGGGTCTTCCGCTGCCGCTTCTTCCCGTTCAGATCCTCTGGATCAACTTGGTCACCGACAGTTTGCCGGCTCTTGCGCTGGCGATCGATCCCGTGTCGCCGGGCATCATGCACGAGGCGCCCCGCCGTGCCGCCGACAAAATTCTGAATGGGGAACGGCTGGGGCTGATGCTCGTGCAAGGGCTCTTTCTGGCCGTGCTCGTGTTGGGTGTCTTCACCGTTGCGCTGTGGGGCCGGGGCGAAACGCTAGGATATGCAAGGACACTGGCCTTTAGCGTACTGATGATGGCGCATCTCGTGCACGCCTTGAACTGCCGCAGCAACACGGTGTCGATCTTTGTGCTGGGTCTCCACACGAATCTGCCGCTACTCGCAGCGATCATGGGGTCGGCCGTGCTCCAGGTTCTCGTGGTCTGGACGCCGTGGATGCAGCCGATCTTTAACGTCGTCTCGCTTTCGCCGGCCGATTGGTTCCTCGTTGTCGGCCTGGCGCTCTCGCCGTTGGGGGCGATGGAACTGTGGAAAGCCATACGCGCCCTAATGATTGAGCCGCAACATGGAAACGACAAAGGAGAGCCTCGAGCTGATATTGCACAGCAATGACGAACTTAAATTCGCCTCCCGCTTCGGCAAATATAGGATTTGACCGTTCAAGGCTATCCGAATCGTCGGAATGAGTGCGTCATTCGACAATGGTTGAATCACATTCTCGCTTTATCTATTCCGCATGAGTAAGTTTTTACAAAAAGGCGCCAGCGCCTTTTGAAAGTGTAAAAAGACGAAAATGTCTGAAATTCAGTGTGACAAACTTTGACGCCTTTTTCCGGTGAGACTCTTTCATTAGCCATTGCAGAGTAATATTAGGCGAACTTTTTCTCGCCTACCCTTTTAAGGCGAGGGGGCCCTGGGTTCGAGTCCCAGGCGGCTCACCAATTACCAACACCTTCTGCTGCACCAACCACTGCCGCTTTCTCTCCATAGGACAGGCCACAGGACAACTGGTAGCCGGCTTCCAGCAATGTGACGGCTTCCCGGAGCTTGGTATCCCAAGCGGGACCTCCGTGCGAATACTCGCCGTCACCGTCATGCCCGGCATCCGATGCCAGGCAATGCCTGACGACGCTCATAATCGGCTCCCAGCCGTTGCAGGTGGGTGCTGAACGTATGGCGGAGATCATGGAAGTGCAGATCGATGACTTTCGCCCGCCTGCACACGGAGGCCTCATACTTTCTTGAAGCTTCGCACATTGCTCCATCCGGGTTCCGTTGTGATCCGGACGGGGTCGCCTTCTTGGCATCGCTACCGCTTTTCAGCTTTCGCTCGAAGGGCAAGCAGCTGCTCTTTAAGGCGAGGCATCATCATAGCGCGAGCAATGCTCCGCTTCGCCGCAGATCCAAATCCCGTAATCTGATCAGTCCAGAGCCGACTGACTAAGTGACGACCATGCCCTCCTTCGTTGGGATCGCTGCGGCTCCTTGCTGCAGGTGTTGTAATCATGGCTAGCATAGTAGTGCCGATCAGCGATGAGAGACGCTTCGCCCACCCGGAAGAGCAGGCGGTGAGACAACACGTACGTCGGCCGCCCGGAGACTTCAAAATTTAGCCAGAAAAACTGTTCCTCGAAGCTCTCGGCCTCTTCTATCTTGGTCATCGGGTAATTCAGCAGCAGTTCATAGGCATGTGGGAGATACTTCGCAAGGAGCCGTATAGTCGCGGCCCTGTCCGACGTTGAACCCCGGATGGAACTGTGTGCCGCGCTGACAATGATGCTGCCCGCCCGAACCTGCTCGCCGCCGTACGCCTTGTAGATGCCTTCGAGGAGAGGAACAGCTCATCGCTGCCGAGAATTTGACCTCCACTGTTTCGTTCGTAGGGGGCGATGCCGGCCAGGCCCGTGGTATGATAGGCTCGGTAGCGTTCCACCAACTGCTCGCGTATCAGCGCCTCTACCTCCTTAACTGCGACGGCGCCGTGCTTCCGGGCGGAGTTAAGGCTCCGAAAGGCGGCTATCTCCTTTTCGTCCAGATTCAGTTGGTCACGGGGTTCCGCCTCGAGATATCAGTGGCGCACGAGACACCCCTGTGACTCGTGCCACTGAAGTGTAAAACTTTCGAAAAGCAGGTCACGCTCTCGACCTGCCTGAAGGAATTTCGGCGTACCCCCATCACTTCTCAGTCTCTGTCTTCAGCGTCCCCATCATCCCGTAGGTAGGTTTGATGCAATCGGGTTTTGCCGTGAGTTTACAGACTCGATATGCCGTTTGGAGCGCCCAATAGTCCATCGCGTTATGGACATCGGACCATCGTGAGACCCCTTTGCTCAGCGTTTTCCCCCCGACTCGGCGATCAATCCCGGCAATCATCACCTGGCCACTTTCCGAGTCCGAAAGCTTAAACTCGGCCTGCACTGCGCCGACGAATGATGGTTTCTCGACCGCAAGAGCTTTGGCTTCCGCGAGCACCCTGGCAGCAGGATAGAGGGTGGAGACCATGTCCAAGCCGACCCACGTCGCCTCATAATCAACCAATGCCAATTGAAGGCGTGCGGTGTCAGGGCCGGGCTTGTCGACGATGGTCACATATTTAGAGAGCGCGTCATTGAGCTTCGCGTGAAAGTAATCAATCAACGCCTGCGCATTTTCGTTTGTGTTGCCGCCTCCGACATGGTGAGGCTGACGATAGAGAAGGACAGGGTCGAGCATCACTTTGCTGTACTGTCCATAATTGACGGTGTCATCGCGCCACCGAAAGGCCGGTTCGAGTTGCTTCTCATCACCCGGCGCCAGCTTTTCGTACAGCTCTGATCCCAAAAATCCCGATTTGTCGATATCTCGTTCTCTTGTCACATGTCGCGTTTGTGCACAGCCGACCAGTATGACAATCGCCAGGACAAACAAAACTAGCATCTGGGATCTAGCAGTGACCGCTTGGGTTTGACGTTCTCTTGGTACCTTCCACCGATCCACGCACATGGTTGCCTCCTTTCACCAAAGCCCTCTGTCGAGAGGCCAGGTCGCTGAGTCAGTCACATAACTGTTATCTCAAAAAGAATTCAAATTATGGGTTACTATCGGCAGATAAACGCCTTGATGTTCTTCTCTGCGCCTCCACAATCATCGTTCCACCCCTTCGCGTTGACTACTGTCACAAATAGCAGCTGCTCCTCGGAAATCGCCGGCGCCGCTTCAGCAGGCCCATTCCTGCTCCGGAACCCGCGGTCCCGAGCGCGCCATTGACGTGCCTTGGTGAATTTTTAAACAGCCGGTGGTCCACAACCAGACAGTTTCCGGACGGAAGGCTGTTCTGATACCAACGGCCAACGCCAGTTGCTTGTCGTTCGGTTCTGCCAGGAATGGGTCTGCCGCGTGATCTGTCAATTTTTCACAGCTCCGGGGCACAGAGGATTTCGGTTATATGCGGTAGTGGGAAATGGGCGGCGTGCAGAAAATTCCCTGTTGAAGCCAGGGAGAAAGCAATGGCGGATCGCACCCGTGTCATCATTATTCGTTGCGGATTTGGTGGAGTCGTTGTGCCATGCGAGTCGTTGAGGTTGAGTGACGACCCGCCCATCAATCGATGCCTCGTCGCCGCACACCGGACGCGGCTTTTTTATTTTGGACACGACGAATGGGAGGCACATGCACCGGGTCTGAAAGACATGGTCGATGCCATGTATTCTATGGACACCACATCTTGTCCGCAATCTTCACCCGCTAGACAGCTAGAGCTTCTGCCGCAGTCCGCTGTGCCGGATGGACTGTAACCAAGACGCCTCACCTTTGTAACCTTTCTGCTCGCCGACCGCACTTGGAGATGAGGAGTGTACCCATGGATTTCCTCGTCGATTACGCGGTGCTGCGCGTGCCGATTCCCGTGGTGCTGCCAATCCGCAAGTCCGTAAGCATAACAAGGACAATCTTTACTGCTTCATTACGTCTTCACTCTCGATTAACCATAGAACCTTTATCCAATGCCGGCGCAACCTCACGCATGAGTGGCACGCCGTCTGGTCACCTAAACCCGCATCCCGTTGCAGACGCTGAAGGCCTTGCCTGGGAGCCGAAGAGGGTGATGTATGACCACAAGCGCCTACAGTACTTGGGTTTTCGTCTGTGAAGAGTGTGGTGCAGAATGGCATTTCGAGCATGAGGACCGCGCCGGCGAGCACGAACGAAAGACTGGTCACGCCGTCTACCAGCAACGGAAGCGCCGTCGAGGCCACACAGCTGATAGCCCCGATGGAAGTGGGCGAGCCAAGATGAAGTAACGCGTTCTATCTGAGTGGGCTTGCGAGGTGCGCGTCGGTTTAAGAAAACGAAAGCAGGGCTAGCGGTAGTCCTTCACGCTTTCGACCTTCGGCGATGAACCGTCGGCCTTCCCGGTGGCCGGCTTCGCCTGCGGCTCACTGATCATCATGCGCCACAGCTTGCCTTGTCCAAGACGCTGGTCGATTCCTTTGTAGAGGTGGTAGCACCCAAACACTAGGGCCACAATGATTACTTTGGCGAGCACCCGGTTTCGATCGGCATGCTTCCATGCCTCTACGACGGCTTTGTCGAGCGCCCCGGCTTCCTGATAGAAATGCCCGACTCTCTCCGCGAGCAGTATAGGGACACTGACGGCACAATAGAACACGGTCTTGTACAGCGCGGCCACCCAGATTGGACGTCTGTTGTCCAGACGGGCGGCGACGGCTGTCATGTCAAGAACAACAACGACCTTTGCGAGAGCAAGCGTACCGATGACTGCCGGTACCAGCGCAGAGACCTCGATCTGGTAGGTCGCCAGAAACAGTTTATTCAGGGTCCAAGGATACTAAAACAAACGAACAAATAGAGAGCCACACCGGCGGTGCGCCGGGCTTCGCGCTTCACGACAGCAAGGCCGCCCATACCTCCTGCTCTTGAGCCCTTCGTATCTACCGAATACCTTCGCGTATCGTCTCTCCGGGCAGGACCGGAGGATACTGTCAGGAGTGACAGGCGCTCTTCTTCCAGCGGCAACCGCAACTTGGAGTTGCCCCCGTCAAACGGCACACAGACACGGTGCGGTTAAGATACACAAATTCACGGTGACCGGATGCGGAGCCCCTTGTGGAATCGTCGAACCAACGGCCCAATTGTGAACATTCGCTCGTACTTGCTCGTGAGTCTCAATCGGGTGGCCGATTGTCGTCATCCGTGAGGCGCGTTTCGGAATCTCTACGCTGACGCTGCGCGCGCCGCTGCTTAACGACCTTGGGCGGCTCCACAAAACTACTTCTATCGACTGAATCGGCCTCTTATCGTTGCCGTTTACCTGTATGGCTTGCATCGGCCGTCCGTAACCCCGGTCCAACAGCGCCTCCGCAGCACGAAGGGCGACTTGCGGGTTGTCCGACTGCACCAACGCGACGAGCCGCTCAATCGCCTCCCGGGCATGATTGCGAGCCAGGTCCCGGATCTCCGCGGCAACCGTCGGGCGGCCACGAGGGTTGCCACTCTGCCCCCGGCTTCCACGCTGATGACGAAGCCGTTCTCCGTCGTTCCTGTTTCGGCCTGTCCTCAGACGACAGCATCATGGCCACCGGTTACCGCGAACGGGCGGCGGAACACCGCTTCATCACGCTCAGCACACCTTCGTATCTGGTAACAGACTGCCGCGCGCCTCGTGCAGCACGTGTCGAAGGAAAAGACCGCGATGGTGGCGACGAACTTGAGATCGTCCAGGACGGTTCTGCCCACAGGCGGCAGCAGCTTTTTTCTTGCAGTCGCGCACGGTGCGTTCGAACGCGCTCTTTAACGGTCATCTTTCGAGCCTCCATTTCTGCAGGGAAACGAGGCGACGCGCTTGTCATCACTACGGTTCCCGGTGCTCAAAGCCGGTTGTCCTATATAGGACAGATCCTTGTAACTCGTTGTAAGCGAGGGCCCTGGGTTCGAGTCCCAGGCGGCTCACCATTTATCAATGGCCTTGTACTCGCTCCGACGGCAAGGCGATTGAGAGCGCCTTTTTCCTCTCGCACATCTGATAACGAGCAATTGCAGCTTTCAACGCAGGTGCGCTGTCAATTCTGACAGTTCCTGGAGCGCCCATTAGTTCCTACCCTGACCGCTACACCGGAGTGAACGACAAGAAAGGGAAGACAGCCTAAAGAGGTTGACATCCCTCCGAATACCTCCCCGAGCCGATCGGTTCCCATAGCCGGGTGAAACCGGAGAAAACGGAAGACAGGAGACTCGCTGCTCCTCAACGGCGGATCAGTGATACACGGAGGTGTGCTATGCGTTCCTTCTCGCGGCTCTTCATTGCGCTATTGGCTCTCGTGCTCGCTGCCGGGTGTGCCTCGACTCAAATAACCGGCCGTCAAGAATATCAGGGGGGAAAGATTCCGCGACCCGCCGACATCTGGGTCTATGACTTCGCCGCGACGCCGGAGGACGTTCCTTCCGACGCACCCATCTCAGCGGCGGCCGTCGATCATTCCACCTCTCAAACTCCTGAACAGATCGCCGTGGGCCGTGAGCTGGGCTCTCAGATTGCCAAGCAGTTGGTCCAGGAGATTCTCAGCATGGGGCTCTCGGCGAGACGCGCATCGGACTTCTCGAAGCCGCAAGTCAACGACCTCGTACTCCGCGGGTATCTAGTGTCCTGTCTCTGAAGTGCGCTGACAAAATCGAGCCACGCTGGCCAGGA
>NZ_CEFZSK010000004.1:0-110817 GCF_979581665.1 Nitrospira sp. Vd2 | reverse complement strand
CTGGCCAGCGTGGCTCGATTTTGTCAGCGCACTTCAGAGACAGGACACTAGGAGCACTGAAAATCGCCGTTCAGATCGTCCAGCGTCTTGACCCATTCGGTCGCGATCGCGTGCAGATTCAAGCTCTGAAGTCGGCCTTCGCCCGGATCGGCATCGACCAACATCGTGGCAGCCTTGGCAAGATGCTGCTTGGCCAGGCTCA
Organism: Nitrospira sp. Vd2; assembly: GCF_979581665.1. NCBI lineage: Bacteria > Pseudomonadati > Nitrospirota > Nitrospiria > Nitrospirales > Nitrospiraceae > Nitrospira > Nitrospira sp. Vd2. Next base: position 110,615 of record NZ_CEFZSK010000004.1, on the reverse strand, counting down.
TCGAGCCGCAGACACCGGACGAGGCCGGCGGCTGACCGCCGGCCCTGACGAACAGCGCTTGCGCACGATACGCCTGCTCTTGCGCACGGAACAAATGTTCCACGCCCCGGTACCATTGGCTTCGCCCGGCGTCTTTGTGTTTGGCCGCGAGCTGACCAGCCATCAGCGCCGCTTTCCCGATATTCATCGCGGCGCCGTCCGCATCACCGTTTGCGATCGCCTCTTCCGCCCGGTTCTGTAAGCGCTCGAGCTCCGCTTCATCGCTGATAACTTGCGCAGCACTTTGAGAACAACAGATGAAAGCGACGACATAAATCACAGCAAAGGCTGAGAATGCCGCCTTATTCGTGCTTCGCTGTAACTTGTTCAACGATCCACTCCAACACACCGAGAAATCTCTCAAGCGCTGAATGGTTTGTCAGTTGAGACAATTGGATGCCGGGACGCCGCGCTATCCCGTCCATTGGGATTGAGATATCGTCGATATCATTGAGACGCGCTAGCAACTCCTTTCGCTTCGCTTCCGAGTCAAACGGCGGCATAGTCCGATAGTACTGAAAATAAATTTCGACAGTGCCATATGTATAGACTGCCAAAAGCGAATGATCTTGACCGTTGTAGCTGAGAATCGGAACAAATGACCCGCTTTGGCTTCCCCGCCCCCAATAAATTCTCGTCGCCTTACTCTTCGCCCAATCAAGAATCTTGCGGGCGGCCGCCGCTTGATCTTTTCCGCGCCGAGCTTCCAACTCAACGAAGAATGACTCCTCACTCCATTGTCTTTCCTCACGCGCAACACCCTTTTTCTGTTGTGCCTGAGCAGTTTGCCCGATAATCCGAGGAACAAGCGTCTTGAGCCCCTCGCCCATATACTGCTTCATTTCGATGGCAATCACCTCGGCAGGATCCATCTGCTCATTCAAGAACTCCACAATCCTTTGCAGCTCTTGCGGGATTTCATCGGCAACGAATACAAGTCGAACCCTGCCTCCCTGCAAATTTACCTTCACCTTCTGCCAAAATGTATCGCCATCTCCTTCAGGCTGAAGAATGCGGACGAGTGCCTCTGAGCTGTCATTGTTCAATTGACATTGACGCTCAAACATTGAGCGGATAGATTCCATTGGCCAGTAGACAACAGCATTCGCAGCATAATCGTGCATCTGGCCAACCACTTCTCGCCTTATCCTGGTATCACTGCTTCGCTTCACTTCAACAAACGTGGGAATTCCATCCTGATCGAGGAACAGATGATCAACGGACCAACGAGCTGAGCCATTTTCTCTATCCGGCACTGGAGCCTCACGGGTAACCAATAACCAACGTCGAGGCTCAGCACCATCAATTTGATCTCCCGCTAAGAGGTTCGGATAATCAGCGATCAGCTTCTGTAACAGATCTTCTGAGTCATAAACCTTTTCCTTCATCTCGACAAGCTGACCGTCATCCTTTATCACATAAATGCCAGCGCTCATTCAGGCCGTTTTCCTTCTGATCCCAGCAACTCTCGAATCTTCTCCCCGATCTTCTCCGCCCGGATCAGTGACTCACCGACGAGCATGGCCTGCACCCCGGCTTCGAGTAGGCGCTTCACATCGTCACGGGTGTGGATGCCGCTCTCGCTGACGATGACCTTGTCCCTGGGCATTCGCTTGGCGAGGCGAAGCGTCACGTTGAGATCCGTTGAGAAGGTCTTCAGGTCGCGGTTGTTGATGCCGATCAACCGTGCGTTCGGCAGCCATTCTAGCACCGTATCGAGCTCGCGTTCGTGGTGCGTCTCCAGCAGCACGTCGAGCCCAAGCTCCCGCGCCAGCGCATAAAAATCGATCATCTGCCGGCGCTCCAACGCGGCCACGATCAGGAGCACCGCGTCGGCGCCAAAGGCTCGCGCCTCGTAGAACTGAATGTCGTGGACCATGAACTCTTTGTTGAGCGCAGGCAGGCCCACCTTCTCTTTCACCGCTTGCAGGTAGGTCAGGCTGCCCTGAAAGAACATCTCGTCGGTCAGCACCGACACGCAGGCGGCCCCGTGCTCGCGATACTGCTCGGCGATGGCGACCGGCTCGAAGCGATCCTTGAATTCCTCCTTGAGCAAGCCGAGACTCGGCGATGCCTTTTTCACCTCCGCGATCAGCGCCGGGCTCGTCGCCGTCCGCGTCGCTTCCAACGCCACCGTAAACCCAAGCGGCGGCATTCGATCGGCGATCTTCGCCTTCAACTCGGCCAGATAGCCGCGGCTCTGCTTATGCCGAATCTCCGCTTTCTTGTGCTCAAGGATGCGATCGAGGATCATTCCTTCTCAACCCCTCCCATCCCCACCGGCTGATTGGCTTCCTCAATAGAAACAAGGAGGGGCGGTTGGTCTGATCCATACTGCGCGCATCGGCCGAGCACTTTCTTGAGTGCGCGGTCTGCGAGCACGGGATCAGACCAGCCGCCCCTCCTCTTCATTTATTCGTAAACGCCACCAGCTGCTCCAACTTTTCGAAGGCCGCCCCGCTGTCGATCACGCGCCCGGCGAGGTCAAACCCTTCTTGCATCGTCTTGGCCTTCCGTCCGGCGACGAGGGCCAGCGCCGTGTTCAAACAGACGATCTCGCGCTTCGGTCCCCGCCGCCCATGCAAGATCTCCCGGACGATCTGGGCGTTTTCCTCGACATCTCCGCCGACCAAATCCTTCAACCGCACCCGAGCCAGCCCAAAATCCTCTGGATCGATGAAGTAGCTCGAAACCACACCGGCCTTGCCTTCAGACACACGCGTCCGCTCGGTCAAGGTCACCTCATCCAGCCCATCCATCCCGTGAACCAGGAAGCAATGCTGCGTGCCCAGATGCATGAGCACCTTGGCCATCAACTCGGTCAACTGATAGTCGTAGACGCCGATCACCTGCATCGTCGCCCCGGCCGGGTTAGTGAGAGGGCCGAGTACGTTCAGTAAGGTCCGAATCCCAATCTCATGCCGCGGCGCCGCGCAATGCTTCATCGCACCATGGAACAGCGGAGCAAACAGAAACCCGATGCCGACTTCGTTCACGCAGTCGGCGACCCGGTCGGCTCCCAGGTCGATCTTCACGCCCAGCGCCGTGAGTACGTCCGCACTGCCACAACGGGAGGACACCGACCGGTTCCCGTGCTTGGCCACCGTGAGGCCGGCGCCGGCGACGACAAAGGCGACCGTGGTCGAAACATTAAAGGTGTGGGACCGATCTCCGCCGGTGCCGCAGGTATCCAAGACGAGTGGATCGGCCACCCGAATCCGGGTGGCACGAGATCGCATGGCGCGGACGGATCCCGCGATCTCCTCCACCGTCTCCCCCTTCATCCGGAGACCCATCAGATAGGCGGCAATCTGCGCCGGAGTCGCCGCGCCGTCCATGATCTCGAGCAAGACCTCCTCGGCCTCCTTCTCGGTGAGATGGACCCGCTCCGCCAGCTTGGCAATCGCCTCTTTGATCATGATCTGTGCCTATGCTAATCGCGCAATCGCCGAATAACCGTGTGATTGTAGGGGAAGGACCCGAACGAAAGCAACGAAGGGAGGGAGATGGATAAAGAGACAAAGACTTGTCTGAAGTGAAGTAGAAAAGCCTTAGCGGACGTTCAAAACGGTCATCCAGCAAGGCCGCAGGCGAAGAAAACACCGCAGGCGTACCCTCTGGGGTACGTTGAGGATGTATTCGAGCCGAGAACGCGGCTGGGGGCCGTTTTCAACGTCACGAATAAGCGCGCTCGTTGTGTTGGGACAAGTCCAACCCCATCCGTTCCTCCTCCGGCGAGACGCGGAGGCCGACCAGCCGTTCGACGAGCTTGAGGATGACGAACGTGGCGGCGGCGGAGAAGAGTGCGACCACCACGATGGTCAAGACTTGCGCTCCGAAGAAGGCGAGATTGCCATAAAGCAATCCATCGGCCCCTGCGGCATTGATGGTCTTTGAAGCCAAGAGGCCGGTCGCCAAGACCCCCAGTATGCCGCCGACGCCATGGATGCCGACGACGTCCAGCGAGTCGTCGTACCCCCATTTCCCCTTGTAGATAATCGCGGCATACGACAAGCCGCCGGCGAGGATGCCAATGATCAGGGCCGAAAACGGGCTGACGAAGCCCGCGCCGGGGGTGACGGTGGCTAGGCCGGCCACGGCCCCGCTTGCGATCCCAAGCACCGTTGGCGTCTTCCGGTGCACCCACTCGATCGCGACCCACGTCAATGCGGCCGCGGCAGCTGCGGTATGCGTCGAGACGAACGCCACGACGGCCGTTTGGTTCGCGCCCAGCGCGCTCCCGGCGTTAAAGCCGAACCAGCCGAACCACAGGAGGCCGGTCCCGAGGAGCGTCAACGGTAGGCTGTGCGGAGCCATGTATTCCGTTCCGTACCCTTGGCGCTGCCCGAGCACGTATGCGCACACCAGCGCACTGATGCCGCTGCTGATGTGAACGACGGCTCCCCCCGCAAAATCCAACGCGCCAAGGGCCGCGAGCCAGCCGCCACCCCACAACCAATGCGCGACGGGCGTGTAGACGAGCAACGACCAGAGGACAGCGAACAAACACAAGCCGTTAAATTTCATTCGTTCGGCAAAGGCGCCGGTGATGAGCGCCGGCGTGATTGCGGCGAACATGAGCTGAAAGACCATGAACGCCTGATGCGGAATGGTCGGCGCATACGTGGCGTGCGGGCTCAGACCGACGTCGCGAAGTCCCATCCAGTCGAGTCCGCCGATAAACCCGCCCTTGTCGGGGCCGAACGCCAACGTGTACCCGACCAGCAACCAGAGGACCGTGACTGCGCACAAGATCACGAAGCTCTGCATCACGGTTGCAAGGACGTTCTTGCTCCGGACGAGGCCGCCGTAGAACAAGGCCAACCCGGGCACGATCATGGCCAGGACGAGCGCCGAAGACACGAGGACCCAGGCTGTATCCGCCGCATTCACTCTCGTCATGAAGGTCTCCTGTAGAGATTCGGCAAGAGTTCGAAGTTCGAGGTTCGAAGTTCGAAGTTAAAGATCCCGAAAGATACGGAACGTTTGGCGACCATTAACTCTTGTTTCGGAAACGTCGAACCTCCGAACTTCGAACGTCGACGCCTCTGAATTAGAACGTCTTGTACTCGAGCCATTTCCCGTTCAGCGTGATCTTGCAGCGCGCTTCGCCTTGGCTACCCGTTACGCGCTCCATGTCGATCGTGAAATCAATCGCGCTCATGATCCCATCGCCGAACATTTCGTTGGCCATCTCACGTAGCGCGTCCCCATAGACGCCGATGATCTCGAGAAGCCGGTACTTGAACGGATCGGCCGTGTTTGGAAAGTCGGTCCGCACCGGAAATCGGCTCAATGAGTGGACGGTCTCGGCATCGAGCCCCAAGGTCTTGCCGATCTTCTTCGCTTCTTCTTCAGGGAGCCGATGATTGCCGTTCAGTGCGGCGGCAACGAACGTCGGATTCCGGCCCACGACCTTCGCCAGTTCGGCAATCGTGACTTTTTTCTCCACTCGCTTGGCTTTGATGATCTCCCTCACGCTCTTGTTCTCCATGTTGTCCTCCTCGTTATGAATCTCAGTGCTGTGACTTCCCCGCCCTCCCACGCTCTTCGGATGGTGGTGATCTCTGAGAGTTTAGAATCGCACCACGAGGGGCGCCTCCTCCTCAGTCCTCGAGCCGGTCCCATCGCCCGAGCCATCAGGTGAAGCATGGCGGACGAGGAAATGAATCACGTGGTTGCGAATTTTGTAGTAGTGCGGGTGTTCGATGATGGTCTCCCGTGATCGGGGACGCGGAATTGCCACGTCGACGATTTCGGCGATGCGGGCGGACGGCCCGTTTGTCATCAGAAGGATGCGATCCGAGAGCAGGATGGCCTCGTCCACGTCATGCGTCACCATGAACACCGTGTTGCGTGTTGTGTTCCACATCTGGATCAGCTCTTCCTGGATGACGCCGCGGGTCAGCGCATCGATTTGCGCGAACGGCTCATCGAGGAGCAGGACTTTGGGCTCGATGGAAAACGCCCGCGCCAGTCCCACCCGCTGCTTCATCCCCCCGGACAGCGCACTCGGCCGCTTGGCTTCCGCACCCTGCAGCCCAACCAGGCTGATGTATTTTCCGACGTGCGCATCGATCCGCTCTCGACTCCACGCCGGGTACGCGGCCCTCACCGCCAGCCGGATGTTGTCGAAGACCGTCATCCACGGCATCAGCGGGGGCCGCACCGGGCAGGATGACCGTGAACAGCTTCTTGACCCACGACAACTGAAGGATGGCCGCGACGTGCAGATAGTCCTTCCGGAGCGACGCCACGCCGAACGCCGTCGTCGCGAGCGTCGGCCACAAGGCCGCCATGAAGACGACGAGCACGGCGGTCCATTTCGGATCTTTCACGGTGTAGAGGAGGAGCGGCATCCACGCCAGCGGGGAGATCGGTTTGAGGATCTGAATGTACGGGTTGACCGCGCGAAACAGCACCTTGTTCAAGCCCAGCAGCACCCCGAGCATGATGGCGACGAGCGATGCCGCAAGAAATCCCGCCGCAAAGCGCGCGACGGTATAGAGGACCAGGTAGCCGATGCCGTGGTCGTTCGTGCCTTTCTTGACGAATGCCTCCCCTAACTCCTCTTTGGCCTTCTCCAGCACCGCCACCGGGCCGGGCAAGCCTTTCACCTTTTCCTTTTCCGGATTCCAGACGTAGCGGCCGTCCGCCGTCCGCACGATATCGCCGTTGAATTCCATCAACTGCAGTTGCTCGTCGGTCAGTCCCTTCGGATCGAACGGCTCCCGCACCGTGGAGAGATGCCACGCCATCAGAAACGTCACGAGCAGAAACCCAGAGATCACCCACGGATTTCCCTTCGCCTGTTGCATAGAGTCTCCGTACCGGCCCTACTCAACTCATGCTGTGAATCTTGAAACTCTTCGCATAGGCATCCGCCTGATCCGGATCGAACTCTCGCCCCATGATCGTATGCTTCATGGAGGTCGCCTGATGGGTTCGGTATCCCAACTCTTTGGCGATCCGGTCACAGCCGGCCGCCAAATAGACCTGCTCGGCGACCGTCTTGTAATTGACGTCGCCCTTGAGATGACCCCAGCGCTTCATCTGCGTGAGAATCCACACGGCCATCGAATGCCAAGGATAGGGATCGAAATCGATGCGGTCCGGCGACTTCTTGATGGTGCCGAGCCCGTCGGCGTACGTGCCGGTCAAGACCTGTTCGAGAACCATGACCGGTTGATTGAGATAGTTGGCGGGCGCAATCGCCGCGGCGATTTCTTTTCGATGGGCGGGATCTGACGCATAGTGCGTCGCATCGACGATCGCACGCCACATCGCCAAGAAGGTGTTGGGATAGCGATCGGCAAAGTCTTTCGTGACGGTGAAGGCGCAGCAGGGATGGCGGTCCCAGATGTCTTTGGAGAGTCGGAACAGATAGCCCACATTTTCGTAGACCGCCCGTTGGTTGAACGGATCCGGGCCCAGATAGCCGTCGACGTTCCCGGCTTTGAGGTTCGCGACCATTTCGGGAGGCGGCACGACTCGAATCTGCACGTCCTTGTCCGGATGCACCCCACCTTCGGCGAGGAAATAGCGCAGCAGATAGTTATGCATGGAGAAGTCGAACGGGACGCAGAACCGAAATCCCTTCATGTCCGCGGCCGTCTTCACGCCCTTATGTTTGGTATGGAGCGTGATCGCTTGCCCGTTGATGTTCTCCACCGCCGGCATATACACCGGTGTGGCGACGGAGCCGATCCCCAACGTGATGGCGAGCGGCATCGGGGTGAGCATGTGGGCCGCATCGGTTTCCTTGTTGATGGCCCAGTCGCGGATCATGGCCCAGCCGGCCGCACGTTTCACCGACGCGTTCAAGCCGTGGTTCTTGTAGAAGCCCAGCGGCTCGGCCATGATGATCGGGGTGCCGCACGTGATCGGAATAAACCCGATGCTGACGTCTTTCTTCTCGACTTTCCCGGGCGGATCGGCGGCAAAGGCCTTGAGCCGGTTCAACGGAAACACCTCCGCCAGCAAGACGCTCAACGCGGCCGAGCCGAGTCCGACCAAGATCTGTCGGCGCGTTGGATCGGCAGCGCGCAGGACAGCGGCGACGACCGACTCCTCCAGCGTTCGCTCACAGTGCTCCTCGAAGGTGGCTGTGCTGTTCATCCTGCCCTCACTTTTTCATTGCCGATCGTCACGGTCGACACCGATTCCGTACTTCCGCATCTTGTACGCGACCTGTCTGGGCGTGAGTCCTAACATCCGGGCGGCTTTCGCCTGAACCCCTCCGGTCCGCTCCAACGCCGCTTGAAGTCGCTCGCGTTCGATTTGCTCAAGGCTCGCACCGAGCGAGCCGGTGGCCGATGAGGCTGACCCGCTCCACTGTTCACGCGGCATCTCCGTCACGTGCCGCATGTCGGCAAAATATCCGCGCAGCGACGTCGGGATGGTCTCGAACGTGACCGGATCACGATCCGAGGCCACGAGCACAACGAGCCGCTCCACGCAGTTTTGCAATTCGCGCACATTGCCCGGCCAGTGATAGCGCGCCATGAGTTCCAGCAGATCGTCTCCAAGCCGGACGCGCCGACGATTTTGTGTGTTCATCTTCGCCAAGAAGTAGTCGATGAGCAGTGGAATGTCGCGCCCGCGCGCACGCAAGGGCGGCAGCGTGATAGGGACGACGTTCAGGCGGTAGTACAAGTCCTCGCGAAAGGCGCCGCTTTGGACCATCGCTTCCAGATCCCGGTGCGTCGCCGAGATCACCCGCACATCGACCCCAATCGGCTTGGCGCCGCCGACTCGCTCCACGCACCGTTCCTGCAGCACACGCAACAGCTTGACCTGTGTGGCCGGAGGGATGTCGCCGATTTCGTCGAGAAACAGCGTCCCACCGTCGGCCAGCTCGAACTTTCCTTTGCGTTGCTCGTGTGCGCCGGTGAAGGCGCCACGCTCGTGGCCGAACAATTCGCTCTCGAGCAGCGTCTCGGTCACGGCCGCGCAGTGCAACGGGATGAACGGACCATCGGCGCGCAGGCTTTGGAGATGGATCGCACGCGCCACCAGTTCTTTTCCCGTCCCGCTTTCGCCTCGAATCAGCACCGTGGCGTGGCTCTGGCTGACCCGCCGAATACCCTCCTCGACCTCCCGCATGGCCGGGCTGCCACCTATGATCTCCACCGTGCTCGACCGCGCCGCGAGTCGGCCGGGGCCGGCATGTGACATGCGGGCGGCGGGCATGGAAAAGACACATGGCTCCGGCACTGTGCGCGCGAGGGCCCTCAGGCGCGTGGCGAGGAATTCGAGCGCCTCGTCGATTCGGCTCTCCGCGCTTCCCGGCGCAGTCAGGAGCGCACGCAACGCTTCGAGCGTCTCGCATTCGTCGATGAGCTGTTCGTGCAATGGATCGCTTGCCACGAGCACCACACCACCGCCTGATACCGTGTTTAAAAAAAGCGCCAGACCGTGCGGAGCGGTGCTCCACAGGATCTGGCGCCATTGCCAGGCCGGCCGACGACATTGTCGGCCTCATCAGTTGATCGTTAAGTCCGTTTGGTCCGTTACGTCCGTTTGTCCGTTAGGCTCGTTCCGATAGTGGACCCGACTCAACGGACCGAACGGACAACGGCTCTACACGTCGTAGTACAGAAAGAACTCGTACGGATGCGGCCGCAAGCGAAGCGCATCCACTTCGCGGCTGCGCTTGTACGCGATCCATGTCTCGATTAGATCCTCGGTGAAGACGCCGCCCTTCAGCAGGAACTCGTGATCGCGCTCCAGATTCTTGAGCGCCTCATCCAAGCTGCCGGGCATCGTCGGCACCTTCGCCGCTTCCTTCGGTTCGAGATCATACAGGTCCTTCTCCATCGGCTCACCCGGGTCGATCTTGTTCTCGATGCCGTCAAGACCCGCCATGAGCATCGCGGCAAACGCGAGGTACGGATTGCACGCCGGATCGGGGAAGCGCACTTCGATGCGCTTGGCCTTCGGGCTCGGCGAGTACATGGGAATGCGAATACCGGCCGACCGGTTCCGGCTGGAGTAGGCCAGCAGTACCGGCGCCTCGAAGCCGGGCGTGAGCCGCTTGTAGGAGTTCGTGGTCGGGTTGGTGAGGGCCGCGAGCGCCGGCGCGTGCTTCAGGATGCCGCCGATGTAATACAGGCACAATTGTGAAATGCCTGCGTATTCTTTGCCGGCGAACAGCGGCTTGCCTTCCTTCCAAATGCTCTGGTGCGTGTGCATGCCGGAGCCGTTATCGCCGAACAGCGGCTTGGGCATGAACGTGACCGTCTTGTGATGGCGATGCGCGACGTTCTTGACGACGTACTTGTACATCATCATCTTGTCGGCCATCTTCACCAGCGAATCGAACCGCAGATCGATCTCAGCTTGGCCCGCGGTCGCGACCTCGTGGTGATGTTTTTCGATCGGGATGCCGACGCGCTGCATCTCCAAGATCATCTCGCTGCGGATATCCTGTTGCGTGTCTGTCGGCGCGACCGGGAAATAGCCTTCCTTGTGCCGGATCTTGGACCCGAGATTTACGCCGTCCTTGCCCGCGTTCCAGATGCCCTCATCCGAATCGATGAAGTAGTAGCCGCTGTGGCTCGTCTGGTCATAACGGGCCTGATCGAAAATGAAGAACTCAGCTTCCGGCCCCCAGTAGGACGTATCGCCGATCCGCGTGCTCTTCAGATACTTTTCGGCCTTCTGGGCGATGAAACGAGGGTCGCGATCGTAGTTCTCGCGAGTGATCGGATCGACGACATTGCAGACGAGACTCAACGTCGGCACGCTGGTAAACGGGTCGAGGCACGCCGTCTCGGGATCGGGCACGGCCAGCATGTCGCTGTTGTTGATGGCCTTCCAGCCGCGGATCGAGGAGCCATCGAGGCCGGAACCGTCTTTGAACAGCGCTTCACTCATTTCCTCCACGGGAATCGAGAAGTGCTGCCAGGTGCCGATCAAGTCGATGAACTTCAGGTCCACGACCTGCACTTTGTTCTTTTTCGCAAACTCCACTACTTCGCGGGGATTCATGCTGGTCCTCCTTTTCGCCCTTTCACGATGGCTCTCCTACCAGGATGTTGAAAAAGGCCGCCAGCTTCGAGACACTGGCCGCTCACCATCTCACGGCGCGCACAAACGTGGCATCGCTTATCCGCGACCGTGCGCTTCGCTGCGCCTTGGCCGGGAAGCGGCGCGTCTTGGCGCGCCTGGGGCGGGCGGGTGAAATGGACAGCCTTTTTGAACATCCTGCCATGCTCTTTCTGTTCGTGTTGCACCTTGAAGCATTGTGGCTTCTGGCGCCCGCCTATCGTTTTTCAACAACCTCCTACTCGACTGCGCTCTTCTTGCCCGTCGCGATGCTCATGCGTGCGACTCCTTCAAGCACGCATCGACCTCCTTCGTGATCGCCGCGCGTATCGCTTCCAGACGGGCGGGATCCTCGATCTTCGCGCCGGCGACATCCGTCACATAAAAGACGTCCGCCACTTGATCCAGCCGGGTGGAAATCCGCGAGGCATGGACGGACAGCCCCAACTGAAAAATGGCGCGGGTGATGACGTAGAGCAATCCCTGGCGATCATCCGCAAAGGCGTCGATGATGGTGAACCGGTCCGAGGTTTCGTTGTCGATCAAGACTTCCGTCGCCTGACGGTTCGCAGGGAGCGGCCGGGACAATGCCATCCGACCGCTGCGAGCCACCAGCGCCTCGACAGTTTCCTGTCCCTTCAACACCGACACGATCGTCTCGGCAATGTCGGCACGCCGGTCCGGTGGCGGTGCTCCGCGATAATCGGGATCCGTCACGTGGAACGTGTCCACGACGATCCCGTCCGGCCTCGTGACGATCTGGGCGTCGAGAATCTGAAGTCCCTTCGCCGCCATCACGCCGGCGATCTTTGAGAAGATGCCTGGGATCAGATCGTGAGAGGTGATCACGGTGTACTCGCTCGCCGCCAGTGCCTCGGTGAAATGCTCCTCGACCAATACATCGCCGGACGACAGTCGTTTGATGGCAGCGAGGTGCGCGGCGATGCGGACGACCGGCATCCCGGCCACATACCGGACGGGAAACAGCGACAACTGATCGGCAATCCAATCCCGATCCATCGCCGCCGCAGCAGCACTCGGAAGCCGAGCGATCTCGTCCGCCAACTGGCCCAGGCGTTCGGCCTGATTGCCCTGGTCCCGTTCGCCGGAGACTTCCGGCAAGGTCCGCAGATACAGCTCGACCAAGAGCGCTTCTTTCCATTTCGTCAGCATGCCGGGGCCGACGGCGGCAATGTCGGCGGCCGTCAACGCAAGCATCTTGCGCAGGACTTCGGGCGTGCCGACTGCGCGGGCAAATCCCAGCATCACCTTGTCATCGTAGGGGTCACGCCGGAACGCGGTATGCGCCATCAACAAGTGACGGTGGACCAAGAAGACGAGCGTCCGGGTCTCCTGCTCATCCAAACCCAAACGAGCGGCCGTGTCCTCCGCGATCGTCTTTCCGACCTCGCTGTGGTCTTGCTCGCGTCCTTTGCCCAAGTCATGGAGCAGCACCGCCAAGTGTAAAAGATCTTTGCGGCGGATTTCGCGATAGACCTCGCCCAGTACGCCGGCGTCCTCGGCCAACGTCTCGCATTTGGCGACGGCCAGCAAGCTGTGCTCATCCACCGTGTACTTGTGATATTGGTTGAACTGCATCAGCCCGCGGACGGAGGCGAACACCGGAATGATCTTTTCCAGGAGGTGCGCCCGGTGCATCGCTTCGAGCGTCGCCGCGACGGAGCCCGGCCCCGCCAATAATCGCAAGAACGTTTGGCTGACGTCGGGTGTGCGGAATTCTTCGTCGGCAAGCGTGGCGACGTGCCCGTGAATCTCATCGAGAAGGCTGATGTCGATTTTCAAGCGTCGCTCGCTTGCCAGCTCGAACAATCGAAGGAGGAGCCGCGGGCTATCGAGGAGCCGCGGGCGCAAGGGGACCGGCACCGAGAGCACGGAGCCGACGATCTCGAAATAGCCGTCCAGTTTCGGACTCGGCCAGAGCTTCGCGACTCGCTCCCAGAGCGAGCCGGAGCGGCAGCGGTCGACGAACCGCACCGCAATCTCGTGCAGACCCATCGTGTGGCGGTAGTACTGCTGCATGAACTGCTCGACCGCGAGCAAGTGAGGGCGATCTTCGAAGCCGAAGCGTGCCGCCAGCCAAATTTGCTCGTCAAAGGAGAGGATTTCCTGCGCCATGCCGGCATGCACATGCAACAGCGCCCGGACGCGCCATAAGAAATCCCGGGCCTCCAACAGTGCGGCGTAGTCGGAGCGCGACAAGCTGCCACGATCAGTCAGTTCTTGAATGGTCGCGGCGTGATACTTTGCCATCCCGACCCATTGCAGCATGTGGAGATCGCGCAGCCCGCCCTTGCTCTTCTTGACGTTCGGCTCCAACAGGTAGACCGTCTCGCCGAACTTCTCGTACTCCCGCCGCCGCTCTTCCAGCTTCTTGTCAATAAAGCGATCGACGCCCCGACTCACGACGCGGCTGACGTACCGATTCTTGAACTCTTGAAAGAGTTCGGCGCTGCCGGCCAAGAACCTGGCTTCCATCATCGAGGTTTTGATCGTGACATCTTGCCCCGCGAGTTCAACGCAGTCCTTGATGGTCCGCGCACTGTGGCCGACGTGAAAGCCGAGATCCCACAAGTGGTGGAGGACTTCCCGGGACAAACTCGCCGCCGCATCCTGCGCGTCAGGCCGAAACAGGAGCATCACGTCGATATCCGAGTACGGGGCGAGTTCACGTCGGCCGTACCCGCCCAATGCGAGCAAGCAACAGTCGCGCAACCCCTGCGTGAGCCGCTCGTCACCGTTGCGGACGGCGTTCCGATAGCGGCCGATGATGAGCGCATCCACCAATTCGGCGAACGCCCCCATCACTTCGGCGCCCGACGCGCCATTCAGGACACGCTCATGGAGCACACGTCGCTGATCGGTCAAAAGAGCAACGGCACGCCCCACATCGGACGCCTTCATGGCATCGGTCAACGTTTCGCCGGCCGACATACGCACTACAATGCGCTTTCTCCGGACTCACCGGTGCGGATGCGAACCGCCGCACTCAAATCGCGGACAAAGATCTTGCCATCGCCGATGCTGCCCGTCTTGGCCGTCCGGGTGATCGTGTCAATCACCCGCGGCACCTGCGCGTCCGTCACCGCCACTTCGATTTTTACCTTCGGCACGAACTCGATCGTGTACTCGGTTCCGCGGTAGGTTTCCTTGTGCCCCTTCTGCCGCCCAAAGCCTTTGACCTCCGTCACGGTCATCCCCTGGATGCCGATCTCCAACAAGGCATCCTTGACCTCATCCAACTTGAACGGCTTGATGATCGCTTCGACCAATTTCATCTAAAATGCCTCCCCGGCTTTCGCGGGTGCAAAACGTGAGACATGGCATGACGCTCAAAATGGTCTGCCGGCAAGGCCGCAGGGGAGAAAAAACCGGAGGCGTGGTCGGTTTTCACCCACCCACCCCAAGCCTGCCAAGACAGTCTCCTTGCCGTAGTGAGGTACGTCGAGGATTTTTTCGACCCGAGAACGCAGCTCGGGAAGGCGCACGTCTCGGCGTGCGCGGGGCGGGCGGGTGTGAATATCGACATTTTCAGCATCCTCACGAATAGGCCCGTTCGTTGTGTTGGCTGAGATCCAACCCCAACGCCTCCTCTTCAGGCGACACGCGAAGCCCCGTCATCACATCGACGAGTTTCAGGATCAGATAGGTGCCGACGAGGGCGAACACCGAGACGGCGAGGACGGCCATGGCCTGCATGCCGAGTTGCGCCGGGCTCCCGAAGAACAGGCCGTCCCCACCGGAAGGATTGACGGCTTTTGAGGCGAACAACCCCGTTCCCAGCATGCCGACGAGCCCGCCGACGGCATGGATCCCGACGACGTCGAGCGCGTCATCATAGCCGATCTTCCCCTTCCACACAATGGCGTAGTAAGAGGCCGCGCCTGCAGAAAACCCGATGAGAATGGCGCCCGAGAGCCCAATGAACCCGGCGGCAGGCGTCACGGCGGCAAGGCCGGCGACGACGCCGCTCGCAACACCCAGCGCGGTTGATTTCCCCCGATGCGCCCACTCGACTGCCATCCAACTGATCCCCGCCGACGCGGCGGCAATATGGGTCATGACGAGCGCCGAGACCGCAACGGCATTCGCGGCCCTCGCACTGCCGCCATTCAAGCCCAGCCAACCGAACCACAAGAGGCCGGCCCCCAAAAGCGCCAACGGCAAGTTGTGGGGCGCCATGTAATCGGTCCCGTATCCGCGGCGCCGGCCGAAGACGAGGATACACGCGAGCGCACCGAAGCCTGAACTCAGATGGATCGCCGTGCCGCCGGCAAAGTCCAATACTCCCCACTTGGCCAACCATCCGCCGCCCCAGATCCAATGGACCAATGGACAATAAATGAAGATCGACCACAGCACGGAGAACAGCAACAGGCTGCTAAACCGCATGCGCTCGGCTGCCGCACCGGCGATGAGCGCGACGGTCACGGCGGCCAACATCAATTGATAAATCATGAACGCAGCATGAGGCACAGTCGGGCCATACGCGGCGTGTGGGTGACTGCCCACGCCGCTCAGCATCGTCCACGTCAAGCCTCCCACGACGCCTCCGTTGTCGGGGCCGAAGGCCAAGCTGTAGCCGAAGATCACCCAAATCAGGCTCACAACACAGAGGACGGCGAAACTATAGATCATCGTCCCAAGCACGTTTTTCTTCCTCACGAGTCCGCCGTAGAACAACGACAATCCCGGCACCACCATCGCTAGCACCAGTGCCGAGGAGACCAAGACCCACGCGGTATCGCCCGTATCGGTCAGCGACGCAGTGGTAGCGTGGGCCGTTGCTGTCGATGGTTCGGCGCCGACGACGACCGGCAACGCCCATAACAACAGGGTTGTCAGCGCTGCGACCGAAAGACCGGTCATTCGCCCCTCCTCGCCATCCCGTTCAGTGCCGGTACCCGTTCGTGATCGGCATACGACGATCCTTGCCGAAGGCGCGGTGTGTGATCTTGATCCCGATCGGCGCCTGCCGTCGCTTGTACTCGCTTCGATCGACCATCGTCATCACGCGCTCGACGACCTTGCGGTCGAAGCCCATGGAGACGATTTCTTCGGCGTCCCGGTCCTCCTCGACATAGGCCTTAAGAATCGGATCGAGCACTTCATACGGCGGCAGCGTGTCTTGATCCGTCTGATTCGGTCTCAACTCAGCCGTCGGCGCACGATCGAGAATGCGCTTGGGAATGACCGGCGTCGACGCTCTTGCATTTCGCCATGCGGCTAACTCATAGACCATCGTCTTGGGCACGTCTTTGATCACGGCGAACCCACCCGCCATGTCGCCGTACAGCGTGGCATACCCAACGCTCATTTCGCTCTTGTTGCCCGTCGTCAGGACCAAGTGACCGAACTTGTTCGACAACGCCATCAAGAGATTGCCGCGGATCCGAGCCTGGAGGTTTTCCTCCGTCGTATCGGGCGACGCCGTGCTGAACACAGCCTTCAGTGCCGTGAGATAGGACTGAAACGTGCGCCTGATCGCGATCGTCCGCAGTTCGACGCCGAGCCGGTGGACCAGATCAGCCACGTCTTCCCGACTCTCCCGAGAGGTATAGGGCGACGGCATAAACACACCAAGGACGTTGCGCGGGCCGAGCGCATCAGCCGCGATGACGGCGGTCAATGCGGAGTCCACCCCGCCGCTCAATCCGATCACGACCCGCTTAAAGCCATTTTTCCCGACATAATCCCGGACCCCGAGGACCAATGCGCGATAGACTTCTTCGATGGGATCGAGAAGGTCGATGTGGTTCGGAACGACTGGCGGCCGTCGCCGATTGGTGGACCGAGTCGTGATGGTCGCACGGTCGGTAAGCGAGGATTTCCCGCTCTGCCATCGTTTCCCTCGCTGGCCCAACCGCCCCCTCGCCACGCCTCCCACATTGAGGTCGGCCACGAGAAGGTCTTCCTCGAACGCGTGGCCGCGCGCGATTACTTCTCCCTTCTCATCGACGATCAGGCTGTTGCCGTCGAATACCAACTCGTCTTGACCGCCCACCATGTTGGTGTACGTAATGATCGCGCCATTGTCGCGGGCACGCGTGGCCAGCATCTGCTCGCGGAACCGACTTTTGCCGAGATGGAACGGCGATGCATTGATATTGACGATCACTTCAGCGCCAGCGGCCGCTTGGGCCTGGGTTGGCCCTTCGGGCAACCAGATGTCCTCGCAGATATTGACCCCCACACATGTGCCGTTCAGGACGATGATCGGACTCCGCCGCCCAGGATGGAAATACCGGCTCTCGTCGAAGACCCCGTAATTCGGCAGGTACCATTTGCAATAGGTCAGCACCACCCGCTGGTCAGCGATCACGGCGGCGGCGTTGTAGAGTTCATGTCGGCCGGCCGGGAGAGCCGAGGGATGATTGAGATGGTGCTGCGAGGGTTCGCCTTCTGAGACGTAGCCCACAACAGCAGCAATGGTGCGACACTCACGTGTAATGTCCTCGAGCCCCTGCCGCATATCCGCCAGGAACGTCGGCTTCAGCAGAAGGTCTTCCGGTGGATACCCGGTGATGGCCAACTCAGGGAACGCCACCACATCGGCCTTGGCCTTGCGCGCTTCCCGGAGCCATTCACGAATCCGGCGCACGTTGCCGGCAATATCGCCGACCGTCGGATTCATTTGGGCCATCGCGATGCGGAAGACACGCATAGGGTTCAGGTTCAGTCAAAAAAAAACGCCCTCCGCCCACCATCCATTGGGGGCCGAGGACGTCATTGTCCCGCGTCAAACCGGCTCTGCGACCGCACTCCAGCGACGTCATTGTCTGCGGAGCGGTGCAAACCTTGTATCATCTAAGTGTTACAGTGTCAACACTTTTCCGGCTCGGTACGGTGCAGTGGGCACATACTACTGCATCCGTGCGTTGATTTCCCCGGCCAGGAGAATCGCTTCGGCGATTTCCCGCATCGATTTGCGTAAGTCCATGCTCTGCCGCTGAATCAAACGAAACGCCTCTTCCTCGGTCAACTTCTTGGTCCGCATGAGATAGCCCTTGGCCTGCTCGACGAGTTTCCGCACGGCGAGGGCTTCTTGCATCTCAAACGACTTCTCGATCAACGTCGCATGCTCGATGGCAATCGCCGCCTGATTTGCGATCGCCTGCATCAGTTTCACTTCTTCAGCCGTAAACGTATGAGGCAGCGACGTATAGCTGTTGATCACTCCAACGGCTTTCTCCCGGATCATCATCGGGACAGACAAGAGCGAGCAGAGCCCTTCTTTTTTTGCGATATCCGGATACATGTAGTTGGGGTCGCGCGTCACGTCCGGCACGATGATCGGCCGCCGCTCTTGGACGGCTCGCCCGCTGATGCTTTCGCCGACCTTCAGATTCGGTTTGAGTCGATACTGCTCGCTCAAGCTTTGCGTGGCGACGATGCGCAAGTCGCCGCTGCCGGCATCGAGCAACATGATTGAGCAAATCTTCGAGTTCATCATCTGCGCCGTCATCGTCACGATGAGGTGCATCACATCTTCGATCACGCGGTTGGACACGACCGTTTCCGACACCTGAGACAGCGTTTCCAACTGAAGCGCCTTCCGCTTCATCTCGTCATACAGTCGCGCGTTCTCGATGGCGCCGCCCACCTGATTGGCGATCGTCGTCAACAAGGCGAGTTCATCGGCGCGGTAGCGGCGGGGTCGCTTGTGTTGCACGTTGATGACGCCGACGACTTCCTTCTTCGCCATGATCGGCACCGACACAAAGGCCTGATAGCGGTCCTCGGGGAGATTGTGAAAGAACTTGAACCGGGGATCGTCACTGGCATTGCTGCTGATCACCACTCGCGTTCGCTCGCGCGCGACCCAGCCGGTAATGCCTTCGCCGAGCCCAATGGTGATGCGACCGATCAATTTCGGGTGCGGGTTCTTCGAAGCGCGCAGGATCAACTCCTCCCGGCTCTCGGACAGCAGATACAGCAGACATGCGTCAGCTTTTGTGACGTCGGTGACGATCTCGACGATATGCGTGAGGATGGCCTCGAGATCGAGCGTACTGCTGATCGAATCGCTGATCTTGTGCAGCACGTCCACTTCACGGATTTTTTCCCGTAATGCCCGCTCCAGTGTTGCCTGTCCGGCGGTCCGCTGCGCGCTCATCGTGTTCACTCCACTTCCGGCTCGATCACGCTGGCTTTATGCTTTCAACGCTCGCCGGTGTCGACCCGTGAACCATGTTTTGCACTGCGCGTGGTCGAGGGCCTTCACCGTGACTGACCCGATTCGCTCCGGCAGGACACAGTGCAGCCGCCCGCTCGCCACTTTCTTATCGTGCTGCATGGCGGCCCACAGACGGGCAAACGTCATGGGCGGCAATTCATGCGGAAGACCGCACCGCGTGAGTAATTCCCGCTGCCGGAGCCTCACCTCGGCGGCACACAGGCCCATCGACTCCGCAATCCCGGCCTCCTGAACCATGCCAATCGCCACCGCTTCGCCATGCACGAGGCTGCGGTACTGTCCCATGGATTCGAGTGCGTGACCGACCGTGTGCCCATAATTCAAAATGCGCCGGCGATCCGACTCGCGCTCATCCTCCATGACCACCGCGGCCTTGATCTCGCATGATCTCGTCACAATATGGAGGATCGCCATCTCGTCCATGGCGAGCACCGAGGGCAGATGGTCCTCGAGAAACGCGAAAAACTTCTCGTCCGCAATCACTCCGTACTTGACGACTTCGGCCAGACCCGCGATCCATTCGCGCTTCGGCAAGCTGTGCAAGGCACGGATATCTGCCAGCACGAGCTTCGGCTGATGGAAGGCGCCGACCAGGTTTTTGCCCAACGGATGATTGACACCGGTCTTTCCGCCGACACTGGAATCGACCTGCGCGATCAGCGACGTCGGCACTTGAATATACGGCATGCCGCGAAGGTAGACGGAAGCGGCGAATCCCGCGACGTCGCCGATCACGCCACCGCCGAGTGCGATCAGCATCGAGGATCGCTCGAACTTGGCTTTGATCAACGCATCGAGAACCTGAGAGATCGAGCGGAGGGTCTTGGTGCGTTCGCCGGACGGGAGCGTGATCAGAGACGCCCGGCAGCCGGCCTCGCTCAAACTACGCATCACCCGGCGACCGTAGAGGCGGCCGACGTTCACGTCCGTCACGACGGCGACTTTGCCCGGTGCCGTGAGTTCGGCAACGTGTCGACCGACGTCATCCAAAAGTCCAGCACCTACAACGATGTCATAGCTTCGTTCGCCAAGTGACACCTTCACTCGGCGCGTGTTCGCGTCCATGGCTAATCCTGTACCACTCGCTTCAGACTTGTGCCGGAGAGTGTGCGATTCGTCTCTATGGGCTTGGGAACGGGAGGGATCGTATCACAGAGCAGTTGAAACTAAAAGGCTTTCACGTAGGCCTGGTAGGCGTCGAAATTGCGCTTCATCTCGTCGAGACTGTCGCCGCCGAACTTTTCGACCATGGCATTGGCGATTTCAAAGGCGATGACCGCCTCGCCGACCACACCTGCCGCAGGAACGGTACAAATGTCTGACCGCTCGACCGTCGCGTCGAAGGGTTCCTTGGTTTGGATATCGACACTCTTCTTGGGGCTGTACAGCGTTGAGATCGGTTTCATCGCCACACGGACCACGATCGGCTGGCCGTTGCTGATGCCGCCTTCTAAGCCACCCGCGTTGTTGGTCTTCCGGATAAATGCTTGGCGCTCGTCATCGTAATAGATCTCATCGTGCACGTCTGAGCCGAACCGCCGAGCCGCTTCGAAGCCCATCCCAATTTCCACGCCCTTCATCGCTTGAATGCTCATCGCCGCCATCGCCAAGCGAGCGCTGAGCCGGCGGTCCCACTGGCTGTAGCTGCCCAAGCCGATCGGCGTATTCAGCACGACGACTTCGAAGACGCCGCCTAATGTATCACCCCGATGCTTGGCCCCGCGAATCCTCTCCACCATTTGCGCGCCGGCCGCCGCATCGGGGCACCGCACGTCGGACGCTTCCGCTCGCTCATACGCCTCAATCGGCTCGCCGGGCACCGGCGCGACGACATCGCCGATCTGCCTAGTGTAACTCACAATCCGGATCCCGAACTGAGACAGGAGGGCTTTCGCGACGCCCCCGATCGCGACCCGTATGGCAGTCTCTCGTGCGCTGGCCTTTTCCAGCACGTTTCGGATGTCGCGATGCCCGTACTTGATCGCACCGACCAAGTCGGCATGGCCCGGACGCGGCCGCGTCACGACTTTTTCCGTCGGCGTCGGTCCCGGCTCGGCGGCCATGACTTCTTTCCAATTTTCCCAATCCTTGTTGGGGATCAACAAGCCGATCGGGTTGCCGATCGTTTTGCCCTTTCGGACGCCACAGGCAAATTCGACGCGATCCTCTTCGACGCGCATACGGCCGCCTCGGCCGTACCCCTTCTGGCGGCGGCTTAAATCGTGATTGATGCTGTCTGCTGTGAGAGGAAGCCCGGCAGGAACGCCTTCGAGGACTGCAATCAGATACTTGCCGTGTGACTCACCACCGTTCAAATACCTCAGCATACGGAGTGGATCATGTCGTCGTCGCCCCCTTGACGATCGTGGGTGTCAGGAAAATGAGCAGCTCCTGTTTCGCAATCGATTCGGTCTTATTCTTGAACAGCCATCCCAACACCGGGATCCGTGACAGATAGGGCAGCCCGGCGACCGTGTTTGTTTGCGTATCGACGAAGATTCCGCCGATCACCATCGTTTCGCCGTCGCGGACGAGCACTTGCGTGGTCGCCTCGCGCTTATCAATGCTCGGACCCGCCGCGCTGCTCCGTGAACCCACCGCATTTCTCGTCGCCCGAATCTTCATCAGCACCTGCTTGCCGATTTCCTTCGGATCACGGGAGGTGATTTGCGGCGTCACCTGCAGTTCCAGGTTCGCGTCGACGAAGGTGGTCTGCGTCCCTTGGAGCGAGGTCGTCGCGTACGGGATCGATTCTCCTTGCGAGATCTTCGCTTCCCGTTTGTCGAGGGTCATGATCTTAGGTGCGGCAATAACCTTTGTCAAGCCGAGCAACTCGCCGGCCGACAACCGGAGATCGAGCGTCAGTCCATCGCGTGTCCCGATTTTGCCGAACGTGAAGCCCGCCGCCGGGACGTTCGTCAGACCATTGACCGCCGCCGGCAGGTTCACCATGAAGGACCGGGTAATCGTGCCTTTCGTATCGGTCTGCTGCTCGGAAAAATCACCCGTCGGGTTGCCGACAAAGCTCGTGCCGGCGCCGCCGCAGCAATTCGCCGTGTTCGCGATGCCCCACTGGACCCCCAAGGAACGGGAATAAGAGGTGTCCGCTTGCACGATCCGCGCTTCGATCTGAACTTGCGGCACCTCCAGATCCAAACTCCGCACGAGCTCGGTAAAGGCCGCGACACGCGATTCCGTGTCTTGAATGACGAGCGCGTTGCTCGCGACGTTCATTTGGAGCATGCCGCGTGGACTCATGTATTGGCGAAGCGTGGTCTGAAGATCCTGGGCCGACACGTTCTGAATATAAATCACACGGGTGACGAGATCCTCTGCCTTGCTCTTCGATTCCTTCGCTTTGGCTTCCTCTTCCTGCTGGCGTGAAATGTTGCTCAGCGTATCGATCCAGACGATGTTCCCCTCACGAATCATCCCAAGGTTGTTCATCTTGAGCAGCATATCGAGGGCCTGATCCCAGGGTACGCCGACCAACTTCATCGTCACCTTCGACTTCACCCCTTCGCCGACGACGATGTTGAAGCCGCTGACTTCAGCGATGAGGCGAAGCACATTGCTGATATCGGCGGCCTGAAAGTCGAGCGAGATACGCCGCCCCACGTACTGCTTCTGGCCGATTTCCTGGGTGTCGGCGACCTTCGGTTCCGGCGCCATCTGGGCCATGGCCGGTCGTGCCGCGATCATGGCTAATCGTTCGGGAAACGGAACTCGGGTCGACGACGCGACCTTTACGAGGGGGCGGTCGGCTTCTGGCTTTGCCGCTCCTTCCGCGCTCCCAGTTTGGCGTCCTTCATCCTGACCACGTGTCAGGCGGACCACCAAGCGGTTATGCGCTGGCAGGATCGAATATTGGCTCGTCGTGGCCAAATCAAACACGAGTCTCGCTTTGTCGGGATGTTGTCCCACACGCACCTGCCTGAGCAACGGATGATCCACGCGGACGAGATGCGTGGGCAACGACGTGAGCATCCTCCCGAGATCGATGACCACCCTCCGCTCATTGAGCCGCTTGGCCTCATAGGACATCTCGCCGTCAGCGATCAGAGTGACCGTCACGCCATCGTCAGTCTTGTGCACATCGATTCTCGTCAGTGTCGTCGCCGCTCGGCTCGGCTCCGCGGGCATCTGATCGAGTCGCCCTGTGATTTCGCCGTCCGCCAAGTTGCCGGTCGCCGCGCCGTTCCGTGTATTGCCCCGTTCCATCGGAGAGATCGCGGTGATGCGATCCAGGGAATCGGCGTCACCGGCCGTCGCTATCGTCGCCGATGGGCCGAAGAGCCAGAACAGGGAGGCCTGGGCGGCCAACGTCAGGAGCAGTTGTACGAGTCGACGCATCGCGTTCATTCTGTGCCCTCTTTTGCATGCAGGAGCTTGACGTATTCCCGCACCTGCTTATTGCCATAGACGTCCGTGAACCGCTCTTGCACCACAATTGCATTCTCTGTGATCGAGCTGACCACGCCGTTGTTCGGCCCGATTCTCGTCCCGGTGCGCACGGTGTACCCTCGGCCATCAGGTGCTTGCACCATCGCGCTGTAGCCGAAGCCTCCCCAGACGATGCCGATCAAGTTCAATTCGGTCAGCGAGAGACGTTGAAGCGGCGGGATCTGATGATTCTCCTCATTCCCCTTCCCGTCCTTAATAATGGCGGCGAAAGGATCGCGCCGACCCGACGCGTTGTACGAGTACTCGCTAGGAGGAGCCGATGGACTGGCCGAGACGCTGACTGGAGCAGGGGCGGAGGCGCCCTCCCTTGCCCCCGTCGTGCCTGGCGAACCCGCAGCCGGTGCGGGCGGCATCGGCGCCGCCGGGACCGATGCCACCTGCGCCGCGGAGAGTGCCGTGGTCATCAGGATGGCGACCGCCACTGCGCACGCGGTGACCGTATGTCGTTGCACTCGAACAGTCATCGACCGACCTCTTGATCCTCTCATCTTCCGTCTATCTCGCCTGGGCCGGCGGCGGAGCACCGCCCGGCACGCCACCCCCCGGTACATTTGACGGCGGAGCTGAAGCCACAGCCGGTACTGCCGGCGGCGCGACGAACGCGGTGAGCTCGAACAACGTTTGAATCACCACCCGGTCTTGCTCCATCTTGGATGATCCCATCCGCACATCGGAGACGTTGATGATGCGCGGGAGCTTGTTGATCCGGTCGAAGAACAACGCGGCGGTGTGATAGCCGCCGGCCACTTCGACACTGACCGGCATACGGACGAACAGTTTTGAGGGATCATCCACCTGCGTGCCAGGCTTCCAGAGTTTGATGTCCAAGCCGAGGCGTACCCCGAGATCGGACAATTGCTTGAGCAGCATCACCGCTTCCTCTTCCGGCGGCAGCCGTTCCTTTTTTTTCTCCAACTCTTTCTCGAGTTCGGCGTTCGCGGCGATCAATTGGTCGAGATGCTGCACCTTGATCGTGGTCGCTTGGATATCGGTATCCAATTTGCCGATGCTTTCTTGCAACGCCGCGATGGCCTCATACTTCGGGGTAATGACATAGTAGTAATACAGCGCCGAGATCGCGCCGGCGATCACGCCGAGCAAGATGAGCTTCTTTGTCGGCGAGACCCTTCTCAGACTTTCGAGATCGAGCTTGGGCAGCTCCACATCACACCTTCAACGTGAGGTTCAGCTTAAATTGGTACACGTTCAACTTGGCTTCCGTGCCCGACCGCGTTTCGATGAGCTTGATCGTCGAGAAGTAGTCGGCGCGGCGCAGATTGTTCACGAACTCCACCACGTCATCGTTGGTCAGCGCCTTCCCTTCGATTTCAATCGCCTGGCCTTTGATCGTCAGGCGGACGAGCCAGAGATTCAGGGGCTGAAGGCTCTGACTGACATAATCGAGGACGCGCACGGGCCCTGCACGTGAACGCTCCAGCTCATCGATGATGCGGTTCTTGTCTTCGAGCAGCTTTTTCTTCTGCTCGAAGTCCTGTACCTGCTTGACCTTGTCTTTCAACAACGCCAACTGCTTTTCTTTCTCCTGTTTCTCGGCTTGGCGCGTGTTCATCTCGTCGTCCAACATGTCGCCATAGAACAGCCAGCCGACGAGCACCAGGACGATGACACCGATCGCGGTGGCCACTTCGAGCCGCACATCCCATTGGCGCTTTCCGGCTCGAGCTCTCGGTGCGGGAAGAAGATTAATCCTGATCATCGGTCACCAATGGTTCGGAGTGCGAGGCCAACCCCGACGGCGGCCATCGGCGCAAGTGCCGCCAGCTCCGTCTCGTCCAAGCCCGACTCGCTGGTATCGACGTTGCGGAAAGGGTTCGCAAGTTCGACGGGGATATTCATCCGATCACTCAGTTGATTGGCGAGCCCCGCCACCTTTGCGCAGCCGCCGGACAGGACGATCTTGGAGATCTCGCCTGCCGCCACCGTGGTCTTGAAGTAATCGATCGACTTGGCAATCTCGGACGCGATCTCGGCATTGACGCCATCCAACACCGTGGTAACGGTTTCGGCATCGGCCGAGAGGGGATCGTGCTTCTTCTTGATCCCTTCGGCTTCATCGAACGACACACCGAGCTCGCGCTGGATGGCTTCCGAATAGCCGCTCCCCCCGACGGCGATGTCCCGTGTGAAGAGTGAGCTGCCGCCCTTCAGAATATTGATGTTCATGACGCTCGCCCCGACGTTGACGAGCGCGATGATGTCGTCGGGCCCCGTGTCGTAGTTGAGGCCGTACATATTTTCAACGGCGAAGGCATCCACATCAAGTACCGACGGCGTCAAGCCTGCTCCACGAACCAGTTCGGTCAGTTCATTGATCTTGTCCTTCTTCGCGGCGACCAGCAGAACCGACATCTGAGCCTGGCCGTCGTCGGCTTGTTCGGCGGCATTCAGCACGTGGTAATCCAGATTCACTTCATTGAGATCGAATGGGATGTACTGTTCGGCCGCCACCTTGATCTCCGTCTCGAGCTCCTCATCGCTCATGACGGGGAGCGTGATCTTCTTCACGATCACGGAGTGCCCGGATACAGAGATCGCGACATTTTTGACCTTCGTGTTCAGCTCGCTCACCAATTCCTTGATCGCCGTCACGACCCGCCCCGCGTCCATCACGGTGCCGTCCACGATCACTTCCGGCTCCAGCGGTTTCATCCCGAACTTCTGCAGGACGTACTTCCCCTTCTGTTCCTTCATCTGCACGAGTTTGATCGCACTGGAGCCGATGTCCAGCCCCAAGAGCTGTTTGTTTCGACCCAACAAGTTGCCGAAATTTAGGGTAAAATTCATACGCCGCTCTGGTTACGCACCGTTCTTGCCCCGAATGAGTTGCGTGATCTCCTTGATGTTCTGCGCGGTATAGATCCGCCAGTTCCGCCAGTCGCGGGGAGGCCCGGAGATCAATCCCTCTCGTTCCCATCGAAAAAGGGTCGCCCGTGAGACGTTGAACAGTTTGCACACTTCATACGTCTTGTATCGCTTCTTCGTATCTTCCAAAACCCTCACGGATCAGACCTTCTAAGTTATTGTATTTATGTATAAATTGTGACCTGTGCTAAGTATAGTCAATATATTAGGCCTGTCAAGTAAACGGGGAGATTCTTGCAAAGGCGCCCGCAACGATGGCCGTTTTGGACGGTCAAGTAGCGCGCCTCCGGAGCAAGAGCAGGTCTCATGAGCTCGTTGCTCGGGGCTCGCAGGTACCCGTCAAGACCCGTTAGCAAAGGTCAGAGCGTACGGATCGGCAATTACTTGCCAGCTGCTTGGGACAACAAAGTGTTTAGGAGACGTTTGTGACGGGATGGCGGGCTGTCGAAGGCCTAGGACCGATGGACGTCCCGGTTTCGCACTGCGACGTCGTAGCCGAGGGAGGCAAAGGACGACTGAAGCATCGATGCGATCGCGACCGAGCGATGGCGGCCCCCAGTGCAGCCGATTGCAATGGTGAGGTAACTGCGCCGCTCTTGCTCGTAGAGGGGAACCAAAAAGCGCAGCAGGGATTCGAGATGGTCCAGCAAGGGCTTGGTATTGGGGTCATTGAGAATGTATTGCTGGACGCGCGGATCTTCACCGGTCAGCGGCTTGAGATCGGGTACGAAGTTCGGATTCTGCAAAAACCGCACATCGAACAACAGATCGATATCGTACGGCACGCCGAATTTGAACCCGAACGTCAGCAGAGAAATCGTCAGTTGATAGCCCTGTTGCTGCTCCACGTAATGCCGGCCGAGTAGATCCTTGAGCTCATGCACGGTGATATCGGACGTATCGATGATTCGGTCGGCCCGCTGGCGCAGTTCCATCAAGCGCTCCCGCTCCAACTTCACTCCTTCGAGGACGGGCGCGTGAGGCAGCAACGGATGCGGCCGCCTGGACTCGGAGAACCGGCGCACGAGAATTTCGTCCCGCGCCTCTAGGAACAACAATTCGACCGAGTACCCTTGTGACTTCAGCGTATCGAGGTTTCGGAAGAAATCTGAAAAGAAGCCGCGCTCACGAATATCCATGCCGAGTGCCACGTGCTGCACGTCCTTGCCGCGCTGAAGGCACAATTCGGCGAACTTGGGGAGCAAGACGGGCGGAAGGTTATCGACGCAAAAGAAGCCGAGATCTTCAAAACACTTGATCGCGTGCGTCTTCCCGGACCCCGACAACCCGCTGATGATGACGAGCCGCAGCGGTTGCATGGTCGATCAGGACATTTCCGGTTCGACGAGTTGGAGCGACCCGTCCTGTAACCGATGCAGAACCGCGAGGCGTTTCGTGGCTGCATCGGTAAAGACCACTAACGGATGTGGCTGCTCCCGCAACCGCCCGACCGCCTGTGCAAGGCTCAGCGTCGGTAACGGAACGCGGACCGTCCGAACTTCCTCTACAGTCGACGCCTCCGGCGGGCGGTCGATTTCAGGAAGCGCCCGAGGCACCCGCGGTTTCCGCTCCGTAAGCTTTTCCTTCCGCTTCACAATCTGCCGGCTGACCTTGTCGAACAACTGATCGATGGACGCATACATCTCGGTGGTCGAGACCTTGCTTTGAATGACGGCTCGATTCACGGGGACGACGACTTCCGCCGTGTGCCGATGTTTTTCGACGCTGAGAATCACCTGCACGTCGCCCATTCTCACTCCGTAACGATCAAGCCGCTTCACGCGTGTTTCGATCCGTCGCCGCAGCGCGGGAGTGATTTCGATGTGCCGACCGGTAATCATCGTTTGCATAAGGCGTCCTTCTAGATTCCCGAATCGCAGGCGCGCTCTCGCGCCCGCCCCTGCTTCACGAGGAAGGACCACACTGAGGCATCAGAAGAAGCGCTTTCGTTGGCTGGCAGAGGGGATATTCACTTCAGAACGATACTTCGCGACGGTACGGCGCGCGATCAAAATATTTTGGCTCCGCAGCCGAGCCGCAATCTCTTGGTCCTTGAGCGGATGTTGGGCATCCTCTTCAGCGACCATTTTCCTGATCATCTCCCGCACCGTCACGGAGGACAGCTCATCCTGGGTATGATCGGACCGCTGAATACCGGTATTGAAGAAATACTTCAGCTCGAGGATGCCTTGCGGGCAATACATATATTTGTTTGCCGTCACGCGGCTGATGGTGGATTCATGGAGCCCGATGTCGTCGGCAACTTGCTTGAGCACCAGCGGCTTCAGGTATTGGACGCCTTTTTCGAAGAACTGTTCCTGAAATTTGATGATGCTGCCGACGACCTTGATGATCGTCTTGTTGCGCTGCTCGATGCTCCGGATAATCCATTGCGCACCCCTGAGCTTTTCCTCCAGATAGGCCTTGGTCGCATCCGTCGGCTGCTTCCCCGTGCCGAGTAACTGCTTATAGTACGGACTGATCCGCAATCGCGGCATCCCGTCGTCATTGAGCAAGACCACCCACTCTCCCTCGTTCTTGACGACGAAGACGTCCGGGACGATGACGTAGTTGTCGGGCTGGTAGTATGGTCGCCCCGGCTTTGGCTCGAGCGCTTCGATAATTTTGGCGGCCGCGAACACTTCCTCGGGGGTGACGTTGAGGACTTTCGCGATGCGGCTGTAATGCTTCTTTTCAAGATCCTTGAGATGATGCCGAACGATGCCCTCCACCAACGATCCCTTGAGCCGTATGCGACGACCATCTACCACGCCGACCGTGCGATCGAGCGACCCGAGTTGGATGAGGAGGCACTCCTCCAAGCTGCGAGCGGCGACACCGGGCGGGTCGAACGTCTGAATATGGTTCAGCACCGTTTCGACGTGTTCGGTTGACACCCCGGCTTCGGCTGCGATTTCCTCGAGCGGTGTCCGCAAGTAGCCATCGTCGTCGATGTTCCCAATAATCAGCCGCCCGATGGCTTTGTCGGCGTCGCTCAATCCCGACAATCCGAGCTGCCAGAGCAAATGGTCCTCGAGGCTCTGCGCCTTGACCACGGTTTGATCATAGGACGGGAACTCGTCTTGTGAGGAAGGCGGATATTCGGTATCGCCAACTCGGCGATCGCTATCGAAATAATCCTCCCAACTACTCGGGGATTGCTCTTCGGGATTGGCTTCCCGCTCCTCGGCGGACGGTTCCTCCGCGGAAGCTGTTTCCGGCTTTTCCTGATTCCATTCCTCGCCGGCCTCCTCGACGTCCGTCGGCAATTCTTCGAGGAGCGGATTTTCCATCAGATGTTGCGTCAACGTCTGCTGCAATTCGAGGCGGGACAGTTGCAGCAGCTTGATCGCCTGCTGCAACTGCGGCGTCATGATGAGTTTTTGACTGAGACGAAGATCTAAACGCAGTTTCATGCCGGTCCTCTGCTCGGAAGCGGTGGGCTACAGCCGGAACCGCTCGCCGAGATAAATCGCTCTCGCAGTAGAACTGTTGACGATCTGTTCGGGCGTCCCGGATTCGAGGATGCCGCCTTCGTTGATGATGTAGGCGCGATCCGTGATCGACAACGTCTCTTGCACGTTGTGGTCGGTAATCAAAATGCCGATTTGCTTCGCCTTCAGCCGGCCGATGATGTGCTGAATATCGCCGACGGCAATCGGATCGATCCCGGCGAACGGCTCGTCGAGCAGGAGAAAGCGCGGCTTGATGACAAGAGCGCGTGTAATTTCCAACCGTCGGCGCTCGCCGCCCGACAACGCATAGGCCTTGCTCTTGCGCAAGGCCGTCAGATCCAATTCCTTCAGCAACGCATCGAGCCGCAGCCCACGTTCTTCCTTCGAGAGGTCGAGCGTTTCAAGAATCGCCAGGATATTGTCCTCGACCGAGAGGCGCCGAAATACGGACGATTCCTGCGGCAAGTAGCCGATGCCGCATCGCGCTCGCCTGAACATCGGCAAGTTGGTGATGGTCTGCTCATTGAGGAGGATTTCCCCGGCGTCAGGCTGGCAGAGGCCAACCATCATATCGAAGATTGTCGTCTTCCCCGCGCCGTTTGGCCCCAACAGCCCGACGACTTCACCAGCCGCGACGTGGAGCGTGACTCCCTTGACGACCTCTCGCCCCTTGAAACTTTTCCGTAAGCCGCGCGCCTGCAGCCGATCGGTCACGGGCGGTGCGGCGACCGACGTCTCTTTGGACGGAGAGACCTCGCAGGTCTGGGTCACCGCGCTGCTCCTTCTTTATCGATCAACACGCGGGAGCCGCCCTCCACTACGCTTCGATCCTCGGCCAGATACATCGTGATCTTTTGCCCGGTGACCTTGGTTCCGTTCTGCCAGGCGATCGGATCGCCGGTCAGAACGATTTTTTCTTCCGCTCCATCATACACTGCTTTTTGACACGTTGCCTGGCCGTCAGCCTTGATAATCCTGACTTTGCCCGTCGCCTCAATGAGGCTCACGGCGCGATTCGACATCACGGGAAGGTCCGCCCCCTTAGCCTGCGGCTCACCCGGCTTTTTCTGAGTCTCGGTGCTCTTCGACGATGGCGCCGCTTGATCGGTCGGTTTAAAGAACACCACCATCACGTCCGACTTCACGATCAGCTCGCCCTTGGTCAAGACGACGGCTCCTTCAAAGATCGCCTTGTTTTCCTGGTTGCGCACAGTCATACGCTGTGAGGTAATGGTCGTCCTCTCATCCGCGCTCTTTGAGACCGGTGTATCGGCGAGCACGGGCGCTGCCGTCAGCAACACCGCGAGAGACCAGTTAGCGACCTTGAGTAAGCTCGACGTAGACATCATCGAGAATTTTGAATTCCTCGGATTCCAATTTGCCGATCAACCCCCGGCCTTTGACTTGGATGCCCTGCCCGACGATCGTGACCGGGTCGTTGGTGCTGACTTCGCCCCGCTCCTCTTGCCACATCAGATGATTGGTATAGATCGTGTACCCGTTTTGCAACTCGACGGGAATCGTACCGTCGCGGCGAACCAGGGTAAAATTCTTGGTGCCCGTATCGATCGTGCCCTCGTCACCTTTGAGCTTCAATTCCCAACCCTTTGCGCCATAGAGCGTGACTTCCACGTCCTCAAGGACGGCTCGGTGTTCGGCTTCGACCATATGGGCGCGCTGCGCTTGGACGTGCCACTGCACCGCCCCCCCTTTACTATGCATGAATGTAAATTCCTGGATCCCAGCGTCTTCATGCGCGAGGGTCGCTGACTTCTCCGACCGCGGGACGGATTCGGTGCGGGTGACGAGGAGATACAGGAGCGAAGCAGTTAACACGGCAGTGAGAACAAGAAGCGCACCACGAGTCCATGAGCGCCACATCAACCTGCTCAATCAAACGGTTACCTGACCACGCACGTCAGGCATGATACTAGCATAGGCCGAAAAGGCTGTAAACCGAGCGCCGTCCAACTTTGACAAGCTGAACGACGCTCGGAAGAGTCGGGGAATCGAAATGAGGAGACGTGTAAGAGAGCGAACTACTGGGCGGCGGGCGACGCCTCAGATTTCGTCGCCGATTTTTCAGGAGCAGTGGCGCCAGACCTCGTTTTTCCCGTTTCGCCTTTGACGACGAGTTCAATGGCGACCATCTCCGCAGCGTCGCCGATACGGCGGCGGGTCTTAATGATGCGCGTGTAGCCACCTTGACGGTCCCGAAACCGCCCCGCCACCTCGCTGAATAATTTCGCGACAACCGTCTTGCTTCGGAGAAACCCCAGCGCCCGACGACGAGCTGCGAGGTGCCCTTCCTTTCCCAGCGTGATCATCCGCTCAGTAAAACCGCGGACCTCTTTCGCCTTGGCTTCCGTCGTTTCAATCCGCTCATGTTCGAGCAGCGATGTCACTAAGTTACGAAAGAGGGCCCGGCGATGTTTGGTGTTTCGACCTAACTGACGGCCTTTTTCTCGATGACGCACGACACCCTCATCACGATTCGGATTTGGCTCCGCCCTGCCCGGCTTGGATCGTGTCGAGCTTGGTCCCGAGGCTCAACCCCATCTCGGCCAATATTTCTTTGATTTCGTTCAACGACTTTTTCCCGAAGTTCTTGGTCTTCAGCATCTCCATCTCGGACTTCTGGACGAGATCGGCGATCGTCTTGATGTTGGCATTCTTCAGGCAGTTCGCCGCGCGAACCGACAGCTCGAGCTCGTTCACGCTGCGAAACAGATTCTTGTTGATCGCGCTTTGCTCGTCCTCTTTGCGCTGATCGGGCTTGATCTCGCCCATACTCTCTGGGTGGATGAATATGTCCAGGTGCTCGCGCAGGATGCTGGCCGCCTCGGACAACGCGTCGGGCGGCGTCAAACTGCCGTCCGTCCAGATCTCCATCGTCAGTTTGTCATAATCGGTCATGCGTCCGACGCGGGCGTTCTCGACGTGAAAGTTGACCCGCTTAACCGGCGAGAAAATGGAGTCAACCGCCAAGACGCCGATCGGCAAACCTTCTTCCTTGTTCCGCTCCGCCGGAACGTACCCGCGCCCCGGTTTCACGACCATTTCCATGTCCAGCGTCGCTTCCTTATCGAGCGTCGCGATGTGGAGGTCCGGGTTCAGAATCGAGATATCGGCATCATGGATGATATCCGACGCCTTGGCTTCGCCGGGACCCTTCTTTCGCAGCCGGATCGTCTTTGCCTTATCGGTATGCAATTTAAATCGCAGGCTCTTGACGTTCAGAATGATGCCGGTGACATCCTCCGTGATACCGGGGATCGTGGAGAATTCATGCAAGACCCCTTCAATCCGAACGGTCGTGACCGCTGCGCCGGTCAGGGACGACAACAAGACGCGGCGAAGGGAATTGCCGATGGTCGTCCCAAATCCTCGTTCGAACGCCTCAGCCGTGAATTTCCCGTACACCGAGGATAATGTGTCTTTATCGACTTCGACCCTCATCGGGATCTGGAAGTCTTTCATCGCCTTGATCATGGTTCCCCCTTCGCCTCAGTCAGATGCAGCTCGGGCCGCCCGTGTTCAGGACGGGCCAGCTATCGTGAATAGAGCTCCACCACCATCTGCTCATTGACCGGCAAAGCAATGTCATCTTTGGTCGGAAGCGCACGGATCGTTCCTTTAAAGGCGGCCCGGTCCAGCTCCAACCAGTTCGGCATGCCGCGCCCATCCACCGCGTCGAGTGCCGCCTGAATCGGCAGCAGAGACCGGCTTCGCTCACGCACCTCGATGACGTCGTTTGCTTTGATCACCGTCGCCGGCACATCGACCTTCCGGCCGTTCAGAAGAATGTGTCCATGGTTGATGAGCTGACGCGCTTCTTTTCTCGACGCCGCGAAGCCGAGGCGATAGACGACGTTGTCGAGCCGGCATTCCAGCAGCTTCAGCAAGTGCTCGCCGGTCACCCCCGGCTTCCGCTCTGCGCGTCCGAAGATGCCGCGGAACTGTCGTTCTTGCAACCCGTAAATCCTCTTCAACTTCTGCTTTTCGCGGAGCTGCGCGCTATAGTCCGACAGCCGCTGACGCCCCTGTCCATGCTGACCGGGCGGGTAACTGCGACGCTCCACGGCACACTTTTCCGTCATGCAGCGAGAGCCTTTGAGGAAGAGCTTCACGCCCTCGCGCCGACACAACCGACAGACAGGACCTCGATACTTCGCCACGGAATTCCTCCTCGTTAATCGTCAGACGTTCTTCGTTAAACGTCAGGCGCGTCTTTCCGATTAACGTTTAACAATGAACGTCATACTCTTCTTCTCTTCGGGGGACGACAGCCGTTGTGCGGAATCGGGGTGACGTCCCGAATCAAGTTGATGCGGAGCCCCGCGCTCTGAAGCGACCGGATGGCCGATTCACGGCCCGACCCCGGGCCATTGACGTAGACGTCCACCTGCCGCATCCCGTACTCCATCGCCTTGCGTGCCGCAGCCTCTCCGGCTCGCTGTGCGGCGAACGGGGTACTCTTGCGGGATCCCTTGAACCCTTGATTCCCTGCACTCGCCCACACTACGGCATTGCCGCTCATGTCGGTGATCGTCACGATCGTGTTGTTGAAGGACGCCTGAATATGGGCGACCCCGCTTTGCACCAGCTTGCGTTCCTTCTTCTTTCCCTTCTTCACACTCATGATCTGTCCCTAGCTCCGTTCTATGCGCCGACCGGTTTTCTGGCCTTGCCCATGGCGGACCGTTTGCCTTTGCGCGTCCGTGCGTTCGTCTTCGTTCGTTGCCCGCGAACCGGCAAACCCTTCCGATGCCGGAGGCCGCGGTAGGTCCCGATGTCCACCAATCGCTTGATGTTCATCGTGACTTCTTTGCGCAGATCCCCTTCCACCTCATGGTCTCGGTCGATGATCTCGCGCAGCTTGACGATCTGATCCTCGCTCAGATCCTTGACGCGGACCGACAGATCGACACCCGCCTTCTCAAGGATGCGCTGCGAGGTTCGACGACCAATGCCGTAGATGTAGGTCAGGCCGACATCCACTCGCTTTTCTCTCGGCAAATCCACCCCGGCGATACGCGCCATGATTTGGGTCCTCCAAAAATTTTCTCTTTACTCACTCCCAGCGGCCGAGCGCATTGTCATCGTGCGCGGTGCGCGAGCACAAAACTCGCCCCCGCTATCGCGCCCTTCTACCCTTGGCGTTGTTTGTGCCGTGGATTGTCACACAATACGCGGACGACGCCGCGACGCCTGATGACCTTGCACTTCGAACAAATGGGCTTGACTGACGACTTAACTTTCATGTGTCCTTCCTGACGGACATTTTGATATGTGGTGCTACTTGAACCGATACGTGATCCGTCCCCGCGTCAAATCGTACGGAGACAGTTCGACCGTGACCTTGTCTCCCGGCAGAATCCGAATGAAGTGCATCCGCATCTTCCCAGAAATATGCGCGAGGATTTTGTGTCCATTGTCGAGTTGCACCCGAAACATCGCGTTCGGCAGCGTCTCGGCGACCGTTCCCTGGACTTCGATGACGTCTTCTTTGGCCATCAATACTTGTGGTGGTTAGAATCCTGTTAGGAGCATGTCGTCGCGATCAACTCCGGCACTTGGGTCAGAATTCGAGGAGGCCCGGACGCCTGAATGGCGATCGTATGCTCGAAGTGCGCCGAGAGACTTCCGTCCACCGTTACCGCAGTCCATCGATCCTCGAGCACACGCACGTCGCTCCGCCCCATATTGATCATCGGCTCGATCGCGAGCACCATGCCCTCCTGCAATCGCGGGCCCTGCCCCGGCTTCCCATAGTTCGGAACTTGCGGCTCCTCGTGCAACTGGCGCCCGATGCCATGGCCGACAAAATCGGTCACGACCGAAAAGCCGGCGGCCTCGGCACGCGCCTGTACGGCATGCGAGATATCCGACAAGCGATTGCCGACGACGGCCTTCGCAATTCCTGCATACAGCGCTTCCTCGGTCACGCGCAACAATTCCGCGACGCGCGGGCTGATCGTACCGACGGGCACGGTGATGGCGGAATCGCCGTAAAATCCGTCCACGATGGCACCGAGATCGAGGCCGACGATATCGCCCTCTTTCAACACCCGCTTGGACGGGATGCCGTGGACGACTTGATCGTTCACCGACACGCACAGCGTTTTCGGATAACTCCGATAGCCTTTGAACGCCGGCGTTCCGCCGCGGCTTCGAATGTATTCCTCGGCCAACCGATCGAGACGTTCCGTCGAGACGCCGGGCGCAACCTCTCGCTTGAGCATGGCGAGGGTTTCGGCCACAAGGCGTGACGCCTTCGCCATGATTTCGATTTCTTCAGGGGTCTTCAAAATGATCATGACATGTCATGTGCCGCAAAGAGCGCTTGCAACCGTTGCTGAACCTGCTCGATCCCCCCGACACCGTCCAATTCGGAGAGCAGGCCGCGCTCACGGTAATACGCGACGAGGGGAGCCGTTTGCTGCTCGTAGACGGTGAGCCTCGCCTCGACGGTTTCCCTCCGATCGTCGGTCCGTTGGATGAGGCCATTGCCACAGCGATCGCACGCCATGTCCTTCTTCGGCGGAGCGAACTCGACATGATACACCGCTTGGCACACAGGACAGCTCCGTCGGCCGGTCAGGCGTCTCACGATTTCGTTGCGGGGAACCGACACGTTGATGACGCGATCGAGCGGGGTTCCTTTCTCCCGCAGCACCTTGTCCAATTCCTGAGCCTGTGCGACCGTCCGTGGAAATCCATCGAGCAGAAAGCCCTTCGCCGTTTCGGGGTGGTTCAATTTTTCTTTCACCAACCCTATCACGACGGCATCGGGCACCAGTTTGCCCTGATCGATGCAGGCTTTGGCTTCGAGTCCCAACGGGGTCTTATTCCTGACCGCGTCGCGCAAAATATCGCCGGTCGAAATCTTGGGATACCCGTAGACGGACACGAGGTGATCCGCCTGCGTGCCCTTACCGACACCGGGAGGTCCCAAGAAGACAATCCGCACGTCTCACCCGCTTCGGCCCTTGAGCCGGCCTTTCGCCAAAAAGCCTTCATAGTTCCGCATCAGCATGTGGCTCTCGATTTGCTGTGCGGTATCGAGTCCCACCCCGATGACAATCAGCAATGACGTACCGCCGAAGTAAAACGGCACGTTCAGTTTATAAATAAGGATCTCGGGGATCACGCACACGA
Source organism: Nitrospira sp. Vd2 (assembly GCF_979581665.1). Taxonomy (NCBI): domain Bacteria; kingdom Pseudomonadati; phylum Nitrospirota; class Nitrospiria; order Nitrospirales; family Nitrospiraceae; genus Nitrospira; species Nitrospira sp. Vd2. The sequence goes on along the minus strand of NZ_CEFZSK010000004.1, from coordinate 73,349 downwards.
TGGCCAGATAGATCGCGCCGACCAAGGTGATGCGCGTCAACACCTTATAGATATAGTCGGAGGTCCGCTGGCCTGGTCGGATTCCCGGGATAAAGCCACCGTACTTCTTCATGTTATCCGCCATGTCGACGGGGTTCAACACAACGGCGGTGTAGAAGAAGCAAAAGAAAATGATCAGGCCGACGTACAGGATCGTGTACAGTAACGAACCGGGAGCCAATTGCGCCCCAATCGATTGCACCCACGGGACCTGAATGAATCCGGCGATCGTGGCCGGAAACGCGATGATCGAGGACGCAAAGATCGGCGGGATCACGCCCGCCGTGTTGATCTTCAACGGAATATGCGTGCTCTGCCCACCATAGACCCGTCTCCCGATGACACGCTTCGCATACTGCACGGGAATCTTTCGGCGCCCGCTCTCCAAAAAGACGATGGCGGCCACCACGCCGAGCATCACGGCCGTCAGCGACAGCAGCAGGAGGAAACTCAGCTGCCCCACTTGATACAGGTCGTAGGTTTGGACCACCGCATTCGGCAGACGCGCGACAATGCCGGCAAAGATGATCAGGGAAATCCCGTTCCCGATGCCGCGCTCCGTAATCTGCTCCCCCAACCACATCAGGAAGGCGGTGCCGGCGGTCAGGGTGATCACCGTCATCAGCCGAAATCCCCAACCGGGATGCAGCACGAACGCGCCTTGATTCATACCCTCCAGTCCGACCGCGATCCCGAAGCCTTGGATCAGCGCAATCCCTATCGTCCCGTACCGGGTGTATTGGATGATTTTCTTGCGGCCGCGCTCACCCTCCTTCGCGAGTTTCGACAGATGCGGAATCACGACCGTCAGGAGCTGCAAAATAATCGACGCGCTGATGTACGGCATGATGCCGAGCGCGAAGATCGTCAGCCGCGAAAGCGCACCCCCGGAGAAGATATCGAGAAATCCGAGGAGGGCGCCTCCTTCCTTCTGCAGAAATTTCGCGAGCTCGTCGTTGTTGATGCCGGGGGTCGGGACATGCGCCCCGATTCTGTACACCGCCAGCATGAGCAGCGTGAACAGAATCCGGATACGCAGCTCGGGAATCTTGAAGATGTTTTGAAAACTCGTGACGAGGCGTTCAAACACCGGCGATAACCTCGGTGCGCCCCCCGGCCGCCCTGATTTTCTCCTCTGCTGATTTACTAAACTTGTGGGCCTGGACGATCATCGGCTTACTGATCTCTCCACTGCCAAGAATCTTGATCGGGAGAGTTTTCCGTTTGATCACCCCGGCCTCCACCAGCACTTGAGGGGTAATCTCATTGACGTCCAGCTTGGCAAGCGACTTCACGTTCACGACGCTATAGACAACCCGGAATGGGTTCGCAAACCCATGCTTCGGAATGCGGCGCGCGAGGGGCATTTGACCGCCTTCGAATCCCGGGCGTTTTCCGCCTCCGGATCGCGCGAGCAAGCCCTTATGACCTTTTGTGGCGGTCTTGCCGTGTCCCGACCCAGGTCCACGACCGATCCGTTTGCGTTTGCGATTCGCCCCGGGGGCCGGGGACAGTTCATGCAATCTCATGATGCTTTCACTTCCAGCAAATAACCGACCTTGTGAATCATGCCCCTGACTTGAGGCGTATCAGGTCGCACAACGCTGTCATGCATCTTTCTCAATCCGAGACCGCGCAAGACGAGGCGATGTTTTTGCGGCGTCCCGATCGGGCTCCGTTTGAGCGAAATCGACAATGCCTTCTGATTCGCCTTCCCTTGTGCCATCGCTTACCCCGCCTGCTCCAACCCGCTCCGCCGCACCCGTGTCACCTCGATGGGATCCCGCAACTGGCAGAGACCATCGATGGTCGCGCGCACGGTGTTGAACGGGTTTCCGCGGCCCAATGTCTTGGCAATAATGTTCTGCGCCCCGGCAAGCTCCACCACGGCGCGCACCGCCCCGCCGGCAATGATGCCGGTTCCCGGCGCGGCGGGCTTGAGCAACACGTGCTCTCCGCCGAACAGTCCATGGACTTGGTGGGGGATCGTTTGCTCCTTCAGCGGAATCCGGACCAGATGCTTCTTGGCCTGCTCGACGGCTTTGGAAATTGCGGCGGGCACCTCCGCAGCCTTACCCTTCCCGATCCCAACCCAGCCCTGGCCATCCCCCACGACGACGAGCGCACAAAAGTTGAAGCGCTTGCCGCCCTTCACGACCTTGGCCACACGGTTGATGTAGACGACCTTGTCTTTGAGACTCAGCTCTTCAGGATTAACTCTCACGTAAACTCCACAGCCAGGTTGAGGTTAAGGCGGAGGTTGAGGCTCGAATCGAAAATCTTAACCTGAACCTCGACCTCGGCCTTTGTCAGAATTTCAGGCCGCGCTCGCGCGAGCCTTCCGCCAGCGCCTTGATGCGTCCATGAAAGAGGCGACCACCTCGGTCAAAAACAACGGCTTCGATCTGCGCGGCCTTGGCCCGGTCGGCGAGGATCTGGCCGACCGTCTTTGCGGCTTCGATCGGCTTCTTGGCGGTCACCGATTGCCGCACCGCTTTGTCGAGCGTCGACGCCGACGCCAGCGTTTTCCCCGATGTGTCATCGACGATCTGCGCGTAGATGTGCTTCTTGCTTCGAAATACGGCGAGCCGCGGTCGTGAGGGCGCACCATAAATGTGGCGGCGGACGCGGCGTTTTCGTCGCTCGAGCTTTTCGGCCTTGTCGTTTCTTACCATAGTCGCCTATTTCCCGGTCTTGCCTTCCTTCTTCCGCAACACTTCGCCGGCATACCGAATTCCCTTCTGCTTGTAGACGTCGGGACGCTTGATGGCGCGGAGGTCAGCGGCCGTCTGTCCCACTTTGCGCTTGTCCACGCCCTTGATCGTGATGACGGTCTGCTTGTCGACTTTGGCTTCGACACCGGCCGGCAACTCATAGACGACGGGATGGGTATAGCCCACGTTCAGGCTCACGCTCTTCCCTTGCAACTGCGCCTTGTAGCCGACACCGGTGATCTCGAGGGTTTTCTCATACCCCTTCGTCACGCCGGTAATCATGTTGTTGATCTCGGCGCGTGTCAGGCCGTGGAGGGCTTTGACCTTGGGGTCTTCAGCCGAGCGATTCACTTGGACGTGGCCATCGACGACCGAGACGCTGATGCTGGGAACGAGCGCCCATTCAAGCCGCCCCATCGGGCCTTTGACCGCGACGGTCGTTCCGCTCGTACTGACTTCAACGCCCTTGGGAATTGGAATCGGCTTTCGTCCCACTCGTGACATTGTTGTTCCTTCTACTTCTCTTCTTGCATGTCAACCTGCAGCCGAGCACTACCAGACTTGGCACAGCACTTCACCGCCGAGTCCTGCGCGTCTCGATTCTTGATCCGTCATCACGCCCTTGGACGTGGAGACGATGGACAGCCCCATGCCGCTCAGTACTTGATTCAAGTTCCGCCGGCCGACGTAGACCCGCTTCCCCGGTTTGCTGACCCGTCGCAATGCCGTGATCACCGGCTGTCCTTCGCCGACGTATCGAAGTTGCACTCTGAGCACGGGGTGCGACTCGACCTCCTCGCGATCGTAGCCGCCGATGAACCCTTCGGCCTTCAGCACTCGGAGGATCTCCGCCTTGAGCCGGGAGGCGGGTACGGTGACGGTCGCATGACCGCGACTAAGACCGTTTTGAATACGCGTCAACATATCGGCAATAGGATCAGTCATCATGCTCAATCACCTAAAAAATGTGCCCCCGACAGACGGTGACTCGCAGGCAGGGCCTACCAGCTCGCCTTTCGCACTCCGGGGATCTCGCCCCGCAGGCTCAGAAACCGAAAACAGATGCGGCACAGGCGAAACCGCCGCAAAAACCCGCGCACCCGACCACAATTGGGACATCGGTTGTACTGACGGGTCGAAAACTTCGGCTTCGCCGCGGCCTTGTTTCGTAACGCTTTTCTTGACACTGGATTCTCCGTCTCCTGAACAGGCGTGCCTACGTCCGAAACGGCATGCCCATATGGCGAAGCAACGCCTTTCCTTCATCGTTGGTCTTCGCCGTTGTCACAATCGTGATGTCCATGCCATGAATGGATGCGACCGTGTCGTACTTGATCTCGGGGAATATCAACTGCTCTTTCAAGCCGAGCGTGTAGTTCCCCCGGCCATCGAAGGCCTTTGGCGAGACGCCCCGAAAATCCCGGATCCGGGGAAGCGCGATCGTCACCAGACGGTCAAAGAATTCGAACATGCGATCGCCGCGCAACGTGACTTTCGCGCCGATCGGCATGCCTTGCCGCAACTTGAAGCCGGCGATGGCCTTCTTCGCCTTGGTCACCACCGGGCGCTGCCCCGTGATCGTCCCGAGCTCGGCGGCGGCACTTTCCAGCAGCTTGACGTTCTGAATCGCTTCCCCCATTCCCACATTCAGGACGACGCGATCGACCTTGGGCACCTGCATCGGATTCTTGTAGCCGAACTCTTTCATCAACGCCGGCACGATCTGATTACGATACGTCAGTTTCAGACGGGGCGTGAGCTTTTCGTCCGGCTGTCGCTCTCGCCGTCCGCCGTCACCTTCCAACTCCTTTTTTGCAGCAACCGGCTCTTTCTTCGACTTGGCCGACTGTTTCTTCTCGGTCGGTTTGTCGCCTGCGGGTTTATCGGATTTGGCCATCTTGCGCAGTCCTTATGTCCGTTCAATCACTTCTTCACACTGCTTGCAGACTCGAACCCGCCGTCCATCCTCAAGCGCTTTGATACCAAGCCGAACGGGCTTATTGCAGTTGCCGCAGAGAAACATGACATTGGAAAGCGCGAGGGGCGCTTCGCGCTCGATGATGCCGCCCTGGCGAACCTTCTGATTGGGCTTGGTGTGGCGCTTGATCACGTTGAGCTTCTCGACCGTGACCTTGCCGTGGCGTGGATCGACCAGCAACACCTTGCCGGTTTTTCCTCGCTCACGCCCCGCGATCACCATGACGGTGTCGCCCTTCCTAATCTTCGACTTCGTCATGACCTGTGCGTGCATCGTCGTTCCAGTGTCCTCAGTTAGAGCACTTCGGGGGCCAGCGAGATGATTTTCATGAACTTCTTCCACCGCAACTCCCGAGCCACCGGGCCGAAAATGCGCGTTCCGATCGGCTCACCCTGCGCGTTGATGAGCACGCAGGCGTTACGGTCGAACTTGATGTACGAGCCATCTTCACGTCGAACGCTCTTCGTCGTGCGGACGATGACGGCCTTGCTCACATCGCCTTTTTTGACCGTCGCTTGAGGGATCGCCTCTTTCACCGCGACGACCACGATGTCGCCGAGCGAGCCATACCGACGCTTCGATCCGCCGAGCACGTGAAAGCACATCACTTGCTTGGCCCCTGAGTTGTCGGCGACGTCGAGATAACTATAATTCTGGATCATGATCTTCCTTGCTTACACTCGAACATCCGCGCCACGGATAATCGGCGCGCTGCGCACCTCAAGCTTCAGGCTGGCCGCGCTGCATGACTTGAACCACGCGCCAGTGCTTCTCCTTGCTGATCGGTCGAGTCTGGATCAGCTTCACACGATCCCCGATCTTGCACTTGTTGTCCTCGTCGTGGGCCTTTAACTTCGTCACACGCCGCATCACCTTGTGATAGACAGGGTGGCGGACAAACCGCTCGACCGCGACGACGACCGTCTTGTCCATCTTGTCGCTCACGACGTTGCCGAACCAATGCCGCCGCTTGTCCGATCCTTGACTCATGCCCCTGCCCCTCGATTCTCCGACAGTTTCTCTCGCAGGATGGTCTTGACCCGTGCCAAATCCCGGCGGGTCTGACGGATCTTCATCGGGTTTTCAATTCGCCCGGTCGCGAGCTGAAAGCGAAGATTGAACGTTTCCTGCTTGAGCTGGCGTTCTTTCTCGCTCAACTCGACTTCGGTCAGCCCGCGCAGATCTTTCACATCCATCGCAGTGTGTCCTTTTCCAATCAGAGAGCGCCGCGAACGACAAACTTCGTCGCCACGGGCAACTTATGCGCGGCCAGCCGCAACGCCTCTTGGGCCACTTCCTTCGTCACGCCGTCCATCTCATACAGGATGCGCCCCGGCTTGACGACCGCCACCCAGTATTCCGGATTCCCCTTGCCCTTACCCATACGAGTTTCAGCCGGCTTTTTCGTGATCGGCTTATCGGGAAAAATGCGCGTCCACACCTGGCCACCGCGCTTGACATGACGGGTAATCGCGATGCGGGCCGCCTCGATTTGGCGGCTCGTGACCCATCCCGGTTCGGTCGCCTTCAAACCAAACTCGCCAAGCGTGATCTGTCCGCCACGATACGCCTTGCCGCGCATCCGGCCTTTCTGCATCTTCCGAAATTTGACCTTCTTGGGTGCCAGCATTGCTCGTATCAGTCCTCGTTAAAAACCCGGCGGCGTTAGCCTCGCTGGAAGCCCCCGTCACTCTTCTCCGCGTGCGCGGGCATCGTCTCACCGCGATAGATCCAGGTCTTGACCCCAATTTGTCCCATCGTGGTATGCGCTTCGGCAAATCCGAAATCGATGTCGGCGCGCAGCGTGTGAAGCGGCACACGGCCCTCCCGGTACCACTCGGTCCGCGCGATTTCAGCGCCGCCGAGCCGACCCGCCACATTGATCCGGATACCCTGAGCCCCGAGCCGCAAAGCCGCCGCGATGCTGCGCTTCATCGCCCGACGAAAAGCCACCCGCTTCTCGAGTTGAACGGCGATGTTCTCGCTGACCAATTGCGCATCCAATTCAGGCTTCTTGATCTCCTTGACGGTAATATAGACCTGGCGCCCATACTGCCTTTCCAACGCGGCCTTCAGCTTATCGACCTCCGCGCCTTTGCGACCGATGATGATGCCCGGCCGGGCGGTATGGATGATCACGCGCGTCTGATCGCCGGATCGTTCGATTTCAACCTTCGACACCCCGGCATGGTAGAGCCGTTCCTTCACCATCTTGCGGATCGCGATGTCCTCGTGCAGCAGCTTCGCGAATTCCTTCCCGGCATACCACCGTGAACTCCATGGGCGGTTATACCCTAACCGATAGCCAACCGGATGTGTCTTCTGCCCCATACCGTTCCTGTCTGAAGAATGAAAAGTTATTTGCGGGCCGCCGCCTCGGCAGCTTCGACGATGACCGTAATGTGGCTGGTCCGCTTGTGAATGCTGGCAGCTCGCCCCATGGCTCGTGCGTGAAAGCGTTTGTACGTCGGCCCACAATCGACGTACGCCTTGGACACCCACATCGACTCGCTGTCGCCCAACTCTTTCTGCTCGGCATTCGCCACTGCGGAGCGCAGGACTTTTTCGACGACACGCGCCGCATTGCGCGGCGTGTACTTCAACATCGTCAGCGCCTCGGGCACCCGCTGGCCGCGGATCATGTCGATGATCGGTCGCGCCTTCCGGGGGGCGACCCGCACAAACCTGAGAATTGCCTTTGCCTCTGCCATCTCTTCCTCGTTAACGGCGTCGCGTCACTTCAGCGCGACCGCCTTCTCGGTTTTGGCCGCTCCATGGCCTTTGAAAAACCGCGTCGGCGCGAATTCCCCGAGCTTGTGACCCACCATGTTTTCGGTGACGAACACCGGGATGAACTTCTTGCCGTTATGGACGGCGATCGTGTTGCCGATCATCTCCGGGATGATCGTGGAGCGCCGAGACCAGGTCTTGATGATCTTGCGATCCTTCTGCTGATTCATCTGCTCGATCTTCTTCGCCAGGTGCTCATCGACGAATGCGCCTTTGGTGACTGAACGAGGCATACCTTCTCCGCTTGACTATTTCTTGCGTCGAGTGATGATGAACTTGTCCGTGGCCTTGTTCTTTCGCGTCTTGTAGCCCTTGGTCGGCAGCCCCCAGGGCGACACCGGATGCGGATTCCCCTGACCGGACTTCCCTTCGCCCCCGCCATGTGGATGATCCACCGGATTCATCACCACGCCGCGGACGTGCGGCCGTCGACCCAGCCATCGTGATCGCCCGGCTTTGCCGATCGACACGTTTTCATGATCCAAGTTTCCGACCTGACCGACGGTGGCCATGCATGTGGCGAGTATCCGGCGCATCTCCCCGGACTTCAAACGCACCTGCACGTAACCCTCTTCCCGTCCCATCACCTGGGCAAAGCCGCCCGCGCTTCGGATGAACTGCCCGCCCTTCCCCGGCTTGAGCTCGATATTATGGATCGTCGTGCCGAGCGGCATGTTCGCCAACGGCAAGGCATTGCCCGGCTTCACTTCGGCGGTCGGCCCGGCCTGCAAGGTATCGTTGACCTTCAACCCTTCCGGGGCAAGGATGTACCGCTTCTCGCCGTCGGCGTACGCCAACAGGGCGATACGGGCCGAGCGGTTCGGATCATATTCGATCGCCGTCACTCGGGCAGGCACGTTGACCTTGTCGCGCTTGAAATCAATGATTCGGTAGAGCCGCTTGTGCCCGCTCCCGCGAAAGCGTATCGTCATCCGGCCGTCGTTGTTTCGTCCGCCGGAGCGCGGGTGAAACTTCGTCAGGCTCTTCTCGGGCTCTTTTTCCGTGAGCGATTCGTGCGTGAGCACCACCATCGCGCGGCGGCCTGGAGATGTCGGTCGATACTGCTTGAGTCCCATTGCTTTCTACCTTCCCACTCTCACTTTTTACACCCCTTCGAACATCTCGAGCTTTTCGCCTTCTTTCAGCGTGACGATGGCTTTCTTCCAATCCGGCCGCTTCCCGGCGAATCGGCCCAGGCGTTTGGTCTTCCCCATGATGTTCATCACATTGACGCGCTCGACACGGACCTTCAATGCGGACTCAACCGCGCGCTTGATCTGAATCCGATTCGCGTCGCCACGCACGATGAAGCCGTACTTATTGCCGCTTTCACGCAGGCCGGTCAGCTTTTCGGTCAACAGGGGTTGCACGAGGACATCTTGTAGATCTTGGATCATGACCAGAGCTCCTGAATGCGGGAAAGCGTTCGTTCGGCTGTCAGCATGGCATCGTACCGGAGGACGTCATAGACGTTGAGCTTTTCCGGCGTCACGACTTTCACATTCGGCATATTTCTCGCCGCCCGCTCGACATTGTCGGCGCTCTCGTCGGCGACGATGAGCGTCTTCGCCGTGAGTCCGAGTTGAGCCAACGCCGCCGCCAGTAATTTCGTCTTCGGTTGGCCCAAGGCCAGCTCTTTCACGACCGTGAGCGCACCCTCAGCCGCCCGCGCTGACAACGCGCTCTGCAGCGCGCTCCGATATTGCTGTTTGGGCATGCTGTATCCATACCCGCGGGGTTTTGGGCCAAAGACGCTGCCGCCATGCCGCCAAATCGGCGATCGGATGGAACCCGCACGCGCGCGTCCCGTATGCTTCTGCTTCCACGGCTTCTTGCCCGAGCCGCTCACCTCGCCGCGCCGCAACGTCGATGCGGTGCCTTGTCGCTCGCACGCCTGTTGCATGACCACCGCCGCATGCACGACATGGGGGACCGGCTTGACGCCGAACAGGTGATCTTGGAGTTCGACGGATCCCACTTTTCGCTTCTGCAGATCGACGACGTCCACGGTCGGCATAAGACTTAACCCTTTTTCGACTTCCTGATGACGACAACACTGCCGTCGGCCCCGGGAACCGCACCGCTAATGAACAACAAGTTCTCATCCGGTCGGGCATCCATGACCTTCAAGCGTTGCACCGTCACTCGCTCACTCCCCATGTGGCCGGGGAGCGTCTTGTTCTTCCACACGCGCGACGGAAAGGAGCTGCTGCCGATTGAACCCGGGGCGCGGTGGAACATCGATCCGTGCGTTTCCGGGCCGCCACGGTAATGGTGACGCTTCACCACACCCTGATACCCTTTGCCTTTGGAAGTACCCTCGACATCCACGAACTCGCCCTTCTGAAAGACATCCGCCTTGAGCACCTGGCCAAGCTGCACGTCCCCGAGCTTCTTGAACTCCTTCAAGTGCCGGCTGGCAGGAACATTGGCCCCCTTAAGGTGGCCCAACTCAGCCTTTGACAGCTTCCGAGCGGTCACCTCCTGGAAGGCCAACTGCACCGCTTCGTACCCATCCTTGTCCTTGGTTCGGATCGTCGCGACACGGCATGGCCCAGCTTCGATTACGGTGACCGGGGTAAGACGCCCCGCGTCATCGAAGAGCTGAGTCATACCAAGTTTTCTACCAAGCAATCCGTTTGTCATTTTGAGTCTTTCAAAAGGGAGATGCGCAAAATGGACGCCCAGCGAGGCCGCAGGCGAAGAAAGCACCAGCGGCGTACCGGAGTCTCACCCGCTCAGCCCTGATCCGGCCAAGACCGGCTCTTTCCCCTGGGTACGTTGAGGATGCTTCGAACCGAGAACGAAGCCGGAGGCCATTTTCAGCATCTCCTTACAGTTTAATCTCCACGTCGACGCCGGCCGCGAGATTCAGTTTCATCAGCGCATCCATCGTTTCCGGGGTGGGCTCCATGATGTCGAGGAGTCGCTTGTGCGTGCGAATTTCAAATTGCTCACGGGATTTCTTGTCCACGTGCGTCGAGCGCTGCACGGTAAATTTCTCGACTCGTGTGGGCAATGGAATTGGACCGGCAATTTTTGCACCGCTCCGCTTGACCGTTTCGACGATCTCGGCGACGGACTGATCCAAGATTCGATAATCAAAACCCTTCAACCGAATGCGAATGCGCTGATCGACTTTCACAAGATCTCCTACTTTCCCACCCTTTACTTCTCCAACCAATTGAGCGGCGGGTGGCGCCGAACTGGGCGCCTAGCCGCGCGCAGCGTAAGGGCCCCCACTGGGGGATGGGTGGAGCGAGCACGGCTGGGCTGTTCGGCGACAGGACCCGCCACTCACGCCAGAATTTCCGTCACGATGCCGGAGCCCACGGTCTTGCCGCCCTCGCGCACCGCAAACCGCAACCCCTGATCCATCGCGATCGGCGAAATCAGCTCCGCCGTGATCGTCACGTTGTCCCCCGGCATCACCATCTCCACTCCCGGAGTCAACTGCACCACCCCCGTCACGTCCGTCGTCCGGAAGTAGAACTGCGGCCGGTACCCGTTGAAGAACGGCGTGTGCCGCCCGCCCTCCTCCTTCGTCAACACGTAAATCTCCGCCTTGAACTTCGTGTGCGGCGTGATGCTCGCCGGCTTGGCCAGCACCATCCCCCGCTCCACGTCTTCCTTCTTCGTCCCCCGCAACAGCACCCCGATGTTGTCCCCCGCCTGCCCCTCATCGAGCACCTTGCGGAACATCTCCACCCCGGTCACCACCGTCTTGGCCGTCGGCCGCAACCCCACGATCTCCACTTCGTCGCCCACCTTCACGACCCCGCGCTCGCACCGCCCCGTCACCACCGTGCCCCGCCCGCTGATCGTAAAGACGTCCTCGATCGGCATCAAAAACGGCTTGTCCACCGCCCGCTGCGGCGTCGGAATGTACGTGTCGATCGCCTCCAACAGCTTCAGGATCGCCGGCACCCCGATCTCGCTCTGATCCCCTTCCATCGCCTTGGTCGCCGACCCCGTGATGATCGGAATCTTGTCTCCCGGAAACTCGTACTTGGTCAGCAGCTCCCGCACTTCCAGCTCCACCAGATCGAGCAACTCCTTGTCATCCACCTTGTCGGCCTTGTTCAGAAACACGACGATGTAGGGCACCCCCACCTGCCGCGCCAACAAAATATGCTCCCGCGTCTGCGGCATCGGCCCATCGGCCGCACTCACCACCAAGATCGCCCCGTCCATCTGCGCGGCGCCCGTGATCATGTTCTTCACATAATCCGCGTGCCCCGGGCAGTCCACGTGCGCGTAGTGCCGCTTGTCCGTCTCGTACTCGACGTGGCTGATCGCAATCGTCATGATCTTCGTCGCATCGCGCCGCCCCTGCGACTCACTGGCCTTCGCCACCTCGTCGTAGCTCACGAACTTCGCCATCCCCCGCTCGCTGCAGATCTTCGTCAGCGCGGACGTGAGCGTCGTCTTGCCGTGGTCCACGTGCCCGATCGTCCCAATATTCACGTGGGGCTTGCGTCGCTCAAACTTCGCCTTCGCCATACCCTCCTCCTTCTCAACCTTGGTAGGCCGGTCGCCGCGAAGCAACCGGATACAAGGAGATTACCTGTCACCCACCTTGGTTCTTGGCAATAATCTGCTCGGCAATCTGCTTCGGAACCTGCTCGTATCGGTCGAACTCCATACTGTAGGTCGCGCGCCCTTGAGTCCTCGATCGGAGATCCGTGGCGTAGCCGAACATTTCGCTCAGAGGCACGGAGGCCTCGACCGCCTGCGAGCCGGCGCGCACCTTGATACCTTGGATCTTTCCGCGCCGCCCGTTCAAATTGCCGATCACGTCGCCCATATATTCTTGGGGAACGAGCACCTCGACCTTCATGATCGGCTCGAGCAACACCGGTTCGGCACGACGACAGGCCTCCTGGAACCCCATCGAGGCGGCAATCTTGAATGCCATTTCATTCGAATCCACATCATGGTAGGACCCGTCGGTGATCGTCACACGGACATCGCGGACCGGATAGCCCGCAAGCACACCGGTTTCCATGCGCTCGCGAACGCCCTTTTCGATGGCCGGGATGTATTCCCTGGGAATCGCGCCACCGACAATCTTGTTGACGAATTCAAAGCCCTTCCCCGGCTCACTGGGCTCGACCGTCATGACCACGTGCCCGTACTGGCCACGCCCGCCGGTTTGCTTGATGTACTTGCCTTCGGCTTCCGCGCGTCGCCGGATGGTTTCACGGTAGGCCACTTCCGGCTTGCCGACGTTGGCCTCGACCTTGAACTCCCGCAAGAGACGATCGACGATGATCTCCAGATGCAACTCACCCATTCCCGAAATGATGGTCTGCGCAGTCTCTTCGTCGGTGCGCACGCGAAACGACGGATCTTCCTGTGCAAGCTTTTGGAGCGAAAACCCGAGCTTTTCCTGATCCTGCTTGGTCTTTGGCTCAATCGCCATTGAAATGACCGGCTCGGGGAATTTCATCACCTCGAGCAAGATCGGATTCTTTTCATCGCACAGCGTATCGCCGGTGGTCGCGCCCTTCAGGCCCACCGCGGCTGCGATGTCTCCGGCATAGACCTCTTCAATTTCCTCCCGCTTGTTGGCGTGCATTTTGAGCAGCCGCCCGACGCGCTCTTTCGTATTTTTGGTCGCATTGTAGACCGCGGTCCCGGTCTTGAGCGTGCCCGAGTACATGCGGAAATACGTGAGCTGCCCCGCGAAGGGATCAGTCATGATCTTGAACGCGAGCGCGGCAAACGGCTCATCGTCGCTCGACTGCCGCTTCAGCTCCTTTCCGCTGTTGGGATCCACTCCAACGACGGGCGGAATATCGAGCGGGGACGGCAGAAAATCGACCACGCCGTCGAGGAGCTGCTGCACGCCCTTATTCTTAAAGGAGGCGCCGCACAGCACCGGCGTGACTTTCATCGCGATCGCACCCGCCCGAATGGCGCGTCGGATCTCCTCCTCGGTCAGCGCCTCTCCGTTCAGATAGCACTCGAGCACATGCTCGTCGTGCTCGGCGACCGCTTCCAACATTTTTTCGCGGTACTGCTGAGCCTGCTCGAGCAGGTTGGCGGGAATCTCCTCGACCTTGTACTTGGCGCCGAGCGTTTCATCGTCGTACACGTACGCCTTCATGGTGACGAGGTCGATGGAGCCTTTGAACTCCGCTTCGCGCCCGATCGGCAACTGAATCGGCACCGGGGTTGCGCCCAACCGGTCGATCATGGATTGTACGCTTGCAAAGAAATCGGCGCCGATACGATCCATCTTGTTCATGAACGCAATGCGCGGCACCCGATACTTGTCGGCCTGTCGCCAGACCGTCTCGGATTGCGGCTCAACACCTTGGACCGAGTCAAAGACGGCGACGGCGCCATCGAGGACCCGCAACGATCGCTCGACCTCGATGGTAAAATCGACGTGCCCCGGCGTATCGATAATATTGATCCGATGGTCGCGCCAGAAGCAGGTCGTCGCGGCCGACGTAATCGTGATCCCGCGTTCGCGTTCCTGCTCCATCCAGTCCATCGTTGCCGCCCCGTCGTGCACTTCGCCCATGCGATGTGACACACCGGTGTAGAACAGGATCCGCTCCGTCGTTGTAGTCTTGCCGGCATCGATGTGCGCCATGATGCCGATATTTCTGGTTCGATCCAGGGAAACTCGCCTGGCCACGTGATCCTCCGAAAAATAACGATGCTGCAGCAGCCACGCCCACGACACTGCGGTGCAGAACCACCCACCTGCACAACGCAGCGTGGCTCACTGCAGCACGAACAACTTAACTCTGAACCCTGATTACCAGCGGTAGTGTGCGAAGGCCTTGTTGGCTTCTGCCATGCGGTGTGTATCTTCCCGTTTCTTCACGGACGCGCCGGTATTATTGGCCGCATCGAGCAGTTCCCCGGCCAACTTCTCCGCCATGCTCTTCCCGCCGCGCCCTTTCGAGTATTCCGAGAGCCATCGCAAAGCCAAGGACATGCGGCGGACAGGACGAATCTCAACCGGCACTTGATACGAAGCACCACCGACCCGGCGGGACTTCACCTCAACAACCGGCTTCACGTTATCGACCGCAGCTCGGAATACTTTCAGCGGATCGTTCCCGGTCTTTTGCTGAATCACATCGAACGCCCCGTAACAGACCCGCTCGGCCACACTTTTCTTGCCGCCAGCCATCAGCACATTAATAAACTTTCCGACCAGCTTGTCGTGATAGCGAGGATCGGCACTCACTTCACGCTGCCCGAATATCGGTCGTCTCGGCATTGCCCTGCTTTCCTTACTTACCAGGATGTTAAAAAAGGCCGCCAGCGCCGCTCTCGCATCGTTCGGAGGCTCAACGTACAAGCAAGAGTACGCCTCGCCCCCTCGCTCGCTGCGGCCTTGCTGGACAGCCTTTTTGAACATCCTGGCATTGTTGCTTCTGGTGCCCGACTATCGTTTTTCAACAGCCTGCAGTCGCTCATTGGATTATTTCGGACGCTTCGCGCCGTACTTGGATCGCCCCTGCTTGCGATTCGCGACGCCGACCGCATCCAACGCCCCGCGCACGATGTGGTATCGCACGCCCGGCAAATCCTTGACCCGGCCACCCCGCACGAGGACAATCGAGTGCTCCTGCAAGTTGTGCCCCACGCCGGGAATATATGATGTGACTTCCATGCCGTTGGTGAGCCGCACGCGGGCGACTTTGCGGAGCGCGGAATTTGGCTTCTTCGGAGTGGAGGTGTAAACGCGAATGCAGACGCCCCGCTTTTGGGGGCACTCCTTGAGCGCCGGGCTCTTCGTTTTGCCCGTCGCGAGCCGCCGTCCCTGCCTCACAAGCTGATTGATCGTTGGCATACCGCCCTTTTCCTTAGTCGCTCGCTCTAGCTGTCTCGATCGTCAACGCCCGGCTTCTTCACCGTGCATCGATCCGCCCAAAGCCGACGGATTATAATGAGCAGCGCGCGCTGTGTCAAGCAGCGCGCGCTGCTCACCGTGATCTATGCTTCCGTTGTACCGCTCTCGACCTTCGACTGCGAATCGTGGGCGATGCCCACCGGCTCACCCGTCAATTCAGGCGCCGGTTCCTGCTTGGGACTGATCACGAACGTATCGCGGTATTCCTCGAAGCCGGTTCCGGCCGGGATCAGCCGACCGACGATGACGTTTTCCTTCAACCCCAAGAGCTGGTCTTCTTTCCCGTTGATCGCGGCTTCGGTGAGAACCCGCGTCGTTTCTTGGAACGACGCCGCTGAGATGAAGCTGTCCGTCGTCAACGCCGCCTTGGTGATACCGAGCAAGACCGGCTTGCCAAGCGCCGGCCGGCCCCCGTTCGCGATGACGTGCTCGTTCTTGTCCTCGAACTCGAACCGGCTCACCTGACTGCCGGGCAAGAAATCGGTGTCGCCCGGATCTTCGATGCGAACCTTCCGCAACATCTGGCGCACGATGATCTCGATGTGCTTGTCGTTGATCGATACGCCCTGCAGCCGGTAGACGTCTTGAACCTCGTCCACCAGATACTTCTGGAGTTCTTTGGGCCCTAACACGTCCAGGATGTCGTGCGGATTCGCGGAACCATCCATCAGCGGTTCGCCCGCGCGAACCCAATCCCCTTCGTGCACGTTGACGTGCTTGCCCTTGGGAATCAAATACTCTTTGCGATCCCCGACCTTGTTGTCGACGATCACTTTGCGCATACCTTTGACAAAGCCCTCGTACGACACCTCGCCGTCGATCTCGCTGATGACGGCTTGCTCCTTGGGCTTGCGAGCTTCAAACAATTCAGCGACGCGCGGCAAGCCGCCGGTGATGTCCTTGGTCTTGGTCGTCTCGCGTGGAATCTTGGCCAGCACGTCGCCCGGATGCACGGTGCTGCCCTTCTCGACGAGGATGTGCGCACCGACGGGCAACAGATAGCGCGCGACGCCCGTCGCGCCCGCGACCTTTGCGGTCTTCCCGCTTTCATCCTTGATCGACAGCCGCGGCCGGAGCGTCGTACCGGAGTGCTCGATGATCACCTTGCGCGACAATCCGGTGACCTCGTCGAACTCCTCCTTCATCGTGACGCCTTCGGTGATGTCGCCATAGGCAACCCGACCGCCCACATCCGTCAAGATCGAGATCGAATACGGATCCCATTCGACCAGCTTTTGTCCGATCTCGACATGGCCGCCGTCTTTCACCTTGATCCGCGCCCCGTAGACAACCGGGTACTTTTCGCGTTCACGCCCGTTTTCATCATAGATCGCGATCTTCGCGTTGCGGTTCATCACCACCCACTCGCCCTCTTTGTTCTTAACCGCCATCGAGGGATTGTGGATGTCCGCGTTCTTCTTCGCATCGAAGCTCATGAACTTAAGCGAACCCGCATGCTTGGCTTCGAGGACCGTTTGCTCAACGACCTTGCTCGCCGTGCCACCGATGTGGAACGTGCGCATCGTGAGCTGAGTCCCCGGCTCACCGATCGACTGCGCCGCGATTACCCCCACCGGCTCGCCCTTCTCGACCAACCGGCCGCGCGAGAGATCGCGTCCATAGCATTTCACGCAGACGCCCCGCCGCGACTGGCATGTCAGCACCGACCGGATACTCACCCGATCGACGCCCGCCTCGACGACGCTCTTCGCCCGCTCCTCGTCGATCTCTTCGTTGGCCTTGACGATGATCTCACCGGTCAGCGGATCGCGAATGTCTTCCGCCGCCAAGCGCCCCAGGATACGATCCTCCAACGGCTGGATGATCTCGCCGCCTTCAACGAGCGCGGTAACCATGATGCCGTCGGTCGTCCCGCAGTCCTCCTCGGTGACGATCACGTCCTGTGAAATATCGACCAACCGCCGCGTGAGATAGCCGGAGTTTGCCGTCTTCAACGCGGTGTCGGCCAGACCCTTCCGCGCACCGTGGGTCGAGATGAAGTATTGCAACACCGTCAACCCTTCGCGGAAATTGGCCGTGATCGGCGTTTCGATGATCTCGCCGGACGGCTTGGCCATCAGGCCCCGCATACCGCCGAGCTGGCGGATCTGCTGGGAGCTGCCGCGTGCGCCGGAGTCGGCCATCATGAAGATCGGGTTGAAGGCGTTGCCGTCGCCGCCGACGCTCAACTCCTTCATCATCTCGCCCGCGACCTGCTCGGTCACGTGCGCCCAGATGTCGATGACCTTGTTGTAGCGCTCGCCGTTCGTGATCAAGCCTTCGCTGTACTGCTTCTCGATCTCATTCACCTCGCGCTGCGCGCGATTGATGAGGTCTTCCTTCTTCGCCGGGATGTGCATGTTGTCGATGCAGATCGACGCCCCCGCTTTGGTCGCATAGGAGAAGCCGATGTCTTTGATCTTATCGAGCAGGATGACGGTCTCCCGGTGCCCGGCTTGCCGATACACCGTGTCGATGAGCTTGGTCATCTCCTTTTTCGTCATCACCTGATTCGCCTGAGAGAACGGAATCGATGCCGGCAGGATTTCGCCCAGCAGCACGCGGCCGACCGTCGTCGTGACCAAGTTGCCGTCGATGCGCACCTTGATCTTGGCGTGCTCTTCGACCTCGCCCGCGTCATAGGCGATCCGCACTTCTTCGCGCGACGCAAACACCTTCCCTTCGCCCTTGGCGCCCGAGCGCTCTTTCGTGAGCCAATAGCAGCCGAGCACCATGTCCTGCGACGGGACCGCGATCGGCTTGCCGTTCGCCGGCGAGAGGATGTTGTTGATCGACATCATGAGCACGCGCGCCTCGATCTGCGCTTCGACGGACAGCGGCACGTGCACCGCCATTTGGTCGCCGTCGAAGTCGGCGTTGAACGCCGCGCACACCAAGGGATGGAGCCGAATCGCTTTACCCTCGACCAAGACCGGGTCGAAGGCCTGAATGCCCAACCGGTGCAAGGTCGGCGCGCGATTCAGCAGCACGGGGTGCTCGCGAATCACCTCATCGAGCACATCCCACACCTCGGGCCGCTCTTTCTCGACAAGCCGCTTGGCGCTCTTGATGGTCGTCGCCGCGCCGCGCGCTTCCAGCTTGTGGAAGATGAAGGGCTTGAACAGCTCCAATGCCATCTTCTTCGGGAGCCCGCACTGATTGAGCCGCAGCTCCGGACCGACGACGATCACCGAACGGCCGGAGTAATCGACGCGCTTTCCCAGCAGGTTTTGACGGAACCGGCCCTGCTTGCCCTTGAGCATGTCGCTCAACGACTTCAACGGCCGCTTGTTCGGCCCCCGGATTGCGCGACCGCGACGCCCGTTGTCGAACAGGGCATCGACGGCTTCTTGCAGCATCCGCATTTCGTTGCGGATGATCACCCCCGGCGCCTTCAGCTCCATGAGTCGCTTCAAGCGATTGTTGCGATTGATCACCCGACGATAGAGATCGTTCAGGTCCGACGTCGCAAACCGGCCGCCGTCCAGGGGCACGAGCGGGCGCAACTCGGGCGGGAGCACCGGGATGACGTCCATAATCATCCATTCGGGCTTGTTGCCGGACTTGCGAAACGCTTCGAGGACTTTTAGGCGCTTCGCAAGCTTCTTCTTCACCGCCACGGATGTCGTCGTCTTCGACTTGCTCTGCAACTCGTCCCACTGCGCGTTGATGTCGATTTTTCGCAGTAGCTCACGGATCGCCTCCGCGCCGATGCCCGCCTTGAACGCGCCCGGCCCATGCTCATCCTGCAGGCTCCGGAGCTTATCCTCGGTCAACAACTCCTGCGCTTTCAGTGAGGTCGTCCCCGGGTCGACGACGACATAGCTTTCGAAGTAGAGGATCTTCTCCAAGTGCTTCAAGCTCATATCCAGCAGCGTGCCGATCCGGCTCGGGACCCCCTTGAGGAACCAGATGTGCGCGACCGGCGCAGCCAGTTCGATATGGCCCATCCGTTCACGTCGCACTTTCGACTGAATGACTTCGACACCGCACTTGTCGCAGACGATGCCGCGGTGCTTCATTCGCTTGTACTTGCCGCAATTGCACTCCCAGTCCTTGATCGGCCCGAAAATCTTGGCGCAGAACAATCCGTCCTTCTCCGGCTTGAACGACCGGTAGTTGATCGTCTCCGGTTTTTTCACTTCTCCGTAGGACCAGGATCGAATTTTCTCCGGCGAGGCGATGCGGATGCGCATGGCATCGAAGGACATCGAGTCGCGCGGTTTTTCGAAGAGTGTGTAGATACCTTCCAAGGTTCTCCCTCCTAGTAACCGCTGAAAATCGCCGCCAACAGCGTTCTCGGCTCGTCAAAATCCTCGACGTAGCGCAAGGCTACGCCTCCGGTTCTGACTTCGCCTGCGGCCTTGTTGGACGACGATTTTGAGCGGTCACTTTGCATGAGATGAGAGATCTTCAGTCTCTAGATTTGATCAGTTCCACGTCCAGGCCGAGGCTTTGGAGCTCCTTCACGAGTACGTTGAAGGATTCGGGCAAGCCCGGCTCCAGGAAGTTCTCGCCCTTGACGATGGCTTCGTAGATTCGTGAGCGCCCCGGCACATCGTCCGACTTTACCGTGAGAAACTCTTGCAGCGTCGAGGCAGCCCCATACGCCTGCAGGGCCCACACCTCCATTTCACCGAGACGCTGTCCGCCGAATTGCGCCTTCCCCCCCAGCGGCTGTTGCGTCACGAGGGAGTACGGGCCGATCGACCGGGCGTGAATCTTATCATCCACCAAGTGATGCAGCTTCAACATGTACATGTAGCCGACGGTCACGGGGCTCTTGAACGGCTCCCCGGTCCGACCATCATACAGCGCCGACTGCCCGCTCGAGGGCAGCTTCGCCTTCTTCAACAGGTCTTTGATCTCGGTCTCCGTGGCGCCGTCGAACACCGGACTGGCAACAGTCAGTCCCAGCGCCCGCGCGGCCCACCCGAGGTGGGTTTCCAGGATCTGCCCTACATTCATACGAGACGGCACGCCAAGCGGATTCAAGACAATCTCCACCGGTGTTCCATCCGGAAGATACGGCATGTCTTCTTCTGGGAGAATCCGCGAGACCACGCCCTTATTGCCGTGGCGGCCGGCCATCTTATCGCCGACCGACACTTTCCGCTTCATGGCGATGTAAACCTTGACGAGCTTGATGACGCCCGGGGGCAATTCATCGCCTCGTTTCAGGCGGCCAACCTTGTCGTCGTACAGCGTCTGCAGGATCTCGATCTGTTCCTTCGCCAGACGCTCGATCTCTTCCAACTGCTTCTGCTCGTCGGGATCGGCCAGCGTGATGTGCCGGATCTGATCATCGCCGAGCTTCTTCAAGACCTCGGCGGTGAGCTTGCCTTTCTTCTTGAGCGTCACCTCCCCGGTATCCGCATCCATCAAATCGCGACCAACGACCTTGCCGAGCAAGAACTTCCGGATTTTCTTGTTCTTCTCTTCTTCGATGATCCGCAATTCTTCCTGGTGGTCGCGCTGGAGCTTGAGCACGTCTTCATTCTCGATGCTCTTGGAGCGCTCATCCTTATCGAGCCCCTTGCGCGAGAAAATCTTCACGTCGACGACGATGCCTTCGACGCCCGGGGGGACCTGGAGCGACGTATCCTTCACATCGCCGGCCTTCTCACCGAAGATCGCCCGGAGCAGCTTCTCCTCCGGCGTCAACTGGGTCTCGCCCTTCGGCGTCACTTTCCCAACGAGAATGTCACCGGGCTTCACTTCGGCCCCGATGCGGATGATGCCGCTCTCATCCAGATTCCGGAGCGCTTCCTCTCCGACGTTCGGGATGTCCCGCGTGATCTCTTCCTTGCCAAGCTTGGTATCCCGTGCCTCGACTTCGAATTCCTCGATGTGGATCGAGGTGAACTTGTCCTCCTTGACCAGGCGTTCGCTGATCAAAATGGCATCTTCGAAGTTGAATCCGCCCCACGGCATGAACGCGACCAACACGTTCTGCCCCAGCGCGAGTTCGCCCTTGTCCATGGCGGGACCGTCGCCCAAGACCTGGCCTTTCTTGACCGGCTGCCCAACCCGCACCACCGGCTTCTGCGTGATGCACGTGTTCTGATTGGATCGCTGGAACTTGATCAGATCGTAGACATCCAACAGCGAGTCCGACTTCTTGCCGCCCTCGCCCTTCTTCGGCTCGGCCCGCACGACGATCCGTGTCGCATCGACACTCTCTACCACGCCGGCTCGTTTCGCCTGAATGACATACCCGGAGTCCCGCGCGACGACCGCTTCCATGCCCGTCCCCACCAACGGTGCCTCCGTCCGGATCAGGGGGACGGCTTGTCGTTGCATGTTCGATCCCATCAACGCGCGGTTCGCATCGTCGTGCTCGAGGAACGGAATGAGCGCGGTCGCCACGCTGACGACCTGCTTCGGCGACACGTCCATGTACTCCACACGATCCGGAGGCGTGGTCACGAAATCCCCGCCCTTCCGAGCCGAGACGGTTTCCGATACCAATCGGCCGCCGTTATCGAGCTTGGAGTTCGCCTGGGCGACGGTGTACTGATCGCCTTCGATCGCGGACAAATATTCGATCTCCTCGGTCACCTTGCCCTTTCGCACTTTGCGGTAGGGTGCTTCGATGAAGCCGAAGTCGTTGATCCGCGCATACGTCGCCAACGACGTGATCAGTCCGATGTTGGGCCCTTCCGGCGTTTCGATCGGGCAGATGCGGCTGTAGTGCGACGGATGAACGTCGCGCACTTCGAATCCCGCTCGCTCCCGAGTCAGACCGCCCGGCCCGAGCGCCGACAGCCGACGTTTGTGCGTGATCTCGGCCAAGGGGTTCGTCTGGTCCATGAACTGCGAGAGCTGGCTGCTGCTGAAGAATTCCTTGATCGCGGCGACCACCGGCTTGGCATTGATCAAGTCGTGCGGCAGCACCGTCTCCATGTCCAGGAGGTTCATCCGCTCCTTGATGCTCCGCTCCATCCGGACGAGCCCGAGCCGCACCTGGTTTTCGAGCAACTCGCCCACCGAGCGCACGCGGCGGTTGCCCAAATGGTCGATGTCGTCGATCTCGCCTTTGCCCATCTTCAGGTTCACGAGATAGCGAATGACTTCGACGATGTCTTGCGCGGTCAGCGTGCGCTGCTCCAACGGCAGATCGAGGCCCAGCTTCTTGTTGAGCTTGAGCCGACCAACCGGCGACAGGTCATAGCGCTTGGCATTGTTGAATAGATTTTCGAACAGCACTTTGGCGGTTTCGATCGACGGCGTTTCCCCCGGGCGAAGGCGCTTGTAAATTTCGACCATCGCCTCTTCCTTCGACTCGGTCCGCTCCATCTCGAGCGTGTCGAGGATGACGGGCGTCGCCGTCGGACTGTCGAGGTAGATCGCTTTGAAGCTGTCGATGTTGCTGTCGACGACCTTGTCGAGCACCTCTTGCGTCAGCTTGTGGTTCTTGTCGAGCAGCTTCTCCTTGGTCGTCGGATCGATCAGTTCGGTCAGGACCGCCCGCCCAATGAGATCAGCCGGACTCACCGGAACCTCTTTGACGCCGGCCGCCTTGGCCCGGGCAATCGTGTTCTTGGTGAGCTTGGCGCCTTCGCGGACGATGACTTCTTTGCCGCCTTTTTCGGTGATCTCAATCGGGCACCGCAGACCGTGATGCACCTCAGGATCGAGCTTTCGCATCAGCTTGCCCTTCGTGACCCGAATCTCCTCAACCGGGTAGTACATTTTCAGGAGATCGTCGCCCGAGTAGCCGAACGCTTTCAGCAGAATGGTCGCCGGCATCTTGCGCCGGCGGTCGATGCGGACGTACAGAATGTCTCGCGCGTCGAATTCGAAGTCCAACCACGAGCCGCGATAGGGAATGATGCGCGCGGAATACAGCACTTTCCCGCTGGCATGCGTGCGCCCCTTATCATGCGTAAAGGACGCGCCCGGCGACCGGTGAAGCTGGCTGACCACGACGCGCTCGGTCCCGTTGATAATGAACGTGCCGCGCTCGGTCATCAGCGGCAGTTCGCCGACGTACACTTCCTGTTCGCGGACGTCGAGAACCTTCTTCTTCGGGCCTTTGTCTTCCTTATCGAAGACCACGAGCCGCACTCGCAGCTTCAGCGGCACGGCATACGTCATGCCCTGCTCCAGACACTCGCGGACGTCGTATTTGGGAGTCCCCAGCGAATAGCTGGAGAACTCCAACACAGCCGTGTTGTTGTAATCCGCGATCGGGAACACGCTGACCAAGGCAGCCTGGAGTCCCTTGTCTTCACGCCGATCCGGATCCATCTCAAGCTGCAGGAACTGCTCGTAGGACCGTTTCTGGATTCCGATCAGGTCGGGAATGTCTATGTTCGCACGGATTTTCGAGAAATCTCTCCGCTCGATCAGTCCATTGACCGACGTCTCCAACATCCCTCGCTCCTCCATTCCATTGTGGACGGTCCGGCCTTCGCTATTGCGCTATGACGGCGATCCTACTTGATCTCGACCTTCGCGCCGCTCTCTTCCAACTTCTTTTTCATCGTATCGGCTTCTTCCTTCGTCACGCCGGTCTTTACCGGCTTCGGCGCTCCCTCGACCAGATCCTTGGCTTCCTTCAGGCCCAGGCTGGTCAGTTCGCGGACCACCTTGATGACCTGAATTTTCTTATCCGCGGCTGCGCTCGCCAAGATGACATCGAACGATGTCTTCTCCTCCGCAGGAGCCGCTGCAGCTCCCCCCGCCGCACCGCCCGGCATCGCCGCGATCGCCACGGGCGCCGCCGCCGTCACGCCGAACTTGCTCTCGAACGCCTTGACCAACTCCGACAGCTCGAGCACGCTCATGCTGCCGACGGCGTTGATGATCTCTTCCTGAGAAAGCTTTCCCTCCGCTGTAGGCATCTCTCCCTCTCCTTTCTTCTTGTCCTGAATCGCGACCAACACTCCGACCAGTTTTCTGAGCACGCCGCTCAGTACGGACACCAGATTGCGCGCCGGCCCCTGGAACGCCGACAGCAGCATGGAAATCATCACGTCTTTGGACGGGAGGCTGGCGACTTCCAGCAACTGCTCGGGACGGAGCACCTTGCCCTCGAGCACTCCGGCCATGATGCGCATCTTCTCTTCACGCTTTTCGGCCTTGATGAAGTCACGCAGGATCTTCGTGGCGACGGCCGGATCGTCATAGCCGATCAGCACCGCCAGCGGGCCTTTGAAATACGCTTTGGCTCCGACGAGGCTCGTCCCCTCGACGGCCCTGGCCGCAAGGGTGTTCTTCACCACCTTCAGCTCGGCCTTCGCCCCGCGCAACTGCTTCCGGAGTTCGGTCACGTGATTGACCTCAAGCCCCGAGCACTCAGTCATCACCGCCAGTTTCGCCTTGGCGAATTTCTCGTGCAACTCGGCAATCGCCGTCGCCTTCTCTTCTTTCTTCATTCGCCTCTCCTGCTCGTTAGTCGTTCATCGTTAACCGAGCAATCAATCGCGCCAACCATTTGGATTAACGGGTACCGAGAACGTTTCTCTCGCTGCTAGCTCCACTGCTTGATTATCGCCATCGTGTCCAGCTTGACGCCCGGCCCCATCGTGCTCGACATGGTGGCCGTTTTGAGATACCGGCCTTTGACCGACGACGGACGGGCCTTCATGACGGACTCGAGGACTGCGTTGGCATTCTCATGCAGTTTGGCGGCGTCGAAGGATACTTTCCCGATGGGCACGTGGACGATGCCGGCCTTTTCCACCTTGTATTCCACGCGGCCCTTGCGAATTTCGTTGATCGCCTTGCCGACCTCGAACGTCACGGTGCCCGTCTTAGGATTCGGCATCAGACCGCGCGGCCCCAACACCTTCCCGAGCTTCCCGACCGCGCCCATGAGGTCGGGCGTGGCAATGGCTTGGTCGAACTCCATCCAGCCACCCTTGATTTTCTCCATCAAGTCGTCCGCGCCGACGTAGTCGGCGCCAGCCGCCCGGGCTTCCTGCTCCTTCTCGCCCTTCGCAAAGACGAGGACCCGCACCTTTTTCCCGGTCCCGTGCGGCAAGACCGTCGTCCCGCGAACCATTTGATCCGCGCGCTTGGGGTCTACGCCGAGTCGAAGCGCCAGGTCGACCGTCTCGTCAAACTTGGCATACGCCGCTTGCTTCACGACATCAACGGCCTCGCGAACCGCGTACTGCCTCGGCTCAACTTTCGCGGCGGCCGCTTCATATTTCTTGCCCATGTCCTCTCTCCTCTTCCATCAGTCACTGGCGAGCGCTATGACGAGGGCCTGCGCTACTGAATGACGATCCCCATACTTCGCGCAGTGCCCTCGATGATCTTCATCGCGCCCTCGACATCGGCAGCGTTGAGATCGGTCATTTTCTTTGTCGCGATCTCTTTCAACTGTGCCCGCGAAATTTTTCCGACCTTGTCTTTATGCGGTACGCCCGAGCCTTTGATCAGCCCAGCCGCTTTCTTGAGCAGATCGGAAGCGGGCGGCGTTCGGGTGATGAAGGTAAAGGTCCGATCCTTGTAGACCGTGATCACCACCGGGATAATGCTGTCCCCGTCCTTCTGGGTCTTGGCGTTGAACTGTTTACAGAACTCCATAATGTTCACGCCGTGCTGGCCCAGTGACGGGCCGACGGGCGGGGCCGGATTCGCTTTTCCGGCGGGAATCTGCAATTTAATTTGCGCCGTGATTTCCTTCGCCATGCCTGCTCCTTGCGATTCTTAACTCAGCTCGGACCGCTGCCTAGATTCGCTCCACCTGCATGAAGCCCAATTCCACGGGCGTCGATCGCCCAAAGATGCTGACCAGTACCTTGACGCGGTTGTGGTCGGTATCGACCTCATCGACCAAGGCATTAAAGCCCATGAACGGCCCATCGATAATCCGCACGTTATCGCCTTTCACAAAACGAATCTGCTCTCGTGGCGCGGCCGTTCCCGAATCCACCTGCTTCAGCAACGATTCCGCTTCTTCGGCGGTCAAGGGTAACGGCTTCGTCCCTCCCCCCACAAAGCCCGTCACTTTGGGAGTCTCTTTGATCATTTGAACCGCTTCATCGGTCGGCGGGGTTTCGAGTTCTACGAGGACGTAGCCGGGAAAAAACTTGCGGCGCGACGTCCGGCGCTTGCCGTCCTTGATTTCAATCACGTCTTCCGTCGGCACCAGGACCTGCCCGAGCTGCTCGACCAAGCCCATCTGGTTGGCACGCTCGACGATGCTGGCCTTGACCCGGCCTTCGAACCCGGCATAGGTATGAATCACATACCAGTTTTTAGCCATCCTCTCCTCTCACCCGACCACTTGCTCAGATGATCTTGCTCACGAGCCATACGAGAAACGAGTCGACGACCGACAAATACAACGACATGATGATGCAGAAGACGATGACGACGGTTGTCGAGCCGACGGTTTCACTGCGCGTGGGAAAGGAGATCTTGCGAAACTCGCTTTTGACCTCGTTGGTGAACTCAACGGTCGACATCCATGCCTTCTGAAACATCGGGACTCCTTTAGTTGTCCCCCGGGACCGGCGACGTGGCAGGGGCACCAGGAATCGAACCCGGACCTTCGGTTTTGGAGACCGACGTGCTAGCCGTTGAACACCATGCCCCTCTGATTCGCAGGTCGCAGGGCGGTAGATACCCGCCGTCGTCAAATAATTCGGATACGCGCGCCGCCGCCACATCGTCGCGGCGACGACCGCGTTG
The DNA here is from genome assembly GCF_979581665.1 of Nitrospira sp. Vd2. Classification (NCBI taxonomy): domain Bacteria; kingdom Pseudomonadati; phylum Nitrospirota; class Nitrospiria; order Nitrospirales; family Nitrospiraceae; genus Nitrospira; species Nitrospira sp. Vd2. Next base: position 46,294 of record NZ_CEFZSK010000004.1, on the reverse strand, counting down.
AACAGACCGCTTCAGTGGTCGATTTCGCATCACTTCACTTCCTTGTGGGCGGTGTGTTTACGGCAGAAGCGGCAGAACTTGTTGCGCTCGAGGCGATCCGGATCATTCTTCTTGTTCTTCATCGTCGAATAATTCCGCTGCTTGCAGACCGTACACGCCATTGAAATGATTTCCCGCATACCCCTTACCTTCCCTCTTTGAGGGCAAGGCGGTTTAGCTGCTCGACTGCGCGCATCGGACGAGCACCTTTCTGAAGCGTGCGCGTCCTGCGAGCACGGAGCAGCGACCCGCCTTCGCCCTCTACGCCAGAATTTCCGTCACGATGCCGGAGCCCACGGTCTTGCCGCCCTCGCGCACCGCAAACCGCAACCCCTGATCCATCGCGATCGGCGAAATCAGCTCCGCCGTGATCGTCACGTTGTCCCCCGGCATCACCATCTCCACTCCCGGAGTCAACTGCACCACCCCCGTCACGTCCGTCGTCCGGAAGTAGAACTGCGGCCGGTACCCGTTGAAGAACGGCGTGTGCCGCCCGCCCTCCTCCTTCGTCAACACGTAAATCTCCGCCTTGAACTTCGTGTGCGGCGTGATGCTCGCCGGCTTGGCCAGCACCATCCCCCGCTCCACGTCTTCCTTCTTCGTCCCCCGCAACAGCACCCCGATGTTGTCCCCCGCCTGCCCCTCATCGAGCACCTTGCGGAACATCTCCACCCCGGTCACCACCGTCTTGGCCGTCGGCCGCAACCCCACGATCTCCACTTCGTCGCCCACCTTCACGACCCCGCGCTCGCACCGCCCCGTCACCACCGTGCCCCGCCCGCTGATCGTAAAGACGTCCTCGATCGGCATCAAAAACGGCTTGTCCACCGCCCGCTGCGGCGTCGGAATGTACGTGTCGATCGCCTCCAACAGCTTCAGGATCGCCGGCACCCCGATCTCGCTCTGATCCCCTTCCATCGCCTTGGTCGCCGACCCCGTGATGATCGGAATCTTGTCTCCCGGAAACTCGTACTTGGTCAGCAGCTCCCGCACTTCCAGCTCCACCAGATCGAGCAACTCCTTGTCATCCACCTTGTCGGCCTTGTTCAGAAACACGACGATGTAGGGCACCCCCACCTGCCGCGCCAACAAAATATGCTCCCGCGTCTGCGGCATCGGCCCATCGGCCGCACTCACCACCAAGATCGCCCCGTCCATCTGCGCGGCGCCCGTGATCATGTTCTTCACATAATCCGCGTGCCCCGGGCAGTCCACGTGCGCGTAGTGCCGCTTGTCCGTCTCGTACTCGACGTGGCTGATCGCAATCGTCATGATCTTCGTCGCATCGCGCCGCCCCTGCGACTCACTGGCCTTCGCCACCTCGTCGTAGCTCACGAACTTCGCCATCCCCCGCTCGCTGCAGATCTTCGTCAGCGCGGACGTGAGCGTCGTCTTGCCGTGGTCCACGTGCCCGATCGTCCCAATATTCACGTGGGGCTTGCGTCGCTCAAACTTCGCCTTCGCCATACCCTCCTCCTTCGTCCGTTAAGTGATCAACCGTTCGGCCACCGTGAGACGGGCTGCACACTAGCGGCTCAGATCGATTAGAAGTTCCCTGATGGAGCCCACGACGCGGATCGAACGCGTGACCTCGTCCTTACCAAGGACGTGCTCTACCGACTGAGCTACGTGGGCGTGTTACAAAACAAAAAGCCACCTTAGACATTATCCGACTGCGCAGATCCGGAGTGCATCGGTACTCGTAGGCCGCGTTCAAAATCACGTGAGGCACAATACCTCTCCGGTTCGCAGTTGATCGAAGCGACCGGCTCAAACAAGCTTGGTATGGAGCGGGCGACGGGATTTGAACCCGCGACAGCCAGCTTGGAAGGCTGGAACTCTACCACTGAGCTACGCCCGCACTCTCTCACTCGAAAAACCAAGCGCGTATCACGATCACTTGAGGTATTCAGTCGCCGTCGTGAGTTGATCGAACGCGACGGCTCAAGCAAGCTTGGTATGGTGGGCAGGCAAGGATTCGAACCTTGGAAGCCGATGGCAACAGATTTACAGTCTGCCCCCTTTGTCCACTTGGGTACCTGCCCTAACATCACGCCAATTCGTTCGATTTCCCGATGCGGTTTTAAAAGCAAACGACCCCAGTCACAGCTTTCCCCTCGATGTAACCATTCATAGGGATTACTGTTCAGGCTGGGAACGACATTGGACCTGGAAGCGAGAAATTTTACGAAGGCCGCCTCCCGATGTCAAGGGGGAATGACAGGTTTTTCAGGGCATCACGGACGGACGGTCTGTGGCCGAGCCGGGATAACGGGACATGGCTCGCTCCCCGGGAGTGGGCGGTGGTCGGTCTTCAGCAGATTGGCAATCCGTCCCGCCTGGTCGGCCGGATATTCGAGCACGTCTTCCAACAAGACCTGGACTTCGGCCGGCGCAATTCGATGAGAGGGCGCGAGATACCGTTTGTGTGTCACCGCGCGATCCTCCTCTTGCTCAGGCTCATAGTAGCCAATCAGTTCGCCGTTACGATCAGCTGTGATCAGGCGCTTGATCCATTGTTGCTGTAAGGATCCATTCTTTTGGCTCGGTGAGCCCGCAGATCGCGAACGTTGAAGCTCGGTCTTTGTCCGGATGGACCATCCGACGAAGACCGCCCACGTTTCATGCAGCGCTTCCCATGATTCCCGCTCGGTGAGAAACCGCGTTTCGGTTTGCCCCTTTCGCTGAAGAATGGGCGTGATCGTGACGTGCTGATAGCGACATTGCCGCTGATCATGCGCAAACTGAACAAGTCTGGCGGCCGATGGGTCGGCAATGCCCGGCTGGGGACGCGACAGAAGGTAATCCAGGTAGGCATGGAACAACTCATGGTACACGGTGCCAAGTTCTCGCGGCGCCAGCTTGGCCACGCCTTTCAACGTACCGCCCGCCCCGTTGAAGCTTAGGGCTTGATTTAAGACCAGCCGGTGATCGTCCAGATGATACTCGGCGGCAAACGCGTGAAGGTCATCGAACTCGACGGTGACGAAATCGGCAGGAATCGCTTCGATGAATCGGGTTGGGAGTCCGGCCTTCTTCGCCTCACTGACGAACCGCTCGAGCACGCCGGAGATGGTGGGTGATGTGGCTCGGGCGGGCCAGGAGGCCAACAGCAAAACGACAACCAACCACGTCAATGCGAACAGCGTAGTCCGGCGAACACTAGGTCCACCGGTCGGGAAAACCACCCTCCTCGACCAACGCCCAGGTCTCGAGCATCGTCGACGGCACATCATCGAGAAACCGCGTGGGCTTTGAGAGGACTGAGCCGGTGGCTTTGTCGTAGACATTGATCGGGTAGGTTAAAAAGAGATCGTGCTTGGCGCGGGTGACCGCAACGTAAAACAGCCGACGCTCCTCCTCTAATTCCTCCTCCGTCGCGAACGAATAGGCGGAGGGAAAGCGGCCATCGACGGCCCAGATCACGAATACCGACTGCCATTCTAACCCTTTGGCGGAGTGAATGGTAGAAAGGACGACGCGCTCATCGTCTCGATCGCTGTCTTCGACATCGCTCACACTCTCATCCGGCGGCTCGAGCGCGAGGTCGGCCAGGAAGCTCTCGAGGGTGTCGTATCGCTCGGCCATGCTGTAGAGGTGCTCAAGGTCCCGCATTCGCTTGGGATAGTCGTCATAGTGCTCTTTGAGAATCGGCAGATAGTACCCGTACACCTCATTGACCTGCTCGGCGGGAGTCAGCGCACCCGTTCGACCCGCTTCTTGAAGCATACGCGCCAGCTCCTTGAGGCCGCGACTTGAGCGCCCGCTGACCCTATCGAGCAATTCCAACGGTTCCCCGCCATTTCGCTCCTCCCTAAAGAACGACGCGATCAGGTCCTGAGCTTTTTTCGGACCGACCCCCTCCACGAGCAGTAGCACGCGATTCCAGCTCACGGCATCCAATGGATTGCCGATGACGCGGAGATGGGCGAGCAGATCTTTGACGTGGGCCGTCTCGATGAACTTGAAGCCGCCGCGCTTGACGAACGGAATGTTGCGTCGCGAGAGCTCGATTTCAAGATCGAATGAATGAAAACTCGACCGAAACAGGACAGCGATCTCATCCAACGGCACGCCCTCCTCACGAAGCTCCAAAATCTTCTGCGCCACGAAACGGGACTGGGCATTTTCACCGGCCGCCTGGACCAACGCGGGCAAGGGACCATCCAGCTTTCGCGTGAAGAGGTGCTTGGTATATTTCTCGGCCGCTCGCTGAATGACTTCATTGGCGAGATTCAAGATCGGTTGAGTGCTCCGGTAGTTCTCCTCCAGTTTGTAGATCCGGCAGCCCGGAAACAGAGAAGGGAATTCCATGATGTTCCGAAACGTCGCTCCCCGGAAGGCGTAAATCGACTGTGAATCGTCGCCGACGACCATGACGTTGTCGTGCGACGCGGCCAAGTTCCGGATCAGATCGGCCTGCAAGCGATTCGTGTCCTGATACTCGTCCACCAGGATGTGCCGAAATCGGCTGGATATCGCCTGCCGCGCTCCCTCGTCCACCGCGAGCAGGTCGCGGAGCTTCACGAGGAGATCATCGTAGTCGAGCAACTGGCGGCGCCGTTTTTCTGCCTCGTACGCGAGCCGCAACTTATCCAGGTCTTCGAGGTGCTCCGAGAAGTGAGCGTACTCGGTCAGGACCACGTCATCGAGGGGCTGCAGCGTGTTGACGCACTTGCTAAACAACTCCGCGATGGTTCCTTTGCGCGGGAAACGCTTATCCTTTTCGCTCAGACCCAGTTGCGCGCGCAAGAGACTGATCAGGTCTTCCGCATCTCCCCGATCGAGAATCGTAAATCCCGGCATCAATCCGATTGGCCTCCCGTACTGTCGCAGCAAGGCGTTCGCGACGGAGTGAAATGTCCCGCCGAAGACATGCTCGCTCCGCGAGCCGATCAATAGCCCGGCTCGACTCAGCATTTCCTGTGCGGATTTCCGCGTGAACGTGAGCAGAAGGATTGTGCCGGGATCAATTCCCGTATCGATGAGATACGCGACGCGATAGACGAGGGTCCGCGTCTTTCCGCTTCCCGCGCCGGCAATCACGAGGGACGGACCATCGGCCGCCGTGACGGCCGCGAGTTGCTGTGGGTTCAGCGCCTGGGCGTAATCGAGCGAGAGCTTGTGGCTCGGCTGCTCGGCCGCACGCCGCAACACATACGGCTTGACCTCCCGCTCCATGTTGCCTCCAAACCTGACGCCCTTATACAGACCGTTGGCATCGAGTGCAAGCTGCGCTTCTAGAGAGCGAAAAAGCGCGATGACTTGGACGCGTCTGGAGACTTGTATATAATGGAGCGCGTTTTGGAGGTGTCATGTCTGCGACCCAGTCCCCATATGCGGATCTGCTTCGCGACGTCGCCGGTCTGATGCTCGCCGTGTCGGGCGAGTCGGTGACCATGGTGAAACGCTCGGCGCCGGAGCAGGCGTTGAAGCTGAAAGCGCCGCAGGAGTGGAAGATCTATCTGGAATTCTTGAAGGTGTTCTTCAATCTGGCGGACCGGTTGGCTGCATTCCATCTGCCGCTCAAAGACCGTCCGGAATTCATGAACAGTCTCGAAGATCACGTCACGGCCCAACTCAAGAACGTGTTGGCTCCGGCGCTGGCGCCAGATGCTGACCAGATGGAAGTGACGATTGCGATCGGGCAGGCGGTGGCGGAGAGCCGGCAGAGCTACGAGCGTTTCGCCTTTGTCGCCACCGAGGACAGCCGTGCGAAGGAAGAATTCTTGGCCTTTTTCAGCGCCCGGGTCGCGCATCTGCTCAATGCGACGGGAAACGGTCTCGTGACCTCGGCCGCAACGTTATGCGTCACCGCCGCCATCCCGGCCATGCAAGCGGCGTTTGAACGGAAAAGTCCCGCTGCACCGACAGCCGGTGAAGCCAAGGCGCCGCCTCCCGCCCAACCCCAGGCACCACGCCCTGGTATTGGCAATGAGATCAAGCTGGTCAGCGTGATGGCCGCGCTGGACGGCGAAGCGGTCGAGACGCGCTGGGGAGTGCATCCCAAGTTTCGACGGGACCTCACAGCAGATGAAATCCGCGAGCTGAACCGGTTGATGAATCGTGTCACCCGGATTCTCGGTGAACGGTATGCCGCGGTCGCCTATTCCGAGAAATGGGCGGCGTGGCAACAGGTCGGACACGCGTAATCGATGGGGTAAGGGATAGAGGGTTCAAGGGGTAAAGAATCTTACCCCATCACCCTTTACCCTTACCCCTGCTTTTTAAGGAGGTCGTGTGAGCGAGAGTGAACCGGAGTCTCTTCCCGGCGGGCTGGATCGTCTTTCCGAATTGGCACACAACCTCTGGTGGAGTTGGAAACCCGAGGCCCGGCAGTTGTTTGAGACGATCGACCCGACCCTGTGGCGGCTATCGCACCATAATCCGGTGCGGCTCCTTCAAGACTGCAAGCCGGACCGCCTGGCAGCATTGAGCGAGGACCCCGTCTTCGTCCGCCAATATTCTGCTGTCCTGAAGGCCTTCGACCAGTACGTGACGGCAGACGACACGTGGTTCGCGTTGCAGTTCCCGGACACCGGCCGTCCCCCCATCGCTTACTTTTCGGCGGAATTCGGCCTGCACAACTCGGTGCCCATCTACAGCGGTGGCTTGGGAATCCTCGCCGGCGACCATTGTAAGGAAGCGAGCGACTTGGGTCTCCCGCTGGTCGGGCTGGGGTTCATGTATCCTCAAGGCTACTTTCACCAACGGATCACGCCGGACGGCTGGCAGGAAGCGCATTACGAACCCTTCAATCGCCTCGAGTCGCCCATCACGCCCGCACTCACGGCGTCGGGCCCGCCGCCGCACATCGTCGTGGAGATGGGTGATCGCCGCGTGACCGTGCTGGTATGGCAAATTCGGGTCGGCCGGATCACCCTGTATTTGATGGATACCGACGTGCCGGAAAACGCGCCACGCGATCGGGAGCTGTCAGCACGACTGTACGGCGGCGACCAAGAGGTGCGACTCTGCCAGGAAATTCTTCTCGGGATTGGGGGCGTGCGCGTCTTGCGATCGCTCGGCCTTGCACCTGCGGCCTGGCATGCTAACGAAGGCCACTCGGCTTTCCTGACGCTGGAACTCTACCGCGAGCACGTGCAAAGCGGCCGCACGCATGACGATGCGGTCGAGGCGGTTCGTCAACAGACCGTCTTTACCACCCACACCCCGGTACCCGCCGGCCACGACGTCTTTCCGTTCGATCTGATGGACCGATATTTTCATCGCTATTGGGAGGAAGTGGGCTTCTCGCGCGACCAGTTTTTTCAATTGGGTCAACACCCCGACGCGCCGAGCGCCGGGTTCAACATGACCGCTCTGGCGATCCGCATGTCGGCCCACGTCAATGCCGTCAGCCGCGAGCATGGTCGCGTCTCACGAAAAATGTGGGCGGGCTTGTGGCCGGGACTCTCGGACAATCATGTGCCGATCCGGAGCATCACCAACGGCGTCCACGTGCCGACGTGGGTCGCGCCGGAACTCAACCATCTGTATAGCAAGTATCTCCGCCCCGATTGGTCCAACCATCAGGATGATCCGGCGATGTGGCAACGCATCGCCGAAATTCCTGACGGCGAGCTCTGGGCGATCCGTCAGGCGCTCAAACGAAAATTGATGAGTTTCATCCGGGAGCGTGCACGCGCGGGATGGATGCATCGCCGGCTTGAAGCGGCCCAAGTTCTCGCCAGCGGAACATTGCTCGATCCCGAGGCACTGACGATCGGGTTCGCTCGGCGCTTCGCGACCTACAAGCGCGCGCCCTTGATCTTCCATTCGCTCGGCCGCCTGAAAACTCTCCTACAGGACCGGTGGCGGCCCGTTCAGATCATTTTCGCGGGGAAGGCACACCCAGCGGATGAGCCGGGCCGGTACTTCATTCATCAGGTCTACAGCTTTTGCCGCGATCACGGCTTGGGCGGGCATATCGCGTTTCTCGAGGACTACGACATGCACATGGCGAAGTTTCTCGTCCAAGGTGTCGACGTCTGGTTGAACACGCCTCGGCCGCCAATGGAAGCGAGCGGAACCAGCGGGCAAAAGGCGTCCCTCAATGGCGTGCCGAATCTCAGCGTGTTGGACGGCTGGTGGCAGGAAGGGTACGACGGCGCAAACGGATGGCCCATTCAGCCGTCCACGCATCTATCCGATTGGCAGGCACAGGATGCTCAGGACGCCGAGCAGCTGTATCGAATCCTGGAACACGATATCGTGCCGCTGTATTACATGCGGGACCGAGACGGGATTCCGCGCGGTTGGATGCAGATCGTCAAGGATGCGATTCGGACGATTGCGCCGAGGTTTTGCACTCGACGGATGGTAAAAGAATATACCGACTTGATGTACGCGCCTGCCGCGGGTCTTCGTCACCACGCCAAGTGACGGTCAGCGAGCGGCCCGTATCTTCAGGAGTTCCTGCCGGATCGCCTTGATGCGCTGACCCCGCTCTTCGGGAATCAGCGGTACAGGCTCATGCCGATGATTCCACACCGGTTCACGGGGACACGGGTCTGAGGAGAGCCGTGGAATCACATGCCAATGGATGTGCGGCATTTGGTTGCCGAGCAGTTCGTAGTTGATCTTCAGGGGCTTGAAGACAATCGCAAGCGCCTGCGCCACGCAGCTGACCTCGTCCATCAGGTCCCGCCGCTCCTCGCCTGAGAGTTCGAACAGCTCTGTGGCATGTTTCTTCAGAACGAGCACCGACCAGCCTGGAAAGAACTGATCCTCGAACAAATAGAGGACGCTCGTACCGCAATCGGTGACACGGTCGTCCGCTTGCGGCCATGCGCCGCTGCACGCTCGGCACGCCTGACTCAGCATGGACTGACAGTATGATGGCCAGCCGGCGATGTCAATCTGACGGAGCAGTGCCTCTTTTCCCGAGATCGCCGTTCATTGCGAGCGCGCGAAAAGCGGTGCTAGGATGACGCGCTATGATGGTGCCTCGCGCTTGTCTCGTTCGAACCCTCCTCTTCTGGTCTCTGGTGCTTTTCCTCGTCGCCCTTCCGGTCCGTGACGCCATTCCCGGGAACATCGACCGCGATCTCGTCTCGGCGTTTCGCGAAGGCCGGTTTGAAGAGGTGGTCCGCCTGTTCGAAACGATGCCGGCGGGAACGGAGCCCTCACCGAAGGCTTTGAACGCTACCATTCGGACCTATCTGCATCTGGGGCGCCCGGAGACGGCCTTTAAGGTCTACACACGACTCGTATCAGCCGGCCGCGTGGATGACGCGCCGTTGCTCCGCGAGATCGCAAAGGCGATCGTCACATCGTATGTCAGGGACCCACTCGAGCATGTCCGTATCGCGGCGTTGACCGCCCTCCGCGATGCCGCCGGTCCGGACACACTCGCCCTTCTCGAGGATGCACGATTTGACGGATCCATGCTCGTCCGGGCTCTCGCCATCGAGGGCCTCGGCCGTACGGTGAGCCTCCATCCTCGCGCGGCGAAATCGGCCACCGCGATTTTCAAACAAGCGCTCCAAGATCCGTCGCCCGGTGTCCGCATTGCCGCAATCAATGGCTTGGGGGAAACGCGGGACGTGTCGGCCGTTGATCTGCTTCGGACGATTGCGCGCACCGACGACACTGCCGTGCACGTGTTTGCCCTCGCCGCACTCGTCAAGTTAGGCCGCGAGCAAGCCCTCGATGAGATCCTGAGCGCGGCAACGTTGCCCGATCCCGATACGCGCATGGCGGCTCTTGGCGTGCTCGGGCGCTTGCGAGTCCCGCGCACCTTCAAGTTGTTGGCCCAATCGGTCTACGACCCGGATCCCGCGGTTCGGGCCTTTGCCGCCGGCGCACTGGGCGAATACGGCTCATCGGATGCCGCTGCACAGCTCACGCATTCCATCGGCGATGACGACCCACGGGTGCGAAGCATCGCGGCGGCGAGCTTGGGGCGTCTCAAGCTTCCCCACACACGGGCGCTGCTGTGGCCGTTGGCGAAAGATCGCGTGGACATTGTCAGGGTCGGGGCCGTGGAGGCGTTGCTGCGATTGGGGGAGGGAGAAGCGGTCCTCGTCGCGCGCGAACTGGCACAACATCCCGATCCGTCCGTGCGCGGCGCCCTCGCACAGGCAATCGGTCAGGCGAGGAACAAGGCGGCGTTACCGCTGCTCGACGCCTTGCGGCAGGACCTCCAGCCGCAACCTCGGCTGATGGCGACTCGCGCGCTCGGCCGCTTCGAGAGTCGGGACGCCGTCCCGCTCGTCAAGCAGGCCATGACTGATTCCGATCCGGCCGTTCGGGTCACGGCGGCCGGCAGCCTGCTGCAGCTCCTCAAACCCTCGTCGTGAGGCCTCAATGCTGAGATTCCTCGGGATGCTCGTTCTTCTCACTACCAGCTTCACCTTGGGTTTCTACATTGGTCGGCATTCGATCGGAGAATTGACGAAAACGGTGACGGATCTCTCGCGAAACGTCGTGGATACGACGCTCAGCTTCGAACGGAATCTGCGGGGACGACAGGAACTCGTCGACGCCAAGGCACAGGTCATCCAAGCAAAATCGGATGTGCTCGACCGGAACTTCGGCAATGCCGCCAAAGCGCTGGGCGAGGCCGCCGACGATTTGGAGCGCTTGACGCAAACCGAACCTGCGACGGACCGGCGGGCGAGATTGACATCGCTGATCGCGAAAACGCGGGCGAGTCAACAGGAGTTAGCGTCGGGGAAAACTGTCCCCCGGGCGCGATTCGACGAGATTCAGAAAGAGTTGGATGCGCTGGCGGAGCGGGGAAAATAAGGTTCGGAGGCCAAGGTTCTTTTCAAACCTCGAACTCCGAACCTCGAACATCTTTACGCATTCGCGGCGCGCTTTTTCCAAGCGGCCAGAATGCGTTCCACGCGCATCCGGACAACGGGATCAGGGTCCTTGAGAAGCGGCTTGATCGCCTCGCGCCCGCGTTCGTCCCCGATTTTCTCGAGTGCCGCCGCCGCCGTGAGCCGTGTAAACCAGTCCTTGTCGCTGAGCTTCTCGATCAGCGGGTCAATGGCCGACGAGTCCTGAATCCGACCCAGCGCGATGACCGCCTGCTTGCGGATGTTCTCGTCCTTGTCTCTCAGCGCTTCAACCAACCTCGGCACCGCCGGCGGACCGAGGTCGACGAGCGCCTCCGTCGCATCTTCGTAGAACTCATCGTTCCGCAACTGGGCCACCAGCGGATCGAGCACCCGCTCGTCCTTGATCTTTCCCAGTGCGCGGATGGCGTATTTTCGGTGATCCCAGGACCGCAGGAGTCGCAGCACGGAATCGACCGCCGGGGAGCCGACTTGACCGATGGCCTCGACGGCCGCCTCCCGAACCTGCCAATCGCCATCTTGCAGAGCGCGAACCAGCGGCTCCACGCACCGTTCATCGCCCATTTCGCCGAGCGTCACGACGGCTTCCCGCCGCACCGCCCAGTCGGGATCTTTCAAGAGATCGATTTGGATTTCGATCTCATCCTTGATCCGCTCTTCTTCGAGGACCCCTTCCTCCTGGCCCTCGACCGCAGCTTCGTCAGTCGCAGTCGCCGCCTCTCCGGCCATCGCCTCGGACAGCCGGTCGGCCAACTGGTCCTTCTGCTCCTCAGTTTTCAGCGTCGATTCGTCTTCAAAAAAGTTTTCGGATTCCTGGTTCATAATACCCTGCTGCATGACACGATGTTACGCTGTCGCGCCGGCCTTCTCGTCCTTCTTGCCGGCGGCATGTTGCTTCCGAATCAGCAATCGGCGGCGTTTCCGTTGCGCCCGCTTCAAATGCTTCAGGAGCACGCGCAGCTTCTCTCTGGCATCGTCCCCGCCATCGGCCTCTCGTTGCTTCGTGATCTTGGCTTTCAATCGTTGAACATCAGTCTCTAACGGGGACTTCTTCGCCACGGCGACTCTCCTCTCCTCGCGGACAAAATGAGTGAGTCAGTGTAGTAGACCGCGCGGGAGGCTGTCAACCGAACCGAGACTTAGGTCAGAGCGAGTGCTGGGACCGCATCCACCCGCCGTTCGACGGCGAGGATATCGGCCACGCGGCGCGCCCGCCGCTCGCGAAGGAGATCGCTTGGTATGCTGCGGGCAGCCCGGCGATCAGTTTGCCAGGCTGGGTGGGACAGGCCGGAGCGACCAAGGGGCATGGCAGCAGTGTCGGCCGTAACTGAAAATTCCATGTCGAGTCCATTGCGTTCGTCCATCAGCGCGCCGAGCGATTGGTGGCCGACGACCTCGATTTGAACCGCTGAGATCCCATCCCGGACCATTTCGAGACGTTCGGCCGCCGCGTAGGAGAGATCGAGGATTCGGCCATTGACGTAGGGGCCCCGGTCATTGATCCGAATGACCACGTGTCGGCCCGTGACGACATTGGTCACCCGGACCACGGAGCCGAGGGGAAGCGTTCGATGCGCGCCCGTCAGTCGGTACATGTCATAGGGTTCGCCACTCGCCGTAATCCAGCCGTGAAAGTCATCCCCATACCATGATGCAATTCCGCGCTCCTTCATCCCCACGTCGAAATCCGCCTGCCCTTTGGTCAATCCGGCGCAGCCACCCGTCAGCAGGGCGCAACCGAGCACGAACGTCGAGAGATAGGGTCGTCTCGCAGACTCCATTCAGTCCTCCAAGCTACAGATCAGGAAACCGGGCACAACCACGAACCGGGCGGCGGACGATCGATGAAGACGCGACGGCGGACGACAAGAAATGATGTTGCAGGGACGGTATCAAAACGGGAGGCCGAGGGTCAATCCAACTTTCGTTGCACTGTTGCTCCGAAGGATCGAGTGAGTGCGCGACAAGGAGTTTCAATGACTTATTCGTGTTTCTCGGGGCTTCGCAGGCGTAGCACCGCCAAGGACCGGGCTTCGAGCGGAAACGGCTCCCCGCCCTTTAAGAACTGGGGCAGCTCTTTGGGACTCGGCTCTGTCGTGTCGAGCAGATGCTCCCAGCGCACCCCGCGTTTATGGGCAGGCATCGTAAATTGGAGCAATTCATGGTGGGCATTGAGGAGGATCAAGAGGGTATCACCGACAATGGGACGGCCTTTGTCATCGGTTTCTTCCATCGCGTCACCCGCCAATCGAATACCGAGACACCGGACGTACCCCTTGTTCCAATCTTCATCGGTCATTTCCTTCCCGTCCGGCCGAAACCACGCAATGTCTTTCACTTCTGATCCACGAATCCGCCGCCCTTGGAAAAAACGACGGCGCCGGAGTACCGGCTGCTCCCGGCGAAGCGCGATCAGGCGCTGGACGAAGGCGAAGAGGTCCCGATCACGGCGATCCAATTTCCAGTCGTACCAGCTGAGTTCGTTGTCCTGGCAATACGCATTGTTGTTGCCGCGCTGTGTCCGGCCGATCTCGTCTCCGCCGCAAATCATCGGGACGCCTTGCGATAGCACCAACGTGGCGAGAAAGTTTCGCTTTTGCCGCTCGCGCAATGTCACGATGTCCGGATTATCCGTCGGTCCTTCCACCCCGCAATTCCAGCTCAAATTGTCATCGGTGCCATCCCTGTTGTCTTCGCCGTTCGCCTCATTGTGCTTCTCGTTGTATGAGACCAAATCATTGAGCGTGAACCCGTCATGCGCTGTCACGAAATTGATGCTGGCATACGGCCGGCGCCCGCTGGTTTCGTACAGGTCGCTGCTGCCCGTGAGCCGATACCCCAATTCCGCTACTTGGCCGCCGTCTCCCTTCCAATAGCGACGGATCGTATCACGGTAGCGGCCGTTCCATTCGGCCCAGCCAACGGGAAAGTTGCCGACCTGATAGCCGCCTTGCCCGAGGTCCCAGGGCTCGGCAATCAGCTTGACCTGGGAGAGCACCGGATCCTGGTGGATGATGTCGAAGAACGAGCTCAAGCGATCGACATCGTGTAGCTCCCGTGCAAGGGTCGAGGCAAGGTCGAATCGAAAGCCGTCAACATGCATCTCCTGCACCCAATAGCGCAGGCTGTCCATAATGAGCTGAAGCGTACGAGGGTGGGTGACGTTGAGCGTATTACCGGTGCCGGTGTAATCCATGTAGTAGCGCTTGTTCTCCGGTACCAATCGATAATAGGCCGCGTTGTCGATCCCTCGAAACGAAAGCGTCGGGCCCAGATGGTTTCCTTCACCTGTGTGGTTGTAGACCACATCGAGGATGACCTCCAGGCCCTCGCTGTGGAGGGTCTTGACCATCGTCTTGAACTCACGGACATGCTCACCGGGAATGGGACGCGTCGCATACCGAATATCGGGGGCGAAGAAGCCGATGGTGTTGTAGCCCCAGTAGTTGGTCAATCCCCTGTCGTACAGATGCTTGTCGCGCACGAAATGATGGACCGGCAACAGCTCCACCGCCGTCACGCCCAGCGCTTTCAGATGATCCAGGACCGCAGGGGACGCGAGCCCTTCGTACGTTCCGCGCTGTTGCTCGGGCACATCCGGGTGTCGGGCGGTCAAGCCCTTGACGTGGACTTCATAAATCACCGTCTGATCCCAGGGCGTGCGCAGGAGTTGGTCGCCGCCCCAGCTGAAGGCGGAATCGATCACGACCCCCTTTGGCACGTTCGCCGCATTATCCCGGTCATCCTTGGATAAGTCGGCCGCCGGATCACCGATCCGGTAGCCGAACATGGCATCCGACCACTCGATGTTCCCTGACAGCGCCTTGGCGTAGGGATCGATCAGGAGCTTCGAGGAATTGAACCGATGCCCGACCGAGGGATCGTACGGGCCGTGGACACGATAGCCATAGTGTTGGCCCGGTCTGACTTCCGGCAGATAGACGTGCCAAACCTGATCGGTCCGTTCTTCAAGGGGGATCCGGTGAGATTCCAGGACGGCATCCGGGCCATCGAACAAGCACAGTTCGACCTTCGTCGCATTTTCGGAGAACAGGGCAAAGTTCACGCCCTGCCCGTCCCACATCGCCCCCAAGGGATATGAACGTCCTGGCCAAACCCTCATCACGCCCGTGCCTCACTGTCTGGTTCTGGTTCGAGCTCTGCCCACTGTCCTGCAGGTTGGTCGTCTCGACGATTCGCGGACGGCCATAATTTCTGCTTCGACCGTCAGACCATATCGAACCACGGCGATTCCGAGTATCGGTATGTACCGGTTTTCTCTGTCAGCGGACTCGAGACGTGCAGCACTCACCTCCGATCTGGCAGACTGAGCCGATGCAATCGGAATGGCGGCTGGAATTGGGAGCAAGACTGCGCGGGACGTCGGCGGCGTTTCGGGTGTGGGCGCCGCGAGCGGAACGCGTGTCCCTTCAGCTCCACCGAGGGGAACGAACCGTCGCGATGACGAAAGACGCTGTCGGGTACTTCACGGCGAACGCCGAGCAGGTGTCGGCCGGCGACCGTTACACCTACCTGCTTGATGGCAGCAAGGAGCGACCAGACCCGGCTTCTCGGTCTCAACCCGAGGGCGTGCACAGAGCGTCAGCGCTGGTCGATCCAGACGCGTTTCACTGGTCCGATCAGCACTGGCGTGGAGTGACGCTGGATCAATTGGTGCTCTACGAACTTCACGTCGGAACGGCCACCGCCGAAGGGACGTTCGCCGCACTAATTGGCCGCCTGCCGGCACTGAAGGACCTCGGCATCACGGCGATCGAAGTAATGCCGGTGGCGCAATTTCCCGGGCGCCGCAACTGGGGCTATGACGGCGTCTCTCTCTATGCGCCGCAGTCCACGTACGGAGGGCCGGATGGGCTCAAGGCGCTCGTCGACGCCTGTCATCGGGAGGGACTCGGTGTCATCCTGGACGTCGTGTACAACCATCTCGGCCCCGAAGGGAATTACCTCGACGACTTCGGCCCCTACTTCACCGACCGCTACCACACGCCGTGGGGCCGAGCGGTGAACTATGATGGCGCGGACAGCGACGAGGTCCGCCGCTTCATCATCGACAACGCCCGCTATTGGGTGACCGAATATCACATGGACGGCCTGCGCCTCGATGCGATCCACGGCATCTACGATTTTGGCGCGACGCACATCCTCCGCGAGCTGGCCGACTCAGTCCACGAACAAGCCGAAGAATCCGACCGAACGATCCTCGTGATCGGCGAAAGTGATTTGAACGACGTCCGCGTCATTGCACCGCCGCAGGAAGGCGGATATGGACTCGACGCGCAGTGGAGCGATGATTTCCATCACGCGTTGCACGCCGTGTTGACGCGGGAGCGCGCGGGCTACTACGAAGATTTCGGCGATCCCCGGCAGATCGCGACGGCGCTGCAAGATGGATTCGTCTATTCAGGCCAGCACTCCCGGCACCGTCGCCGCCGTCACGGCAACTCGGCGCGCGGACGGCTGCCGGAGCAATTCGTGATTTGCACGCAAAATCACGATCAGGTCGGGAACCGGGCGCAGGGAGAGCGGCTGGCCGCCCTCGTGCCGTGGGAGGCCTTGAAAGTCGCCGCCGCGGCACTGCTCCTGGCGCCGCAGACGCCGCTGCTGTTCATGGGCGAGGAATACGGCGAGACCGCGCCGTTCCAGTACTTCGTGGATCACGGAGATCCGGCACTGATTAAAGCCGTCCGGGAAGGCAGGCGAAAAGAGTTTGCGGCTTTCGGGTGGGGAGCCGTGCCCGATCCTTTCGACCAGGCAACGTTTGAACGATCGCGACTCTCGGATGGCGGTCCGCGCGACGATCGGCAGCGCGCCGTATTGGCCTGGTACCGTCGCCTCATCTCGCTGCGGAACAGCGGTGGGGCCTTTCACGCAAAAGGCGGGCATGCGGCCTGGGTGGAGGAAGGAGCACCTGTCTTGATCTTGCACCGTTGGGCCGCCGAACAGGCGCACGCGCTGGTGCTGTTGAATCTAGAAGAGCGCCCCGCACACTTCGTCCTTCGACAACCCGCCGGCCGGTGGCGTCTTACGCTGACGAGCTGGAGCAAGGAGTTCGGAGGGACTGGCGAGCCGCGGCTCCCCGACACCGTCACGTTGGCTGAGACCCAGGTGGCACTCTCGCTGCCCGCCTTCGGTGTCGCCCTCTACTCAACCAACCCGCTTGAAGTAGAGTACCGCTAACGGCGGCAGCGTCAGCATGAGTGAATAGGGCTGCCCGTGCCAGGGCTGCTCCTCTGCGGGCACCCCGCCGCCGTTTCCCGTATTCGATCCCCCGTACAGGGCCGCATCGGTGTTCAGCACCTCGCGGTACCACCCGGGTGCGGGCACTCCGACTCGATACCCTTCGCGGGGCACGGGCGTGAAGTTGCAAACGCAGAGCACGACCTCGTGCTGCTGCTTCGCGCGCCGCAAGAAGGCGATGACGGCATGATCCGCATCGCTGAAATCGATCCACTGAAATCCCGTCCACTCGAAATCGACTTCATGTAAGGCCGGCTCGCTCCGGTAGACCGTGTTGAGGTCTCGGACCAGCCGTTGCAACCCGCGATGCGGCTCGTACTCGAGCAGGTGCCATTGCAGGCTGTCGTCGTGGTTCCATTCCCACCACTGACCGAACTCGCCGCCCATGAACAGCATCTTCTTGCCGGGGTGCGCGTACATGTAGCCGAACAGCGCCCGGAGGTTCGCAAACCGCCGCCAATGATCGCCGGGCATCTTGTCGAGCAGGGCCTTCTTTCCATGGACGACTTCGTCATGCGAGAGGACGAGTACGAAGTTCTCGCTGAACGCATAGATCAGCCCGAACGTGATCTTGTTTTGGTGAAACCGTCGGTAGACGGGATCAAAGCTGAAGTACTCGAGCGTATCGTGCATCCACCCCATGTTCCACTTCAGACTGAAACCCAGACCGCCCGTATACGTGGGCCGGGAGACGCCCGCCCACGCCGTCGATTCTTCGGCAATGGTCAGCACGCCCGGATGTTCTTGATGCACAACCGTATTGAACTCCTTGAGGAACGAGATGGCCTCGAGATTTTCATTCCCGCCGTACTTGTTGGGGATCCACTCGCCGGCCTTGCGGGAATAATCGAGATAGAGCATCGAGGCCACCGCATCGACCCGCAGCCCGTCAATATGGTAGCGGTCCAGCCAAAAGAGCGCGCTGTTGAGCAGAAAGTTCCGCACCTCGACGCGGCCGAAGTTGAATATCCGGCTATGCCATTCCGGATGGTAGCCCAAGCGAGGGTCTTCGTGATCGTAGAGATGGGTCCCGTCGAACCACGCGAGCCCGTGCGGATCGTCCGGAAAATGCGCGGGCACCCAATCGAGGATCACGCCGAGGTCGGCGCGATGGCAGGCATCGACGAACGCCATAAAATCCTCCGGTGACCCAAACCGGCTCGTCACCGCGAAGTAGCCGGTCGGCTGATAGCCCCAGGAGCCGTCGAAGGGGTGTTCGCTGACCGGCAACAACTCCAGGTGCGTGTAGCCCATCTCTTTCGCATAGGGCACGAGCCTCTCCGCCAATTCGCGATACGTCAGCCACCGATTCCCTTCTTCGGGCACACGCCGCCACGAGCCGAGATGGACTTCATAGATCGAAATCGGACTCGCCAATTGATCGCGGCTCCGGCGCCGCTCCATCCAGTCGCGATCGTTCCATTGATACCGACTAATGTCGCGGACGATCGAGGCCGTTTTGGGACGAAGCTCCGCCGCGAACGCGTGGGGGTCCGCTTTGAGGAACGGCGGGCCACCGCTGCGGGGACGGATTTCGTATTTGTACGCGGAGCCTTCCGGGATATCGGGAATGAAGAGTTCCCACAGCCCGGATGGCCCGCGGCTTCGCATCGGGTGACGCCGGCCATCCCAGTTGTTGAAATCCCCCACGACGCTCACACGCATCGCGTTCGGCGCCCACACGACGAACCGGACCCCCGGAACGCCGTCGATCGTGACCATTCTGGCCCCCAGGAGGTCATAGCCGCGATAGAGCCGTCCCTCGCCGAACAGATGAAGGTCGAAATCCGAGATCAGGTCGCGAAACGCGTAGGGATCGTGCCGGACCGTCACATGGCCCCCGGAGTCGACGGACTGGACCTGGTAGGTGTGCGGCCCGGCTCCATTGGTCAGAAGGGTTTCATACAGCCCATCTTCGTGCACCTTGGTCATCTTCTGAGGCGGACGGCCTTCGATCAGGACGGCAGCCTCGACCGCATCCGGCAAGAAAGCGCGCACGACCATGCCGGACTGATCCGAGGAAGGGGGATGCGGCCCCAAGACGGAAAACGGATCCCAATGCTCTCCGCGGAGCAGTCGCACCAAGTCAGACGTATGCGTGATCTTCATGGGTCGATATCTTAAAGGATTGCGGCCGCGCTTGGAAATGCGTCATCGGCCGACAAGGAAGCTCCATCCCATGAAGCACCTAGCCCGCATCATTCATGAACCGTTCTGCTGCAATTGCCGATCCGCTGCGGCGACGGGCGTGCTCGCCACCCGGTCGGTCAACATACCGCAGTGAGTATGCCTCTTCCCTCGCGGCTGCCCTTGCCCGTCTCGCACGCGGTTCTGCCTTTACCCCGCCCGCCCCAGGCGCTTATCTCACCCACCCAACCCCGAGCTGCCAAGACGGCTCTTTCCCGTTGGGCGCCCCCTCCCGAAGTTCGCCACGAACCGCCATGAATAATGCGGGCTAGCCGCACTCCGAAGAATTCGCTATAGTTCGGCGACTCCGATGCCCCCACTGTCGCCACTCGCCTCGCACCTCGCCACTGCGCTCGCCGCCTTCGTTGCCGTCACGACCATCGCCCTTGCGGTCCGGCACGTCGCCATCCGTGCGGTACGCCGCTGGGGTACGGCCAGCGCCTCGCCGTTCAGCGCCGTCATCCTTGACAGCCTTCGCCTGCCGTCGCTGATGTGGTGTCTGCTCATCGGGCTGTACATCGCCGTCGATACCGCGGACCTACCGCCGCGCCCGGCGGCGGCGACGCTCAAATCATTGTTCAGCTTGCTGGTCGTCTCGGTCACGTTCGCTGTGGCGAATCTGTCGAGTGCCGCCCTTCGGCTCGGACTGCGCCGCAATCAGATCGGCTTTCCTGCGACCGGGTTGTCGCTCACGTTCGTGACGGTCACGATCTGGATCACCGGCGCGCTCGTTCTGCTCGGCGGCTTGGGCATCTCCGTCACTCCAGTGTTGACCGCGCTCGGCGTCGGTGGCCTTGCGGTCGCGCTCGCGCTCCAAGACACGCTCTCCAATTTCTTCGCCGGCATCCATCTCCTCATCGAACAACCGATTCGCGTCGGGGATTTCATTCGCTTGGAGACGGGACAAGAGGGATACGTTGAGGATATCGGGTGGCGGACGACCCGTGTCCGCATGTTGTCCAACGACATGGTGATCTTGCCGAACAGCAAGCTCACGCAATCGGTCGTCACGAACTACTACCTGCCGGACCCCCGCCGCGGCATCTCGATCGTCGTCGGCGTGTCGTACGACAGCGACCCCGAGCATGTCGAGCGAGTCTTGCTGGACGAAACGGCGAAAGCCGCCGAAACAGTACCTGGATTATTGACGGATCCCGCCCCGAGCGTGCGCTTTCTTCCAGGGTTCAGCGAATCCACCCTGGACTTCACGCTGAACTGCCACGTGCGCGAAGTCACTGATCAATATCTCGTTCAGCATGAGCTTCGGAAACGGATTTTTCGCCGATTCCGCGAAGAACGGATCGAGATTCCCTTCCCGCAGCGGACGGTCCACCTCCATCCCCTTTCGACAGACCGCCCGTCGTCCGCCTCATTCTGACAAGGACAGTTTGTCCTCGCTTGGACAAACTGGCTTTCCATTGCGCGTGAATCCTACAGGCTCTTCCTCCCGTGGTGAGTAGGCGACGGCCAGGCTTCGGTGCGAAAGTATGCGGTGCCGCTGATCGGTGCCTTAAGGAACGGGCCGTCGAATTCTTCACCCGTTGATCGCCGCGCATCGGTCCTGCAGTTGCATAGCCCTCGGCACCGCAGATTTTTGATGCGTCATCGATTGAAAACAGGAGAGACCGTCAAGGTGCTGGCCATGATCATGGCCGGAGGCAAGGGCGAACGGTTGATGCCGTTGACGGAGCATCGCAGCAAGCCCGCGGTGCCCTTCGCCGCGAAATACCGGATCGTCGATTTCGTGCTCAGCAATTTTTTCAATTCCGGCATCCGTGCGATGTACGTCCTCGTGCAGTACCGGTCGCAATCCCTGATCGAACACCTCCGTCGAGCCTGGCGCATCGGGGATCGGTTGCCTGCAGAATTCGTCTCGGTCGTCCCTCCGCAAATGCGCGCCCGCGATGGCTGGTACGAAGGCACCGCCGATGCGGTCTATCAGAACATGAACCTGATTCGGGATTTCTCGCCTGATCTCATCGCCGTGTTTGGCGCGGATCACATTTATCGCATGGACATCGGTCAGATGGTGCAATTTCATATCGACCATGGGGCCGACGTCACGGTGGCGGCAAGGCCGGTGCCGGTCGAAGACGCCCGCGGCTTCGGAATCATCGAGGTCAACGAAGAGCGGTCCACCGGCGCCCCGCGCATCGTCGGATTCCAGGAAAAGCCGGCGCAGCCCAAGCCAATGCCCCACGACCGGCATCGCGCCTTCTCGTCGATGGGCAATTACCTATTCACCAGCGAGGTCTTGCAGAACATCCTCGAACACGACGCCACCACGGCGGGATACCATGACTTTGGTCGCGATATCCTGCCCCGCATCATTCGTTCGCATCGGGTGCTCGCCTACAACTTCTGTGACAACGAGGTCCCCGGCCTGAAGCCGTATGAAGAGCCGGGCTATTGGCGCGATGTCGGCACCCTGGATACCTACTGGCAGGCCAACATGGACATCCTCGGCTCGGAGCCGCTCTTCAATCTGTGCAACGCGGACTGGCCGATCTTGACCGAAAATTACGATGCGCCGCCGTCGAGCTTCGTCCGCTCGCACGTCGATCAGAGCGTGGTCGGACAAGGCACACGCGTCTTCGAGGCCGAGATCAACCGCTCGGTCATCGGCCGTGACGTCACGATCGAACCGGGGGCGTCGCTCGATGAGTGCATCATTCTCGACGGCACGACGATCGGCGCCCATGCGCGACTGCGGCGTGTGATCGTCGACCGGTTCAATGACATTCCGGCCGGCGCGAGGATCGGACTCGAGCCGGCCGAAGACCGGCAACGCTATGCGGTGAGCGCCTCGGGGGTCGTCGTCCTTGGGCAGCGACACACCGGCCCAGAGGCCCGCTTCTCCCACGCATCGGCGCTGCCTTGAGGTCGCATGTACCCGACGCCGACCCGGATTCCCGTCGCCACCTACCGAATCCAGTTCAACCAGCGCTTTACGTTCAAGGATGCCGCACGGATCGTACCGTATCTCGATCGCCTCGGCATCACCGACTGCTATGCCTCGTCCTATATGAAAGCGACACCCGGAAGCTCGCATGGCTACGATGTCGCCGACCCCCGGATGTTGAATCCGGAAATCGGAACGGAAGACGAGTACCGGGCCTTCACCGAGACGCTTCGCGGACATGGGATGGGGCAACTGCTGGACGTGGTTCCGAATCACATGGGGATTTCCCGGTCGTGCAATGACTGGTGGTTGGACGTGCTGGAGAATGGTCCAAGCTCACGCTATGCCGCGTTCTTCGACATCGACTGGCACCCGTTGAAACCGGAACTCGAGAACAAAATTCTGTTGCCGATCCTCGGCGATCTGTACGGCGTCGTGCTGGAAAATCAGGAGATCACCCTGAGCTACGATCGTGGCGCGTTTTCGATCCACTATTACGACCATCGGCTTCCGGTCGCGCCGAAGTCCATCACCCGCATCCTGTCGTATCGGCTCGATGAATTGATCGAACGGGTGGGAGCGGATAACCCGGACGTGCTCGAACTGCAGAGCATCATCACGGCGCTCAATCACCTTCCGCCCGGCGAGGAATCGGACCCGGCGAAATCGGAGGAGCGGTACCGCGAAAAGGAGATCGTCAAGAAGCGGTTGAACCGACTCACCGCCGCGAGCCCGACGATCGCGGCCTTCCTCGAAGAAAACGTGCAGGCCTTCAACGGCCGGAAAGAGGATCCAAAAAGCTTCGACCTCCTCGACGGCCTCCTAAACGATCAAGCCTATCGCCTGGCCTACTGGCGAGTGGCGGCCGAGGAAATCAACTATCGGCGTTTCTTTGACATCAACGAACTGGCGGCGATCCGCATGGAAGATCCGCCGGTCTTTCACGAGGTCCACGATCTCGTCTTCCGTCTCGTCAAGGAAGGCCACGTCACCGGGCTGCGCATTGATCATGTCGACGGCCTGTACAGTCCGGGTGGCTACCTTCGCGAGGTCCAGAACTGGGCGCAGAAGAACCTACCCGGAGCTCCCGATCACGATCGGCCGCTCTACGTCGTCGTGGAAAAGATCCTCGGCAAAGGGGAAACGCTGCCGGAGACCTGGCCGGTGTACGGCACCACTGGCTACGACTTTTTGAACGTGGTCAACGGTCTCTTCGTCGATGGCGGGCACGAGTATGCGTTCGACGAACTCTATGCCAAGTTCATCCGCGAGCGTATCTCCTTCGACGACCTCGTCTATCAAAAGAAAAAGCTCATCATGAGCGCGTCGATGGCCAGCGAGGTCAACCGCCTGGGTCATTTCCTCAACGGCTTCTCGGAGCGCGACCGGCGCTCGCGTGATTTCACCCTCAACAGCTTGATTCACGCCATCCGGGAAATCATCGCCTGCTTCCCGGTCTACCGGACGTATATCGGAGCCGAGGCGAACGGCGTGGCGGATCGCGACCGCGCGTACATTCGACTCGCGGTGACGAAGGCCAAGCGGCGCAATCCGGCGGTCAGCGGACTCGTGTTCGATTTCATTCAAGACATTTTGTTGAACCGAGCGGAAGATCGTCTGCGGGTCGACCGCGAGGAGCGCTTGAACTTCATCGCGCGATTCCAGCAAATCACCAGTCCGGTCACCGCGAAGGGCGTCGAGGACACCGCTCTGTACATCTACAACCGCCTGGTCTCGCTCAACGAGGTGGGCGGCGAGCCGGACCGGTTCGGCTTGTGCGTTCCGTCGTTTCATGAACGCATGCGCGAACGTCAAGCCTCCTGGCCCCTCGCCCTGTCGGCGACCTCGACACACGACACCAAACGAAGCGAGGACGTGCGCGCGCGGATCAACGTGCTGTCGGAGATGCCGAACGCGTGGAAGGCGCACGTGTCCCTCTGGCACAAGCTCAACAAAAAATTCAAAGTCGACGTCGAGGGACAACCCGCGCCCGACCGCAACGAAGAATACTTGCTCTATCAGACGCTGATCGGCGCATGGCCGCTCGAAGACATGGATGACGATCAGTATCGCGCCTTCGGGGAGCGTATTCAGCAGTACATGGAGAAGGCGCTGCACGAAGCGAAGGTCCACACGAGCTGGCTGAATCCGCATCCCGCATACGATCGGGCGGTCCATAAGTTTATCGAGGCGATTCTCGATCGCACCCGGCCGAACCCGTTTCTCGACAGCCTGTTGGTATTCCACCGAAAGGTCGCCGCGTACGGCATGTGCAACAGCTTGTCCCAGCTTCTGATCAAGATCACCGGCCCCGGAGTGCCCGACATCTATCAAGGGACGGAACTGTGGGACTTCAGCCTGGTCGACCCCGACAACCGGCGACCGGTCGATTACGACCGGCGCATCGGACTCCTCGACACGCTGGCTGATGCGGCCGAACAGCCGGATCGGCGCACGGTCGTCCGCGAGCTCTGGGCCTCGGCGGACGACGGTCGGATCAAGCTCTACCTCACCATGGCGGCACTTCGGTACCGTCGTGCGCACCCGGACGTCTTTCTCAACGGCGACTACCTGCCGCTGGAAGCGCTCGGCGGAAAAAAGCAGCACGTCTGCGCCTTCGCCCGTACGCGGGGCGGCAAGTCGGTGCTCGTCGTCGTCCCCCGGCTGATCGCCGGTCTGAATCCTGATCCGGCGACGCCACCACTCGGCACCGCCGTCTGGCCGGATACTTGGCTGGCGCTTCCCGCCGACGTCAGTCCCGCTGTGGGCTACTACAACGTTTTCACCGGCGAGACGATTCAGCCGGTGCCCGTCGAGACACGCCTCGCGTTGCCGCTTGCGAAGATTTTCGCCGATTGCCCCGTGGCCCTGCTGGAGTGCGTCGCATAGCATGGGGCGGCACGACGAACAACCACGGTGGCTTGGGGGTGAGGCGCACGTCCGTCGTCAGCAACTGGGATCGAGCTGGGATTGGGACCTGCCGCCTCGCTGGCGCTCGCCTCTCGCCATCGTCGCCGCATTCGCCGCCGGAGCGGCGGCGGCAGGGACGGGCGCGGCTCTGGCCCGGCACGGACGCGTAGAAGAGCCGGGCGAGTCGGCACACGACGCGACACAACCGGGCTTTTCCGCCGGAACCGCGCTCGCAGCCTTCGTGGCCGGGGCACTGCTCGCGGGCGCCGCCGTGCTGCTCACCGCCCCCGAATCCGGTCCCGACGTGCGCCGCCGTCTGGCGCGGGGCGCACGCACGGCCCAAGAAGAATTATCGGACATCGTCGAGGAGACCCGCACCGCGCTGGAAGGGCTCAAGAAAGATGCGCGTCAGACGCTGCGGCGCACGGCGTTGCGGTTGGCCGATTCGATCGATGCGACGA
Source organism: Nitrospira sp. Vd2 (assembly GCF_979581665.1). Lineage (NCBI taxonomy): Bacteria > Pseudomonadati > Nitrospirota > Nitrospiria > Nitrospirales > Nitrospiraceae > Nitrospira > Nitrospira sp. Vd2. The sequence continues at coordinate 20,729 of NZ_CEFZSK010000004.1, read as the reverse complement.
TCACCGCCGTAAAACACGAAGGAGACCGCGTCGCGGGGCCCAGGCATGACTGAACAACTGACCGTCGCGCCGTTTCACTTCGTCGGGTGTGTCGAGCTGCGGGAGATGCTCGGACGCAAGGCCGGCGACGTCGAGCAACTCATGCGGGGCATCGAAGAAGTGCCGGCCGACTCCATTTACTATCACACGCACAGTTACTTTCTTCGGAACGAGGCCGGCCCCACTCTGTTTCCCAGCGACTTTGCCACCTGGGCGGCCGTCTCCGTCCGCGATCGCATTTTGAGCGAACGGCTGGGGCTGATCGACCCGTTCGAATTTCGAGACCTCGAAGCCTTGCGCACAGAGATCGTCAGCACCATCGACGATCATTTGAAGTCGCTGTGGAATGTCCCGCGCGTGATGCACGGTGATCCCTTCGAGTTCGTCAGCTCGCACATCCTCGAAGTGGATCTCGGGCTCTCGGCCACGAGCCTTGGCGAATTTCGCAGCTTGCTCGCGTCCGTCGACCGGAGCGTCTTGTTCAACCACATTTGCGAGGCCAAGATCCGCAAGGGCCGCCAGGGCGGGGACTTCGTGATCTGGGTCGGATCGGAAGACGGACTCAATCTGCCAGAGCTCGCACGGCAACTCGCCGCCATTCAACCTATCGGACTCACGCTCGAAGGCATTCGCGCGCGGATGCTTGCCATCGTCGATCAGTGGCTCGCCGAGCGGAAACCTGCATGACATGACCGTGTCACTGAACGCTTACCGCGCGATTGCACCGCCCGGACGAGTCGACCTGCTCTACCGCCTCAGTGCGCAGGCGGCGGGGAAACGCATGCTCCATGTCGTCTCCGACCCGGACGCCGGCGAAGCGGCTGAAATGCTCCACGCGCTGATCCCCTTGTTGCGGGAGGTCGGCGTCAACGCGCGATGCGACGTCATGAAATCGAGCGAGTCGTTTCTCGATGCCGTCCGGGCGTTCAGGAACGGGCTCCAAGGCGAAGACACCAAGATTCCCGATACCCTGATGGAGGCCTACCGCGAAGCGATCCGTCTGCAAGTCCCGGCGATCGATCTGGCCGCCGATGTCGTGATGACCCACGACCCGCACCCGTTGGGCCTCATCGATTACGCCCCGACCGACTCCCGGTGGGTGTGGCGGTGCTATTTGGACGTCTCGCGGCCGCACCGTCGCGCCTGGAACTTCATCCGGCCGTACATCGCGCGGTATGACGCCGCGGTGTTCTCGCTCCCGCAATTCGCGCAGCCGCTGCCGCTGCCGCAGTTTCTCATCTATCCATCGATCGACCCGCTGAGCGAACGAAACCGGGAGCTTGCGCCCGAGGAAATCCAAAGCGTGCTGGACCGGCTGCACATTCCCCGCGACAAGCCGATCCTGCTGCAGGTCGGCGGCTTCACCCGATTCACCGACACCCGCGGCGTGCTCGCCGCCTACCGGCTGATCAAGTCACACTACGATTGTCGACTGGTGCTGGCGGGGCGCGTGGCGAGCGACGACCTCGACGAACAGGTGATCCTCGGTGAAGTGCGCGAGACCGCCGCGAAGGACGAGGACGTCCACATCGTCCTGCTGGCTCCAAACGCGTCGCTGGAAATCAACGCGCTCCAGCGGGCCGCGACCATCGTCATCCAGAAATCGTTCCGGGAAGGGTTCGGACTCGCAGTGGCCGAGGCGATGTGGAAGGGCAAGCCGGTGATCGGGAGCGAAACCGGCGGCATCACGCTGCAGATTATGTACGGACAGACCGGCTACACGGCGAATTCGGTGGAAGGGACCGCCTTCTACGCGAGATATCTCTTGAATAACCCTACGATCGCCGAAGAGATGGGTCGGCGGGGGCATGCCCGCGTCCGCCAGAGCTTCTTGATCACGCGCCATCTCGAAGACTACTTGTCGCTGATCATCCTGCTCGGACGGTCTTAGAAACGGTTCGAAGTTTGAGGTTCTCGGATCGGATCTGACAAGTCAGGACTAGACGATCATGGATCGTAAACATCGAACTTCGAACCTCGAACGTCCTTCGCCTTCGGAACAGCGATCCTCGAACCTCGACCCTTCTTCGACCGTCCCCTTCCCGTCCACCCTCGGGACGATCATCATTGAAAGCGTGTGGCCGCAGATCGACTGCGGCCGCTACCCGGTCAAGCGGGAGGTCGGTGACCGGCTGGAAGTCGCCGCCGACATTTTCAAAGAGGGGCACGACGTCGTGTTCGCCGCGGTGCGGTATCGGACCGATGCGGAATCAGCATGGCGGGAGTCATCACTGGTCCACATTGACAACGACCGCTGGATGGGCTGGTTCGATTTGACGGAGAACAGTCGGTATCGCTACACAATCGTGGCTTGGGTATCGGCCTTCGAATCGTGGCGCCAGGAAGTCATCAAGAAACGTGCGAGCCAGTCGGACTTGCAGAGCGAATTACTGGAGGGCCTGGCGCTGGCCGAAGAAGCAGCCCGTCGGGCGCCGGCGGCCGAGCAGCGGCGGCTAGAAGACCTGTGCCGCCAATGGAGGAAGGCCGGATCGCAGGACGCGCAGCTCGGGCTCGCCTTGAGCGACGACCTGCACGCCGTTGTCACGGCCTTCGAGCCGCGCCTCGGAATGACGATCTATGAGCCTGAGCTGGAGGTGATTGCCGACCGCGCCCGTGCCCGAGTCGGCGCCTGGTACGAACTGTTTCCGCGATCCCAGGGTACGATCCCCGGCCGCAGTGCAACGTTCCAGGACTGCGAGCGCCGCTTGCCGGAGATCCGCGCAATGGGGTTCGATGTCCTGTATCTCCCACCCATTCACCCGATCGGCACAACGAACCGAAAGGGCCCGAACAACACGTTGAACGCGGGACCGAAGGACCCCGGCAGCCCCTATGCCATCGGGAACGAGTCCGGCGGCCATGACGCCGTCGAACCGAGCTTGGGGACGATCGAGGACTTCGATCGCTTCGTCGCGGCCGTCGAGACCCATGGCATGGAAGTGGCGCTGGACTTTGCGATCAACTGCTCGCCCGACCATCCGTACGTCCGGGCCCATCCCGAGTGGTTTTATCACCGGCCGGACGGCACGATCAAATATGCCGAGAACCCTCCGAAGAAATATCAGGACATCTACCCGCTCGACTTCTATTGCCCCGACTGGCGCAACCTGTGGCTGGAGATGCGGCGGATCATTTTGTTTTGGATCGACCACGGGGTGAAGATCTTTCGCGTCGACAACCCGCATACGAAGCCGGTGATGTTCTGGGAGTGGTTGATTCGGGAAATCCAATCACGGCACCCGGATGTGTTGTTCTTGTCCGAGGCCTTCACGCGACCAAAGATGATGCGGGCGCTCGCCAAGGCGGGGTTTACGCAGTCGTACACCTATTTCACGTGGCGCAATTCAAAACAGGAGCTGACCGACTATCTGCTCGAGCTGTCTCAGAGCGAGATGAAGGAATACTTTCGTCCCAACTTCTTCACCAACACGCCGGACATTCTCCCCGAGATTTTGCAGCAGGGCGGCCGTCCCGCTTTCAAGTTGCGTCTCGTGCTCGCCGCCACCCTGTCACCGTCATACGGCATTTACAACGGTTATGAATTGTGCGAGAACCGCGCGCTGCCGGGCAGCGAGGAGTACCTCAACTCGGAGAAGTATGAATACAAGGTCTGGGACTGGGACCGACCGGGGCACATCAGGGACTACATCGCGACGATCAACACGATTCGCCGGGAGCACCCGGCGCTGCATGAATTGGAAAACTTGCGGTTCCATGAAGCGGACAACGACCACGTGCTGTTCTACGGAAAGCGGACGCTGGACGGGCGTGACAGCGTGTTGGTTGCCGTCAACTTGAACCCGTTCCAAGCGCAGGCGGCACGACTGACGATTCCGATCAGCGATCTCGGGATCGCGCCCGATGAGACGTATCAACTCCATGAGCTCATTACCGGGCAGCGCAATCTCGTGACCGGCGCGATCTATCCCGTGCGATTGGATCCTCAGGCGGAGCCGGCCGCGATCTGGACCGTGCGTCGATGGAGTCGCCGCGAGCACGACTTCGACTACTTCATGTAACATGAACTGACTCCTCGCAGCATCACTCACCCTATGGGCGACCCGCTCTGGTACAAGGACGCGATCATCTACGAACTGCACGTCAAGGCGTTCTTGGACACGAACGCCAACGGCATCGGTGATTTTCGCGGCCTGACCGAAAAACTCGACTACATTCAAGACCTGGGCGTGACCGCACTGTGGCTGTTGCCGATGTATCCGTCGCCGTTGAAGGACGACGGGTACGATATCTCCGATTACCTCGACATCCATCAGGACTACGGGACGATGAAGGACTTCGAGGGATTCCTCGAGGAGGCACATCGCCGAGGCCTGCGGGTGATCACGGAGCTGGTCATCAACCATACGTCCGATCAACATCCGTGGTTCCAGGACGCGCGGCGGAACGCGGGGTCACCCTATCGCGATTACTACGTCTGGAGCGACACCGACAAACGGTATGCGAATACGCGGATCATCTTCACGGACACCGAACGCTCGAATTGGGCGTGGGACCCCGACGCCAAACAATATTATTGGCACCGCTTCTTCAGCCATCAGCCGGATCTGAACTTCGACAACCCGAAAGTACGGGAAGAGGTTCTGAAGATCATGAAGTTCTGGTTGGCCAAAGGCGTGGACGGCTTACGGGTGGATGCCGTGCCCTATCTCGTCGAACGCGAAGGCACGAGCTGCGAGAACCTCCCCGAGACCCATGAGATCATCAAGGACATCCGCAAAGCGCTGGACGTCGAGTTCGAGGATCGCATGCTGTTGGCGGAGGCGAACCAGTGGCCGGCCGACGTGCGTCCCTACTTTGCGAACGGTGACGAATTCCACATGGCCTTCCATTTTCCGCTGATGCCCCGGATCTTCATGGCGATCAAGAAGGAAGATCGCCATCCGATCACGGAGATCCTCAATCAGACGCCGCCGATTCCGCCGAACTGCCAGTGGGCCTTGTTCCTCCGCAACCATGACGAGCTGACCCTCGAGATGGTTACGGCCGATGAGCGCGACTATCTGTACCGGGAGTACTGCACGGATCCGCGGATGCGGCTCAATATCGGCATCCGACGCCGGCTCGCGCCGCTGATGGACAACGACCGGCGCAAGATCGAATTGCTCCATAGCTTGTTGTTCACGATGCCCGGGACGCCGGTGCTGTATTACGGCGACGAGCTGGGAATGGGCGACAACATTTACCTGGGCGACCGCAACGGTGTCCGGACACCGATGCAGTGGACGGGCGACCGCAATGCGGGCTTCTCGCGCGCGGACACCGCACAGCTCTATCTACCGCTCAACGTGGACCCGGTGTACGGCTATCAGGCGTTGAACGTCGAAGCGCAGCTACGCGTGCCCAACTCGCTGCTCAACTGGACGAAGCGAATTCTGGCCGTCCGCAAGCGCCATAAAACGTTTGGCCGAGGCACGCTTGAATTCTTGAAACCCTCCAACCGCGCGATCCTGGCCTATGTGCGGAAGTACGAAGGCGAAACCTTGCTCATCGTCAACAATTTGGCGGGACATGCACAGCCGGTTGAGCTCGACCTGCGCCGCTTCATCGGGTCGGAGATTATCGAGTTGCTGGGCGAAACGAAGTTCCCGAAGGTCGCCGAGCATCCCTACCAGCTCAGCCTCACCCCGTACGGCTACTTTTGGTTTCGCATCGAACCGCCGCGGGGCGGGCGGAGATGACGATGCCGGGGCGGACGGCCGCCATCCTCGACGCGCTCCGCCGTGAGCCGGCCGCCCTGCTCCCCTATCTCCGCTGTCAGCGCTGGTTCGGCGCCAAAAGCAAAACGATCGTCGGCCTGTCTCTCCACGATAGCGCAACGCTCTCCACCGGCCCATCGCCGACCATCCTGCCGATCTTTGCCGTCCGGTATGCCGACGAGAGTGAGGATTTGTATTTCGTCCCGCTGGTCGAAGCAGACGATACCGAGGGCGACAGGACCGCCGGGGTGAGCCTCTCCGTGAACGGAGAGCCGATTCGGCTGGTCGATGCCACTGCCGACGAGCGGGCGGCCCTGGCGCTTCTCGACGGAATCAAGAACGAGTGCGTGTGGAAGGGGGCGAAGGGCACCATAACGTGCGGCACGACTGACGAGGGTCGGGCGATTCTGGCCGACCCGCCCCGTGAAGTACGGCGCATGACCGGTGAGCAGAGCAACACGTCGCTGCGCTACGACGATCGGATCATTCTCAAACTCGTGCGGCGACTGCAGCCGGGTCTCAATCCCGACCGGGAGATCCTGGACTTCTTGACCGATCGGACCAGTTACCGGCACGTCCCGATCTTGGTCGGCTGGATCGAATATGAAGGACCCACGCGCGACTCATCCGGACTCCTCGATGGCACGCTCGCCATGGGTGAGACGTTCATTCCTAACGACGGAGACGCGTGGCGTCTGGCAGTTGATAATGCGCGCTCTTTACTTCGCGCGGTCGCGGAGCCCGGCTCGAGGGACAGTCACGCTGAATCCGTTGTCGCGGCCGCGTCGCAAGACTTTTTTCAGGCCATGCGGCAACTGGGCGCCATCACTGCCGACCTTCATGCTGCGCTCGCGTCCGATGGTGCCGCGCCGGCCTTCCTGCCCGAGAGGATTACGGATACCGATCTCGTGGAATGGCATCGTTCGGTCGAGACGCGACTGTCGACCCTGATTGCCGCCCTGCCCTCGCGGAGGAACCTCCCGATGCCCATCGAGGAGATCAAGGAGGCGTGCCGTACGGAACTTCATCGGCTAACCGATACGGCGAGCGAGTACGGGGCAAAGATCCGTATCCACGGTGATTACCATCTCGGACAGGTCATCAAAAGCGGCACGGATTTCACGATTCTCGACTTTGAAGGCGAACCTGCGCGCCCATTGCCCGAACGGCGTGCCAAGCTCCCTGCGGTCAAAGACATCGCCGGAATGCTGCGGTCATTTCACTATGCGGGCCACGTCGCTGTCCGGGAGCGTGGAGAGGCGAGCGCGACAGCCACCCGCGCGATCGAGTCGTGGGTCGGCTACGCGGAAGCAGCCTTCCTCTCGGGCTATCGGGAACGGGCGCGACCGGGTCACGTCATCTTCCTGCCGCGGACCGAGCGGCGCTTTGACGATCTGTTACATCTGTTCCTGCTCGACAAGGTCCTCTACGAAGTGGAGTATGAGCTCAACAACCGGCCGGACTGGCTTGGTATTCCGTTGGAAGGGCTGCGCCGGATATTAACGGGAAGCGGGGAAGGCCGGAGCGGGCGTTGATTGATCAAGGGCCGGCCTTCGATTTGTCGAACAGCCGGCCCTCTTCGGTGTTGGCTACTTCAACCGCAGCATGCGATGCTCGAATTTCGTATCGGTGGTCAGCTTCTCCAGGCTTTCGGCCAACACGTCGTTGAGCAGCTTTTCGGCATCCTCGGGATCGAACCAGAAGACGTTTTGCGAGCCGGCGCCGTTCAGCGTCATCCGCACGGTACTGTCATCGGCGGTGTTCTGCGCCTGCACGGCGAGCTTTGTCTTCGCGTTCATCTCCGTCTTCATGAATTTGCTCTGTGCATCGACTGAAAGCGCCAAGATCTTGCCGGTCAGCACCACGTCAGGCTTCTCCCCTCCCTCGCGAGCCATCTGCACGTTCCATCCCTTCGCCTTCAGGTAGTCGTGAAGCGCCTTGGCGACCGCATCACTCGCCTTCCCGCTCGGGATTTCAAAATACGATTGTCCTCCCCAGAAGTGCGCGCGTGTGCCGAGACGCGCGCCCTCGGCTCGCGTGTCCTCGAACGGCTTGATTACGACGAGCGCATCGGGTTTGGCGGCACTGGTTTGGACGACGGGTATCAGGTTGATCGGCACGACCTCCCCTTTCGCCGCACAGCCGGCACAAAGCAGCACGGCCAGAACCCCGGCAAGATAACGCGCGCAGAATGTCACGGTCGCCTCCTTTTCGAGTCGCTCTCCGCGAGTCGTGAAACGGTCAACGATCAAGACGATGCATCCAGACTAAGGGCAGATACTATATCAAATTCCTTTAGGGACGCAACTCCGTCCGCAGCGGCACCACGTGCCCTTGACTGGTTTCGACCCGATGGTTATGATCCGTTCCGAACTCGTCCGCCGAATCCTGAGCGGACGGGTTCTGCTATGAACGACGCCTTCCGACCGACCGCCGCCATTTCCTGATGATCGAAGTCATCGACGTCACCAAGCGCTACGGCGACTTAACCGCCATCGAGCATGTTACGTTCACGGTCGGCAAAGGCGAGGTCTTGGCCTTTCTGGGTCCCAACGGGGCCGGGAAAACGACCACGATGCGCATTCTCACGTGCTTCATGCCGGCGACCGACGGCACGGCGCGCGTGGCGGGATTCGATTGCTTCGAGCAGCCGCAGGAGGTCAAGCGGCGTGTGGGCTACCTGCCGGAAACGCCGCCGCTGTATCAAGAGCTGACGGTCACGGAATATTTGACGTTCGTGGGTCGGATCAAAGGCATGAGCGCGGCCGACCTTCGCACGCGTCTCGATCAGGTCGTCGAGCGGCTGTCACTCGGCGACGTGCGGCATCGGCTCATCGCCAATCTCTCGCGTGGCTACAAGCAGCGCGTGGGCCTTGCGCAGGCACTCGTGCACGATCCTCCGGTGCTGATCCTCGATGAGCCGACCGTCGGATTGGACCCCAAACAGATCATCGAGATTCGCGATCTGATCAAGAGCCTGGCCGGCTCGCACACGGTGATTCTCAGCACGCACATTCTTCCGGAAGCCACCGCCGTCTGCCAACGCGTCGTCATCATCAATGGCGGGCGCATCGTCGCGGAAGACACTCCTGAACGCCTCTCGGCACGGCTCCGCCGGTCGGAGAAAATCAGCCTGACCGTGAAGGGCGCACCGGTGACAGCCGCCGAGACGCTGCGCGGTCTTCCGGGTGTCGTCTCCGTCTTTGAACAGCCGGAAGCCGGCAACTATCTCGTCGAGTGCGAGCTCGGCCGCGACATTCGGGACGAGATCGCCCGGCTTGTTGTGACGCGCGGATGGGGGCTGTTGGAGCTGAAGACGATCAGCATGACGCTGGAAGACGTGTTCTTGCGACTTACGCAGCACGAGGAAGGCGTGGCCGAAGCGGTCGCACAGCAGGAGACCCGGTCATGACGCCCGTCTACGCCTTGATTGGAAAGGAGCTGCGATCCTACTTCGTCTCGCCGATCGTCTACGTCGTCAGCGCGGTCTTCCTGTTGATCTTCGGCGTGCTCTCGTATCTCGCCGTCGTCAGTGCGGGTGCCCAGGCGGTCCGGCTCATGCAGATCCAAGGCGCGGCCGCACAGCTCAACTTGAACGACCTCGTCTTTCGGCCGACGTTCTACAGCATGGCGTTGGTCCTCCTGTTGATTCTGCCAATCCTTACGATGCGGGTGTTCGCCGAGGAGCGAAAACTGCGCACGTTCGAATTGCTCCTCACGTCGCCGATCGGGCTCAACGAGATCGTCGTCGGCAAATTTTTGAGCGTCTACCTGATTTATCTCGGCCTGCTCTCGCTGACGGGATTGGTGCCGGTCATTCTCTCCCTCTTCAGCAGTTTCGACTGGAACCCGGTCCTCACCGGCTACCTGGGGCTTGCGCTTCTCGGGGCCCTCTTTCTGTCCGCCGGCGTGCTGGCCTCGGCGATGACCGAGAATCAGATCGTGGCGGCCTTCATCAGCTTCGGGACACTGATCCTCGTCTGGTTGTTGGGCGCCTTCGGCAGCGTGATTGGCGATACCCCGGTCGGCAACACGATCTCTTACCTCTCGTTCATCGAGCACTATGACCGGCTCGTGCGGGGACTCATCGAAGCCAAGGACCTCGTCTACTACGTCTCGGCAGTCGTGCTGCTGCTATTCCTCGCCTATCGCGTGGTGGAAAGTGAAAGATGGAGGTAACGGCACTGGGGAAAGTCCTGTGCTCGCAGAACGCGCACGATAGGAATGTGCTCGTTCGATGCGCGCAATGGGACTTCCCCCAGTACCGTTACCTCCATAGCAGGTGGAAGAAAGATTTATGAATCGGCTGACACCGGCGTTGGGAATTATTGGGGCCCTCTTGGGCATCGGCGGAATCGTCCTCTATTCGCTCGCGCCGGAGAAGCTCTGGCTGGTGTCACTGTTGGAAGGCCTTGCCCTGGTCTGCCTCGTGGCGTTCTTCATCGCGCACTTCGAGACGGTCAAGGCCTTCTCCGCGCGACGGTCGACGCGGCTCGGGTTCAACAGCATCCTGATGGTGATCCTGTTCATCGGGATCCTGGTCATCATCAACTTTCTGACCGCCCGCCATTCCGCGCGGTGGGACTGGTCCGAGACGCAACACTTTACGTTGGCGCCCCAAACATTCCAAGTGCTGCGCGGACTCAAGGACGATGTGAAATTCACGGTCTTCACTCAGGAGCGCAGTCCCTCCTATAACAGCTATCGTGATCTGCTCGAGGGATACCGGCAGGCGAGCGAGAAAGTGAAGGTCGAGTTCGTCGATCCGGAGCGCAAGCCGGCGGTGGCCCGGCAATACGGCATCAATCGGCTGGATCAGGCCATCGTGGAGAGCGGCGCGCAATCGACCCGGGTGTCCGCCCCATCGGAGGCGGAACTTACCGGCGCGCTGGTCCGAGTGTCGCGAACGACGAAGAAGCGCGTCGTGTTCTTGGAAGGCCACGGCGAACATGCCGTCAACGACACGGATCGAACGGGGTACTCGCTCGCCAAAGACGCCCTCACGAAGCAAGGCTATGACGTCGCGACCGTCTCGCTCTTGCAAGAAACTGCCGTGCCCGACAACACCGCCGTGCTCGTGATCGGCGGCCCGCGCCGCACGGTCACGCCGGAGGAACGGGATCGGATCAGTCGATACGTCGAAGCTGGCGGCCACGTGCTCGTGATGCTCGATCCCGATGTGAAGACCGATCTCGAGCCTCTGCTCGCGCAGTGGGGCGTGGAGCCCGGAAAAGGGATCTTGGTCGATCTGCAGGATCGCATCGCGCAGGGTGATCTGACGGCCCTGCTTGTGCGGACGTTCACCGAACATGAGATCACGCAAGACCTGACCGCCGCCGTGCTCATTCCCGTCGCCCGCCACTTGGTCTTCAACGAAGAGAAGGGCAAAGACTGGGAGCACGTCCCGCTGGCCCGCACGTCGCCTCGAAGCTGGGCCGAGACGGATTTGAAGGGCCGCGTCGTGAGCTTTAGCGCCGATCAGGACGTGCAAGGGCCGCTGCCACTCGCCTTCGCGCTCACGCCAAAGAAGCCGGCCGAAGCCGGCAAGCCTCGCCCGGCGATCGTCGTCATCGGCAACTCTGCCTTCGCCACGAATGCCTATGTCAATTTTCCCGGCAACACGGACTTTCTCCTGCACGTGATCGGTTGGCTCGCCGAGGAACGCGACCTGATTTCCATCACGCCAAAAGAACCGGCATTCCGTCCTTTCATTCCAAACCCCGTCCAGGAGCGCGCGCTGCTGTATGTGCAGGTGCTGCTGCTCCCATCCTTGACCTTCCTCGTCGGCATGACGATCTGGCGAAAGCGACGCCGGCTCTGACGGTCCGGCAGCCATGCGAAAAAACGAGATGAGGCGGGTGTTCTTCACTTCCGGTTTCGCAAGCCGATGCCTCCGGGAGGCGTCACCATGAGACGCCACTGGGCGCTGATCGCTATGCTCCTCGTGCTGGTCGGTCTGGGCCTCTACGTCTACTTCATCGAATTGCCGGCCGAGCAGGCGAAGACGTCCGCAGAGTCCGCTGAAACGCAGCTCCTGACCGTGTCGGATCGAGACATCACCGCCATCACCGTCCGCGCGCCCTCTGGCGACATCACCCTCGCTCGCAAGGATCAACGCTGGCGCATTGTGTCGCCCATTCAAGCCGATGCCGACACGCGGACGGTCGAGGGGTTGATACGCGCCCTCGTGTTAGGAAAGGTGAAGCGAGTGGTAGAGGAGCAGGCGACGACTCTGAGCCCGTTCGGGCTGGAGCATCCGACGATGGTGCTCACGCTGACCGCCGACGGTCGACAGGAGACCATCGCGATCGGTGACAGCGGACCGATCTCCTCAACGCTTTACATTCGACGGAATGACGAGAACAAAGTGTTGCTGACAGACCTCGCGCCAAAAGACTTCTTGAACAAGTCACTGCTCAGCTTCCGGAAAAAGGAAGTGGTGCCGGTCGATCACGCTCAGGTCGACCGCATACGGCTCACCTACCCCAAAACCGAGATCGTCCTGTACCGCACGGAAGCGAAGGATAAGCCCAAGTGGATGATCCGCTATCCGATTGAAGTGCTGGCCGATCAACCCGAGGTCCGGACCCTGCTCTTGAAGCTCGAAGATTTAAAGGCCTTGGGCTTTATCGATCCGGGCCCGCACTACGACGAGCAGATGAAACGACTGACCAAGCCGGACATCAAGGTAACCGTGCATGCCGGCAACACCGATCATGTCGTCAAGCTGTATCAGCCGGACCCGACGAGCGGCGAAGGGTTTGCCGTGACGTCGCCCGATGCGCCCATCTATCGGATCAATCCGATGACGATCAAGGACCTGACGAAGGACTTGTTTGCCCTGCAAGACAAGCGGCTGTTGGGCGTCGAGGCGGACGAGATCGCAATGTTGGAAGTGCGGGCGCGAGATGAGCATTACACGCTGATCCGCCAAAACCAGACTTGGGTCCTTGAAGAAGACCCGTCACGGCCCCTGGACCAAGAAAAGGTGGCCCTGTTCGTGAGCCGTGTTGTCGATCTGCCGGCGGAGTTGCGCGTTGTCAAGCAGGTCGGTGCGCTGGCTCCGTACGGGCTCACGACGCCGAGTGCCGAATTTGTTGCGACGACCAAAGACGGACAGGCCAAAGGTCGGTTGGTCCTTGGAACACAGACCGGCGGGCTGGTCTATGCGATGGGGAAAGGCTTACCCGGCGTGTTTCAAGCCCGAGCCGACCTCCTGACGCAAATCCCCAGCCGTCAGGAGCTCAGCGCGAGGCGTGAGGGCGCGTAAGTACTCGTCCTATTGCCAACGTCGCAAGGCATCACCTATAGTGGTGGGACTCGTTGAAGGAGGGACAGATGATTCTACGATCTATTACATTTTTACCGATCGTGTGCGCGGCGCTTATCGTGGCTGGATGTGCCAGCAGCGAGAAAACCGAGATGTCGACGTCGACGCCGGGAACACCAGCTGGCAAACAATCCATGAAGCCACCGGCGGTGACCACCGACCCGCTGTCCGCCTGCATGGCGAGCATCTCGCAGAACGCAACGCCCGGGCAGCGCGCGCTCGCCGAGCTGACCTGTCAGCGCGACTTTGGCAAGAGCGATACGCGGTCGGTCGCCGTTGGCGCGCCGGGAGATACGCTGCAAGCCTGCTTGGCCCGCATCCCGAGCGAGGCCAGTGCCGGCCAGCGGATGATCGCCGAGCAAAGCTGCCGTCGCGACGAAGAAGCGCGTAAAGGCTTCTAGCCGTCGCGTATCCGAGCGAACACGGGACGGCCGTTCCGGCCGTCCCGTGCCGCACGTCGACTGCCGCTCTCTAGACTTTCCTAACCCTGTCGGTTATCGTTCCCGCAGGGCCCCCGTAGCTCAGTCGGATAGAGCAGCGGTTTCCTAAACCGCGTGTCGCACGTTCAATTCGTGTCGGGGGCACCACCAAATTATCTTTTCTTCCGCTAGTTCCACGCCGACTCCAAAATCAACGTTACGTAGTGGTAGTGACCATGGACGAGCTGAGACCAGGACACCAAACATCAAGCAAGAGCGCAGACAATCGCGGATGCCCGGCGAACGGCAATGGAACAGGTCCTAGGCGTTCGGCTCGAACACCGGTTTCTCGATTTTCAGCAGGAGCAATCCCTGCGCGGCGAAACCAGCCTGACAGAAACGTTGCTCCGCGCAAGCCATCAGGGCCGACAAGTCAAGGAAGAGGTGATCTTCAGCGAATTGACCGATGATGTCCGCTGTACGGCGTGCCGATACACGCCCAAGATCAGAACGTGCATCGCCTCCGAACGCGACGAGCATGACAGAAGTTTTCGGGTTCACCTGTCCCTCAATCGGTCTAATTATGTCGACGGCGATGAAGCGATCATTACGGTCACGACGTCTCGCGACGCCTATATCTATCTCTACAACGTCGATCTGAATTCGAATGCGGTATGGTTATTCCCAAACGACTACAATCAGGACAATTTGCTAAGAGCCGGCATCCCGTGGTCGTATCCCTCGCAATCCCTACGAGAGCGCGGCATCCACGCGGTCGCGCGACTTCCCGCCAGCACGCAGATCTCCGCCGAACTGATGCGCGTCGTCGCGTCGAAGACGCCGCTGCCACCCTCGTTGCAATCCGAGACCAAAGAGATGCGCACAGCTTCTCACTCACGCTCAGCCCCTCCAACAATCTCCTTCCTGAATCTGATGCGCCGCCTGGTCCTCAGCGAGTTGGAATGGACCGAGGATGCCGTCGCCATCTTGGTCCGCCGACAATGAGTGCTTAGGTTGATCACGGGCTTCCTTTCTCGATAAAGGTTGAGGCTTTGACAAGGGCCACACGACGACGCAGTCCACGGATGAGTAGCACTATTTATTGAGGATATGAGGGACCGTGAAGGGAACTGCGATTAGTGCTATAAACGCCGCACGAATGGCAGAGAAATCAAAGGATGGGAGTAAGACAGGCAGCGATTGACTTTTTCATCCCTGATCCTGCTCGAAACCGTGACGGAACCGTGACCCGCTCATCGGGTGCGAAGACTATTTTCAGCAGCAGTTCGAAGATCACAACAGGCTCATTCGGAGCGAATTACTCATGCTGGCTGAAGGCTCACGTCACTCGGCCTACCGATGTCGCGGCCTCTGCTTGTGGGCCTTCCAGGTAGCATAGAAGACAGACGCAAGGCAGATAAAGAATATTGGGATCAAGAAACCCAAAACCCATTCGCGCCAAACGTGCGCTGTGAGAACGAACAAGTCAAACCATCCCATATCAGTTTCCGTTCGGGGCGCTTCTCCCCTTTTAGAGCGACACTTGTTTCCACCGACCGGGCAGACGATCAGATCGCTGCCTCAAGCGCGCGAGAAGTGGTCGTTCCTACCGTGCCTAGCTCTCAGCTGATATGGCCCCTGCTGCCGCCCCTTCAGACCGTGGCTAAGTCATACACTACTAAATTGTAAAATGGTCATGCACTGTCACTGTTGACAGGGCTGGCAACAGCGACGACAACAAGACGGGTCTCGGTTCGCCGTAGCGGTAGTCCCCTTTAGTCGGAATGTATGGCGCCACTCTCGCCCACGGTGGCTTGCTTGTAGCCATAACAACGGCGACTGTATCTCTTTTTGAAGAGACCGTATCAAAACGAGTACGATGACCAAAATAGGGTGTGCTGAAACGACAAGACTTTCCTCGTCTCGATTCCTTGGCCTGCTACGTGCTTCACCTCGCTGTAAGCGAGGTGAGCCATGGCAGATCATACATCGACGTGGGTCTCCAGAGTTCAACGCACTAATAAGCCGACCGCTTATCAGGCACGACGTTTTTAGCGTCAGTCCCCTTTGCCTGGGACCAATTACGTTGCTGTAGTATTTATTTGCCGTGGCATGGTCCAGCTTCCGGAGTGTCTGATAGACCTGTCGAACGTTTCAGCAACGTCCGGCGACCATGACGTTCGCAAAGCTAGTCGCAGGTGCATGGACTTGAACGAGCATAGACGCGGGTGATAAGAGTGCTTCAAGAGGGAATAAGGGAAGGAAGACCTCGTACCGGACTGACTCAGCGCGAGCCTCCAGAGTGATGATCGACCACTTGCCGGTACTGCTGGTCAATACCATCCTCCTTCGGCCCTATGTGTTCGCATTTCTAACCGTCTTTGTGATCGCCAGCCGATTACTTCTTGGCTGGCGGCGCACCGTCCTGTTCTTCCTCATCGCGTGGATCACCGGCTTTGTCTGTGAGTTCTCCTCCACGCATATCGGCGTGCCGTTCGGCGACTACTACTACAATGGGTCGACAGTCGGGCAGGAGCTGTATCTTCTGAACATACCCCTTATGGCGTCCCTGTCATTTACGTTCTTGCTCTTCGCCAGCTATTGCGTGGCACTCGCGTTTGTCCTGCCATCCGCGCGGGACCACCGAAAGCACGTCACCCTCATCTTCGACCCAGTCGTCCGCACATCCCCCGCGGTCTTCACGCTCGCCGTGCTGTTTCATACCTTCATTGACGTTGTCATCGATCCGGTGACCTTACGAGGCGATCGTTGGTTTCTCGGCCTAATTTACGGCTACCCACATCCGGGTCTCTATTTTGGAGTCCCCCTCGTCAATTTCGTCGGCTGGGCGACGGTCGCGATCATCGCGCTCTCTGTGTTTTTCGCAATCGACCGCCGGCTTCTTGCAAGGGGCGAGGATTACCCGGCGAGCAGCCGGGTGAGTGGACTCCTGTCGGGCTGCGGCCTGTACTATGGCGTGGTGATTTTCATGCTGGGCGTCACATTCTGGATCGGCGAACCGTTCCTTGGGAGCCTGGGCGTGATGCTGTACCTGCCTTCCACGATGCTCCTCACCGCGCGTTTCCTGCGTTCAGTGCCGGCTCCTGCGTAACCGAATCGCCACGCCAGGGCTGAGGCCCGCCGAGTATGAAATTGGTGTTCGCTGAGCCATGCGCGAATGAGTGCATTGGTCATTCGTGGGGTTCAGTTTTCGTGGTCGATGTGGCAGGACCCTAAGAGCTGATATGGCGTCTGTCGTCCTCATCATTCTCTTTCTCGTGTTGATTATTTCTCTTGTACCGACTCTGTATTTTGCTACACGACGAGCGCGAAGACGTGCTTGGTCAACCGTATCAACCATTATCCCAATTGTCGCTCCTCTATCGTGTTTCTGCCCACTCGGGCAGCAACGATGGTGCAAGTAGCAGCAGCGGCGGCTCCTTGCGTCGGCTGGTGCTCGGGCCTTGGTATGCCATTGGCCTTCCGCTGGACGGTGGCTCCTTCCTGGAACTGTCAAAACTGACAGTTAATTCGTATGAGTGCGGAGTTTATAGAGTGTGCATCTTTGAGATGGTGCGATGAGGGTTAACACTGTTGATGAGGTTGCCGCTTTCATCGCATGGGCTTGTGTCATCCTCGATCCAAAAAGCCGTCCTTTTGGTCGCAACGACCAGCGGTGAGGGCAGCCCAAGATGAGGACTCTATGGAACTAAGAATGCCAACAACCATATCCCGGTCTGCCGGCCTCCCTCAGCGTGTCATCACCCTTCGGGGTATCACCCGTACCCTGGTGAGCCTTTTAGTGGGCCTGCCCTTCTGTTGTCCCGTGGTCCAGGCAGCGGCGTTGCCGTCTGCCGAGGAACTGATGCAGGAGTTGGAACTGTCGGACAGCGACCGCCACAGCATCCGAGAGGGCAACATTGTCTCGTGGAGCAGCACCGAGGGATCGGAGCGAGAACTTGCCCTCGGCATGGTGATGTTGGCAAAGGTGCAATCTGAAAGTCTTGCGGCGCTGTTTCGTGAGGCGGCCGCGTTCAAGAAGGTCTCCTCGATCATTGCGTATGGCAAGATTGAGGGCGAGGGATCGGTGGCGGACTTTGCAGGGGTAAAGCTGGCTCCAAACGGACAAAAGGAAGCGCGACGCTACCTGGAGGCGGAACCTGGCGATGAACTGAATTTGGATGCAAAAGAGATCGCGGCCTTTCGCGCCCTAAAGGCCGCCAGCAAGGATGGGGCGGTGCCGATTCAGAAGGTGGAGGAACTGATTTGCCATGACGTGATTTTGCCGTCAGCAATCGGCAGGCGAGCGCTCCTTGAGCGCTCGCAGGTACTGAGCTACCATCAGTAGAGCGGGGGTTGAGGGCCCCAGCGCATCCCGGCAAGATCGGGATCCTCTCCCTCCCGGGGCGGAGTGAGCGTCGCCTTCTCCTCTTTGCGCTGTTTCCGGCGCGCCTCTTTCTCTTTCTGCTTCGTTTGCTTGGCGACTTCGCGGGCACGTTTGAGGGCGGTTGTTTTGCTTGGCCTTGGAATAACCAATCTCCTTTCACCCCGCAAGAAAGCGGCGAGCTGTGCGGGTGATGTTCCTGACTCGTGGAGTTACGTGAACCGACCCTATCATAGGAAAGGGAAAAGCTCAACGCAATCTGTTGATGGGGCCCCGAACGGACCGCTAGAGCATCAGCTCTTCGTATCCGGGGGAGGGCCGCCCTCGGCATGTGGCGACGACTGTGCGCGGCTATTTGTCTCCGGTGCGTTTTTCTTCTTGCGTGGGACAAAACGGTCATGGGGAAACGTGCCATGCAGGCGATCGGTCACAAATTTCCGGTATTCGACCGGCTCCTTCCGCATGATGACGAGGCCTTCCTCGTCGACAAGGATCAATAACTCTTCTTCCGCAGCCAAGCTCCGCATGTCGGTTCCCGTGTCGATGCGATATTGGGTCGCCCCATCAGGATTGCGCCTTCGTCCTTCTACGATCTCCGTCAGCCCGTCGATGAGGCCTTCCTCGCCGTGCGCCAGATGCCGGACTCGAACACCATCCGGAATCCGCCGCCATGACATGCCGTCTGTCGTCACTGCAGCGTGCATCGACACCTCCTTGGGATGAATCTCCCTGCTCAGTACGTAACCAACCCTCGGCTCGCGACACACGCCACTTGCCGACGGACTTCCTCGATGGACACCGAGTCCTTCTTCGGCGCCAGCAGCCCTAATTGCTGCCATTTGATCTTTGGCTTCTGCATTCGCTTTTTCGCTCGATGGTCTGCTCGGTCGATAGCCATGGCTGCTCCTTGTCGTGGTTCTCACCGTTTCTCTGAGTATTGGACGTGGTATGCCTGATTGCGTTTTAAGCGACTACCGACCAATTCGTCTGAACCAAGGGGACGGGTGCGCCGTTAGGCTAAGGATCATGAGGTGCCATGAGGCGAGTAGGAAGGAAGGTGAGCCAAGAACGTGGAACTGGGCGTCAAATTCCTCTTAGGCCGCAAGACACCACCCGAGCACCGGGTCCAGGCGCCGTTGCGTCCCAGGAACCACTTGTCATTGTCAGCCCAGGCCTATCAAAAAGTCAAGGAACGCTCTTCAATTAAAAAGTTTCTCTAACCCTCGGGCCCTACGCCCCGCCCCCATCCTTACTCCTCGCCTTACTCCTCGGGTTCGGAGTAGCGAGCAGTTCCCTCGGGCGCCAAGGCGCGGCGGAGCGCCTTTCCCTCATTTTTTCAATCTATGGAGGTCGCCATTGGGAAGACGACACATCCCGCAGCGAGCAAGCTCTGCCCCCACGGGCATCAGCCGGCCCGGTGGCCGTTCCAGTCATCGACCCAAGTCCCTTTCGTTTCAGGGGGACGCCGAGACGATGCCGTGCGTGTTAGCCGAATCTCAAGAAGTGGCGAGCATAGAGCGCTGCAGTGTAGACGACGCCGGTTGCGGTGAGAAGAGCTGAGAGAAGAAGAGCGACGGCAAGGACCTTGACGAGGAAAATTTCAATATCCCACGTGCGCAGGAAATCGACCATGGAAGTTGTGGCGGCCCGTCCAGCATTGTGCATGGTCTCCTCCTTGGGCAAGAATATGGGGCTCTCGATCAATACCGGCCACATTACGGTGAGAACGGCAACGACCGCTATGCTTCAAGAGACGTAAGGCCAAGGTCCCCACGCCGAGATGACTCTCAAAGGATACAGGCAGTATCGACTTTGATACGCCTTGGTGAAGCTATTCTTGGCTTCCTGGTTCCCCACACATCGAAGGATGCCCTGTATGGAGTAGAGGGCGTCCCCTTCACGGGTGAGATTTAACTCTTGTGCTCAGATGAATGGCCCGTTTTGCTGTTGGCACGCATGTTGAAGCCTCCCTCACTATAAGGACGCATAAGATGACCATCAGCATTAGGCAAATGGAGGCGTTATGAGACACATCACAATCACCGCGATTGCGGTCATCGGCGCTCTTGGGATAACAGTGGCCCATGCCGCTGGGCAGGACCAGAAACCAACAGGGTCAATGATTGTCGCGCAAAACGATTCTCCAACCTACCGTGCACAGCTTGACAAGATTCGCGCCGCGATCGGTGCGGGCGATCAGAGAAAGGTCAACCATGAAGTGGTCACCTTGCTCGGCATTCTTGAAGAGCGACCGATGAGTGCGCCGGACACCAAAGACATGTCACTGAGCGAGGAGATGATGCAAGTGATTCGGCTTCAAGATGAGCGTGCCGGAACTTCCTTTTAACTGTAGGAGCAGGAGGTGTGTCCGCCATGGGACACACCTCCTCATTATTAAGCACGCCACGGGATGAGGATGATCAAAGGTGAGGGATGAACACAGCGTCCGCGAAACAAACCATAGGGTGGGTCGCGGCTTTGCTAACGATTTCGCTCATGCTTATGGCAGGCGTGGGCCGCGGGCATGCAGGAAGTCCGGCGAACGCCACGACACCCGGCGGCGACTCACACCATACTGGAAAGGAACACTTCCTCGCCCAACTCAAGCAGCTTCGGGCGGACCTCGGTAAAGGGGACCAAGACCGAATCAACGCCGATTTAACGACTCTTTTTGAAATCATCGGCGAGATGCCGAACACCGAGGCGGGACGCCACGAGGCACAGAAACTCAGCGAGAAACTCTGGAAGACCATCCGTGCCCAGGAGGAGCGCACGGCCCTCTCATACTAGTGTCCTGTCTCTGAAGTACGTGGAATAAGTTGTGCATTGGTGGTGTCCTC
>NZ_CEFZSK010000003.1:0-114985 GCF_979581665.1 Nitrospira sp. Vd2 | reverse complement strand
TCTCATGGACCCAGGCCTCCATTGTAGGCCTGGCCCAGAAATTAGTAATCACCATCGGATTTCCGCAAGCTGGTCGCCACCTGCCTCGAGACGAGTTGCCCGGGACGACCCATCGCAGCCCTCCTCACACCGGAGGAGGACGACTATTTCGTTTTGAAACCCAAGCACTCCGGTTTCTATGCGACGCCGTTGGAGCTCTTGTTGGCGTTCCTCGGCGCGCGGCGACTGATTCTCACCGGGCTTGCCACGAACAGCTGCATCCTCTATACAGCGGCAGACGCCTATATGCGGCACTTTGCGCTGGTAGTGCCCGCCGACTGCACAGTCTCCACCACGAGCGAAAGCCAACACGTCATCCTCGAGCATCTCAAGACCATGTTGAAGGCGGACATTCGACCTTCGGATAAATTGCTCCTGCTTGATCGGATGGAGTCGCCATCCCGTTGACGCTCAGGCCGGCTCGCTGCCGCTCAACTCGCCATGTTGCGGATCAGCCGTATGTAGAAGTGGATGACCTCCCGATAGTTCTCGATCGACACCCGTTCATCGGTGCCGTGAATTCGCGAGGTATCTTCCGGCGCGATCCGCAGCGGAAGGAAGCGATAGATCGCCGACGACAGGTGCCGATAATGACGCGAATCGGTCGCGCCGAGAACGAGCCCGGGTGCCACGATGCTATCCGGCACCACTTCAGCAATGCTTTGCTGAAGGACTTCAAACGCCGGCGTGTCGGTCGGCGATTCCGCCGACGGCTCGCTCATAATCCGCCCGTGCTTGCGGACGGTCACGCGTGAATCGTTGATCGTTTGCTCCAGGTACGTTTCCACCGCTTCGATCCGATCGCCGGGATGGACACGGACGTTCACGAGCGCGCGTGCCCGCGCCGGCAGGACGTTTTCCTTTGGGCTGCCTTCCAGCATCGTGGGAGCAAACGTGGTTCGGATCAGCGCGTGCGTCGGCGGCGAGCTATCGAGGACGTACTGAATCGCCGGACGGAACAGCCACACGTTGGCCAGCACGAAACGAGCACCAAACGGCAGTTCCGGCGCCAGAAACTCGAAGAGCTGCGAGACCGGTCCCTCGAAATGTGCCGGCATGGTGTGCAATTGAATCGCGCGGAGCGCGGAACCCAGGATCGCCGCACTCGTGGGACGCGGCGGCATCGAGGAATGGCCGCCTTCCGTCTCGGCCACGAGCTCGAACGTGACGTAGCCCTTCTCGGCGATGCCAATGGACGCAATGGGTTTCGTCACGCCGGGCACGATGCCCTCGAGCACCGCCATCCCTTCGTCGAGAATCAGCTCGGGCCGGACGTCCAGATCGGCCAAGTGCGCGGCGATCTTCGCCGCACCCTGCAGCCCTCCCACTTCCTCATCATGACCGAAGGCCAGGAGGATCGTCCGTCTTGGGGCAAATCCCGACCGCGCCAGCAGCTCCACGGCCTCGAACGACGCCATCACGGCGCTTTTGTCATCCATCGCCCCGCGCCCCCAGACAAAGCCATCGCCGATCATCCCGTTGAACGGCGGATAGCTCCAGTCCCCTTCCGTCTCCGGATCAACCGGCACGACGTCGAGGTGTGCCAACAGCAGCAGTGGCGGCAGCGCCGGTTCGGATCCGACCCACGTATAGAGAAGGCTCCAGTCTCCGATCACCTCCCGCTTGAGCACGCGATGGGCCTCAGGGAAGGAGCGAACGAGGTGCTCGTGCAGGCCGAGAAACGCCGGTCGATCGAGCGGAATCGGCTCTTGGTAGGAGATGGTCTTGAATCGAAGCGCCTGCGCCAGGCGTTCTGCTGCCGATTGCACATCGAACTGCGGCAGGATCACGGTGGTCGCGTCGAGCTGTCGCGTGGGCATCCGCGCTGCACGCCACGCCATGATGGAAACGACTGTCATGGCAATGAGCAGGGTGAGGACGACGAGAAAGCGGCGAGCCATCGCTCTTCTATAGCTGCTCGCCTCGACGCGTGTAAAGCACGGTTCGCCGGCGACCGTCTTGATTCGCACTCCATGCGTGGGTACAGTCAGGCGGCTCCGCTCCTGGCAAAAGGACCGTAGTGGCCCTCTCGCACGAGCCCATTCCCATACGCCCCACACGCATCCGGTGGCGCATCGCGGCCTTGTTGTTTGTGATCAGCGTCGTCACGTACATGGACCGCGTCAATATTTCCGTCACCGCCCGCCAGATGATGCCGGCGCTGGGCTTGACCGAGATGCAAATGGGAGCGGTGTTCTCGGCCTTCGTGATCGGCTACGCGCTGTGTCAGCTGCCGGGTGGCTGGCTTGGAGATCGCTGGGGCCCGCGATTGGTGCTGACCGCCGCGATTATTTGGTGGTCGGGATTTACCGCCTTGACGGCTGTCGCGGCGACCCTGCCGATCGCGGTGATTACGGGCAGCGCCGGCGCCCTCGTCCTTATCCGCTTCCTCGTCGGCGTCGGCGAGGCCGCCGCCTTGCCGAACTTCAATCGCACCATCGCGAACTGGATGGCACCGGATGAGCGCGGCCTGGGCATCGGTCTCGCCATCGGCGGCATCGGCATCGGTTCGGCCTTCACGCCGCCCGTGACCGCCTGGATCATGGTCAATTATGGGTGGCAGACGGCCTTCTACGCGGCCGCCCTTCTCGGCGTCGTCATCGCCCTGATCTGGTACCTCTACGCGAGCGATCGGCCGCAGCAACACCGCCACGTGAACAGCGCCGAACTGGCCGTGATCGGCGGCGGCACCGCGAGTGGTGGTCAAGAATCTTCTGCCGGTGAGCCGACAGGCCGCTGGTGCACTCTCGCTCGCACGGCATCGGTCTGGTGGCTCGTGCTCAGCTATACCTGCCTCGGCTACGTCGCCTACATCTATATGTCATGGTTCTATCTCTACCTGGTGAACGTCCGGGGATTTACCGTGTTGCGTGGCGCGGTGTTCGCGGCCGCCCCGTTTCTCGCCATGGCTGTCTTCTGCCCGCTGGGCGGGTGGGCCACCGATCGCGTGGCCGAGCGGTTTGGAACGCAGATCGGCCGCGCGGTCGTCGGCGGCGCGGGAATGCTCTTGGCCGGCGTCTCGATCCTGTTCGGCGCCCTCAGTGAATCGCCCTGGCTCGCGCTCGCGTGGCTGTCCCTCGGAGCCGGCTGGCTCTATTTCCCCGTCGGCCCCTATTGGGCTTCGACCGTCGATCTCTCGAAACGACATGCCGGCGCGCTCTCGGGCCTGATGAATACCGGGGCGAATGTGGGCGGCGCGATTTCCCCGATGCTCACGCCCTGGCTTGCGCATCAATTCGGTTGGGCCTCCGCGCTGGGCTTCGGTGCTTGCGTCGCCCTGGTCGGCGGCGTGATGTGGATGAAAATACGATTTGACGCGACAGAAACCGCGGGTCCATAACCGCGGGCAGCGGTGCGGGCGACAATAGAGTCGCGACGCGACACCGCTTCCGGCAATCCATTGCCACGACCGGTTGGTACCTGGCGCGTCATCGTCGAAGGTTTACGCGTGATGAAGGTCGCGCCAAGAACGGAGCTTGCCTCCTGCCTCTTCTGCTTGTTACATTCCTCCGCAATGCAAGTGAAGTTCGAAAAGAAGAACCCGCGGGCGGTGATCAAGACGCGATTTGGCGACATGCTCGTGAAATTCTATCCGGAAGACGCCCCGCGCCACGTCGAGAACTTCATCAATCTCGCCAATCTCGGCTTCTATAACGGCCTCCGGTTCCACCGCGTGATCCCCGGCTTCATGATTCAAGGCGGCGATCCGATGAGCAAGCACCCGGATCGGCAGTTGCACGGGACGGGCGGGCCCGGCTACGCGCTGCCTCCGGAGCCGAACGACCGCCCGCACAAACGCGGCGCCCTCTCGATGGCGAAACTTCCGCGCGAGAGCAACAGCACGCGGGACTTCAACGACAGCGGCTCACAGTTTTTTATTTGCGTGGCCGATTCCAGCGGGCTCGACCGGCGCTATACGGTGTTCGGCGAGGTCTATCGAGGCATCGAAGTTGCGGATAAGATCGTGGCCCTTCCCCGAGATGAACAAGACAACCCCCTTGAACCCGTCGAGATGTTCATTACCGTCAAGGAATAGCTTCCCTCTCCCGAGGTGCGTACACTTAGAACGCGGGTCATTCTAGACCACCGCGCCAGCCCGTCGCTCCTCCCATCGTTGCTACTCGCTTTGCTGTAAGGACCCACGTCCGCCGGCCTTTCCCAACGGATGATAGGCGCGCTCCGTCGCACCGGCGCACAATCAAGCCGGTTGTGGAGGCCTCGTGACACCCAGCACTCTGTGTCGGATTGTTGTGCTCGCTGCCTGTGTGGCGATCGTCGGCTGCGCTTCACGCTCCACTAATGTCCCTCCGTTCCGCCCATCGCCGACTGGCGTGCCATCGGCCGCGATCGAGACCGATGACGGGCCTGCCACCGCGATGTCCTATGCGACCCGCGCCAAGGCCAAATACCGCTCGCGTGATTATGAAGGGGCGCTCGAGGATGCGACCCGGGCGATCGAGCTGGCGCCTCAGCAGGCTGAAGCGTATGCGACCCGTGCGGCCGTCAAACTTCAGCTCCGCGATTATCAGGGCGCGGACGCCGACGCGACCGCCTCGCTCGCGTGCAATCCCGACTGGGCTGACGCCTATATCGTTCGGTCCGTCGCCCGGTACCATCTGGAGGACTATCAGGGCTCGCTCGACGACAATGCAGAGGCGCTTCGATTGGTTCCGCAACATCTACTGGCTTACGCCAACCGGGCCGGCACCTTGCGGAAACTCGGCGATACCCAAGGTGCCTTGGCCGATCTGACAGAGGTCATTCGGCTGGCGCCCCATCACGCATGGGCGTATCTTCTTCGCGGCACCATTCACGTCGATCTCGGTCACTGGCACGACGCGTTGGCGGATTACAACCAGGTGGTGGCGCTCGGCGCCGCGGATGCGGACATCTATAGCACCCGCAGCCATCTGCGCATCCAGGTCGGTGATCTCGATGGGGCGCTCTCCGATGCGGACGCGGCCTTGGTCCGCAATCCCCGCCATGCCGCGGCCCGGGTCAACCGCGGGTGGGTCAAGCTGCTGAAAGGCGACGTCGAGTGGGCGGCATCGGATCTGTCGGAAGCGATCCACAACAATCCCACGATGGCCTCGGCGTACGTGCTGCGAGGCGAAGTCAACCTCAAGCGCGGACGCCCCGAACAGGCCGTCCGCGACCTGACTGAAGCCATTGCGTTAGGTGAGCGCTCGGCCCGTACATTTCTCGCGCGCGGACGCACGCGCGTCTCGTTGGGGGAATTGCCGGGAGCCGTCGAGGATTATTCGGAGGCCATCAGCTTGGATCCGAACGACCCGGTGAGCTATGCCAACCGGGGCTGGGCACGCTTTCTCTTGGAAGACACCCGTGGGGCGATCGATGATCTCGCTCGGGCCATCGACCTGAACCCGCGTTATGAGTACGCGTATGCCGCGCGCGGTCGGATTCTCCTCACCCTGCACGAGTACCATGCCGCCGTCGACGATACCAGCCGAGCGGTCGCATTGGCACCGAACTACGCCGAGCCGTACATGCTGCGAGGGCTTGCGAAACTGGAATTGGGCGATCTGATCGGCGCACTTCAGGATACGTCGCTCTCGATCACGCTCGACACGACGAATGCCGAAGCCTACTTGGCGCGCGGCTTGGTCTATCTGGCGTTGAATGAACCGACGGCCGCCCGGCACGATTTCTCCCGTGCAGAGACCATCTCACCTCGATTGCTGGAGGAGATTCGAATGCGGCAGACCGAGAAGAAAACGTAGCGGGGAGTCAGCGCCTCTCCGGAGCATTCACCTGTTCGACGACCCGTCGAAGCCGTTCGATCTCCTTTTCCAATTCCATCATACGCAATTCTCGATCGACGACGACATCGTGGAAGGCTTCCAGCTCGGCCACCTTGTCTTTCAACTCCGCGACCGTCTGCTCCAAGGCCCGCTCGGTTTCTTTCCGTCTGGTCATGTCCCGATTCGTCTCCAGCACGATCGACGCACCGGCCTCCGTCGGCAACAATTGCATTCGGCTTTCGACGATCACCGCCCGACCGTGCTTGGTGGAATGCGTGAGCTCTCCCTTCCAGACACCCTGTTGCTCAAGCGCGCGCTCCACATCCGCGACCGCTGAAGGGAACACGGTCCGCAGCAAGTCGTGACTGATCCGCCCGAGTGCCTCGTGCTCGGTAAAGCCATACAGTTCGCGGGCGCCTTCGTTCCATGACAGGATCGTCCCATCGACCTTCCGGATGAGCATCGGCTCGTGCGCGAGCTGCAGCAGCCGGCTCCGCTCCTCCAGCTCCCGTCGCTGTTCGATGTTGGACAAGGCCAGCGCGGTGCTGTCGGCGAGAGGCCTGCAGCCAGTGCAGCTCCTCGGCGGCCGCGGCATGCGGCCGAGCCCAATAGGCGCCGATCGCACCGATGGGTTGATCCATGCGAATCGGCACCATCATGAGGCTCTTCACGAACGTCGGGCGGTACAAATCCGTCGGAATCCGCGTGTCGGCATAAATGTCCGGGATCGCGACGGGCTGCCGATGGCGAATGGCCCACCCGGAGATACAGCACTCCACGGGAAACGATTGGCCCTTCCACAGCGGGGCGACGGCGTCTTCGTCGACGTAACAGACGGTGTTGTCACGACGGAGAATAAACGTCACCCCGTCGGCCCCGAGCAAATCACGCGCTTCTTTCCTGATCTCGGCTTGGATGTCCGTGAGGGTCCGGGCGAAGGACAGGCGTTGGATGGTTTCGATCAAACGCAAGGATCGGTCCATCGGTCACTCCGTAGAGGATCACGAGAAAAGTACTGTACTAAAAGGCGGCTGCCCAAATCCAGCGGGGCGACAACGGTCAGTAGAATGCCATGCTCGCGTAGGTCACCGTGGAGTTGAATTGGTCCGTGACGCCACGGTCGTACCGCAAAACCTCGCCCTTCTCGGCGCGGATCAGCTTCAGGAGTGTGTAGATCGCGGCGAACCCGGAAATGCGGCGCGCATTGCCCTCGCGGCGAATGAACGTCGCAAAGCCGTCGGCGTCAAGCTGCTCGACGTACTTGAGCATCTCCAGGTCGGCCTGCATGCATTTGTGGAAGGAAAAATCGGTGGGTGGTTTGTTGTCGCCGTACCGCAGGCCGATGTGGGCCAGCTCGGCACTGGCCACGACACAGACGGGCTGACCTGTGTCTTCAATCGCGTCCCGAAGGATCTGCAGAAATGACTCCACGTGATCTTTGAGTGTGAGGTCCGCCAAGTCGTCGGGCGAAAAGGCGGTCAAGATCGGCAAGAATGTGATCGGCTGCTTCGATCCGACAAGATGCTGAAGGAAGGGAAGCTGAAATTCGATCGAATGTTCGTGCTGGTGGCTCAACTCCTCCTCGAAAAACGAGGCCCCGCCACGCTTGCGAATCGAACCTACCAGATCGCGGTCAATCGATACGGTCCCAAGCGGCGTGTCGAAATCCTTGTCGGTCAACGCATAGCCGTGCTGCAATCCGGCGTGCGCCGTCCCGATGACGAGAAAGGTGGGCGGTGTCTGGGCATCCCGAATTTCCTTGTACGCCCAGGCGTAGATCGGGCCCGCCTGGCGAATGTCGTAGTGTGGCGCGACGATGCCCTTGATCGACTTCCCGGCATTGGACGAGGGCCGCCAATCCGGCCCTTCTTTCGATGTAAAGAAGCCGTCGATGTCCTTTTTCAACTGATTCGGATCGGCCGAGTAAGCCTGCCCCGCGTACCGCGCCGGCCGCGACGGTCGCTGTCGGTAGGCCTCGATCGCGGCCGCCCGCGCCAGTTCGACTCGCTCCCCTTCCAAAAACAACTTGTCATCAAGATCCGCGATCAGCTTCTCCAAACGATCGGGCATCAGGAATTCGCCGAACTTCCGCAGATACTCGGCACCGATCTGCTCGCGCGAATGCTCGCCGTCGAAAAACTGCATCATGTAGAAATAGTTCAAGGGGATGATCAGCTTTTCGGTGCTCAAGCCGGTGGGGTCCCAGAGGACGATATACTGCTCGTCGTTCTGTTTGAGCGGAGAGTATTGGAGGTTGCGGAGCGCCGGAAACTGTCGCGCGTCTTTCGTCGGTGGTGCCATGGCCAGGCATCGTACCCGACAAAACGGCCGCGTTGCAATGGCCTAGGACGTTTGGGACTCCCTCGGCCCGTCGTCCGGCCGCCGTCTGGCCCACACCACCAGCACGATGATCGTCGCCACACCGAGGACGAGCGAAGCCCGGTAGTAGAGCGGCGAAGCGAACTCGATGAGGTCGCTCAATCGGCCGATCAGGAGTGACATACGGGCCATGACGGTATAACCGAAGGCGGCGCCGAAAGCGATCATCAAAAAGACGATGCCGGTGCGGGCCGCGACATGCACCGGGCCGGTATGCTCAATCGAAAAGAAGAAATAGAAGAGGACAGACACGACGCCGACCAGCAGGAGAATCGCATTCAAGTTACTCGCGGGATTGAGCAGGCTCGCGGTAAAGGTGAGGCCATCGGGCGTCATTGACACCAACGGCCGCACGGTATCCTCGATCTGCTTCAACACATAGGAGGAGATCACCCGTGGAATCGCCAGGCCCGAGCCGACGCCGACGACGAACGCGAAGGCGATTCGCGAGAGCCATGCGGCCTTCGGGACGTAGCGCGCGAGCATGAGGACGCCGATGCCGAGCGGGATCAGCAAGGACCAGTCCCCCTCCTTGACCATCGGCTCGTAGATCAACCGCACCACGACGGTATCGTAGGCTTTGGCGATCGTGTAGCCGACCGAGATGCCAACGTACAGATGCTCGGCGAGCTTGAACAGCGGGTTGTCCTTGTACAGGAACGTGAAGATGAAGATCGTCAGCCCGGTCGCCACCCACGCGCCGAGCAACAGCTCCGTGCTCATGATGGTCGTTCCGTTCGTTGCCGGCGCAGCGACAGATAGAACACGTTACAGAGGATGACGAGGCCGATGATCGTGAAATGCGTGACCGATTGCGCGTCCATGCCGGCCACCGCCCGCCCCTTCTTGTCGATCAACACCTCGTATTCCGCCGCGCCGCGCAGGCCACCAATCAAGCCATTGATCTGTCCACTCCGGAGAAGCGGATAGAGGCCTGGCGCGATGACACCCGTGCAGCCGCCACCCAATTCGAAGCGATATTTGTCCTTGCCGAACACGTACCAGGTTTCGATCCCCGCCGTGCCCGCCGCAAGACTCACGACGTAATTCACATCGCGTAACGTCTGGACGCCCTGCAGCACGGCCAGGTCCTTCGTGGCGTTGCCGTAGTAGTCGCTGGGGAACGCCTTGTATAGATCCTGGCCCATCGTGATGATCAACGAGCTGACGCCTGGGCTCCACCCGAGAAAGACATAATCCTTCCCGTTCACCTTTCCCATGTCTCGCGCCGTTTGAGTGACGACTTGATCGGCCATCCCGGTACCCGAGACCCACAGCGTCATCCCGATCACGCGCAGGTTTTTTCGAAACGCGTGCCGCAAGAGCGCGACCGCCTGAGGATACAACTCCGGCTTCGACGCCGGGTCGAAGTCGAGGGAGAGGAGAAACACGCTGCCCTCCGGCAGCGATTCGATGTAGTCGTAGACGCCGCGCACCTCTGGCGACACCTTGATGGCCAGCCCGACCGGGTAGAGAAGCGGAATCAACGTGCAGACGCCGATCAGCAGGAAGATCACCCGCCGATCGAGCCGCAACATTTTTTCAGCCAAGGTCATCCGTGTCCACTCAGCGCTCAGCCGTTCATCTCTCGCTACTCAGCACTTATCACTCAGCACTGTGTCCTATTCCCTGCCGCCGCCGAGATACGACCGCTCGATCCCGAAAATGATCTTGAGCGAGAGCGCCACGGCGCCAAGGCTGATGCCGATCAGGATGGCGCGGCGGACCGACGCGTTGAGCACGTTCAGCACCCACTGGGTGATGTCGCCGGTCACGGGCACGAGGTATTCGCCCAACGGCACGCGGCCCATCATGACGATGATCGCGGCGACGAGCAGGACAGCCGCCTCACGGCTTCGCGCCCGAAAGGATCGATACGCCGCCGACGCAATGAAAAAGGCCAGCAACGCGAACATCGTCCCTTGGAGCGGCACCATCGTGTACGAATAAATCCAGCCGAACGCCGTCATGCCGCCGTCCATCGACTCTTTGCCGTTGACGGCCAGGCCGACGACGATGGTCCCCACCATCCCCGCGTACAGGACGAAGCTGTAGCCCCATCCCGGCTCGCGGCGGCGAATCTTGACCGCGTGCTGATGGAACAGGCTCGTGACGCCGAGCACCAACGCGAAGCCGCCGATGATCTGCAGCCACTTGTTGACGGTCGTGAGCAGCTCTTCGGACGCCGGATGCGGGACATAGTACTGCGCGATGAAGATGATACCGGTCACGAACGTGATCAGCAGCGGCAACTGGCGGCGAAGGAAGATCATTTCAAGTCCTTGAACAGATCGAGCACGACCGACGGCCAGTCGGTACCGAACAGCACGCCGGCACTTGCCAGCAGCGAACCCACGAGAATCACGCCCAGCACGATTGCTTTACCGATATCCTGACCGCGGAGCGTCCCAACCTGTACCGGTTCGCGCGAGAGGTAGGCGCTGGCGGCATAGAGCTCTTCGCCGATCAACGTGTAGTCGCAGGTCGTCACGAAGAACGGCAACTGGTGATCCGAGTCGGTTCCCGCAATCTGAATCGCACCGGTGCTCGCCCCAGTTTCGGTCAGCAACAGGGCCTCGGCAAAATAGGACCCCATGAAAAAGTTGGCCGCCGGTTGCTTGCGCAGCATGAGGCCATCCACGGCCGCCGTGTAGCTGAACTGATCCGTGGTGATGAAGAAGTTGGAATCTTCTTTGAACGCATCGGGCTTTCCCGCCTCCAGATACCCTTGCTTCGTAATTTCCTGGCACACCGCCATCACGATCGGATCACGGTGCGGCACCATCAAATCCGTCTCGTACAGCGCCACGCGCTTGGAGACGCGCCCCAAAATCACGGCGGCAGCTAATGTCGACGGCTCGCTCATATCGCCCGCGCCGGTGAGATAAAGGATCGGCTTCCCGAGCTCGGTCGCCCGCCCGATGGCTTCATCAACTGCATCCAATCCCGGAATGCGGCGCAGAAAAATCTCCTTCCGCTTGGCCTGTTGAATGGAGCCGACGACGACCGCACCGAAGATGAGTACGACGAAAAAGTTGTTCAATTGATTCCAATTGACCCAGTTCGGGCCCGGCACGGCGCGGACGGCCGGCGCTTCGCTGCGTTCCTCGCCTCGGACGGCCGCGACCACGAACGCGTACGCGTCGCCGTTCTTCAACTCCATGCCTTTGCCGCTTTTCACGACGTAATAGTGATCGGTGGCTTTCGCCGGCCGCGTCCACCACGGCAACTTCGCGTCCTTCGTATAATGGGTGTCGGCGGCGAATTGCGCGAGGACTTTCCCGCCCGACGGGACGTCCTGCAAGCCATTGCTGACGCGAATTTCGTACTTCACGCCCGGACTGTCGTACGGCGCGGGCGACCAGACAAGGACGATCGCGCCGCCGGCATCGCTCGGCGCATCGAACGCCTGGACGTGTTGCGGCGGCGGTAACGGGTCAGCGAAGGAAGGAGCGGGCTGAAGGAGAAGGAGCACACCAGCGAGCCAGAATCTGCTGCTCGTCGAGGGACGCTTCAACAACGGCTCCAATCAGCCTTCAATGATTTCCACGTTCGCGCGTGGAATCGTGGCAACGCTCTGGTCCGCGAATTGGACTTGAAGGACCCGCACGTCGCTCTCGGTTTCGATCTTCGTCAACTCCGGCGGTAGTCCGACCACCTGACCGATCTTCCCGAACAAGGGATCGCGAATAATGCGGACTTGATCGCCAATTTGCAAGCCGCCGCGCTCGGAATCATCGCCCGTGTCCTCGACGGCAGGCCGGGTCCCGTCACCGCGCGCAATGATCAGCTCGGGCCGGATCACCCCAGCGCGGATCTGCGTGGCGCCGGAGATCGACGCCTTCTGCCCCGCATGAGCCTGGAGAAGTTTGAACGTCTTCGCCGCCATGGGAATCGTGCCGAATCCTTCGGTCAGAACGAGCGTGAACCCGACGCGCTCGGTGCCGGTGATCGCGACACCGAGATCATAGCCCAGCAGCTCGCGCAGATCCTTGTCGTGAATACCGCCGACGACGAGCGCCGCGACGCCGAGATCCCGTGCGCGCGTCATCGTCTCCGCGCCCAGAAACGAGCCGCCGATCACGATCTTCCCCTTCATCTTCGGATCCAGCTTCTCGGGCACGAGCACCTCATCGGGGGCTTTGACCGCCATCATCAGCTCGCCCCACGTCTCACCACCGATCCCGAAGATGCCCTGGATCAAGGTACACGGCGTCTCGACCGTCACCCCGTGCGTCGGCTGCACCTCGACGACGGTCCCATCGATGTAGGCCAGGAGATTGAGCGCGCGCGGCGGTTCGCGGAGAATCGCTTGGCCGGTCACGGCCGATAGCGATTCGAACGTCCCGGCAATCGGCGCCCGCACTTCGGTCTTCAGCCATTTGATGAACGGCTTGTTCTCGGCAATGACGTCGTCCTTGGCGATCGACTCCCCGGGCTTCTTGATGAGATAGTCGCCGATTTCGTCGGGTGCCACGCCGAGCAGATTGGCCAGGTTCACCGGGTGGACCTTCCCCGGTAATTCCGTGCGCGCCACGATTTGATCCGACGCGACGCGATCGCCGATCTGCACGAGGACGGTGCCGGGAATCGGGAGCAGCCGTCGCTTGCGGACGACCGTCCGCTCCGTCACCGTCAAGCCGGGCGTGTAGGAATGACCCATCTTCTAATGAGTGCTGAGTTATGAGTGCTGAGTGCTGAGTAAAGACCCAGGAATAAAAATGAGTGCCCTGCATCCTTCCACTTTTCTCATGGCCGGTTCCTCACTCAGCACTCAAAACTCAGCACTCAGCACTTCTTTATCTACTTCGGGTACAGTCCCACCGCCCGGTACCACTTTGTGAGCGCCGCGACGCGGGCATGGGACTCCACCGGCAATTGCAGTGATCGACCACGGCCGTCGAGCAGAAGGCCGACCACCCCGCCCTTCACCGGTTTGGTCACCGGTTCGCCCTTGCCGGCTCCGATGTCCACGGTTCGCGCCGGGCGGATCTCGATCTGTGCGCGTTCCTCGGTTCCCACGGGAATCAGCTTGAGGTCGCCGAAGGCCAGCACGCCTTGCTCGGCCGTTCGTCCGCCTTCGAACGTCACGGTATACGCCAGGCAGCGTTCGCCCTCCTTGCCGCGCGCGATCGGCGCCACGCACGTGCCCAGATACACGAGGCAATCCTTGACGAAGACCTCAGTGGCGGCGTGCTCGTTCACCGTGCTCAAGACGCCGAGGTGCGGCATCATGAAGATGCTGTCGACGGCCAATGTGGTGACGCCAAGCGGTTCGTAGGCATCGACCATCATGAGCATGGATTGCACCCGGCGCGGCGCGTGGGAGAGAATCCCCCCGCTCCCGACGATCAAGTCGAGCTTCGCCATGTCGATCAGCGTCGCGCCGGAGGTGCGTTGCTCGAAGATGTCCGAGATGGTCCGTTCCTGCTGCACGCCCTTGAGCCCTGTCGCCAGTGATTTGTGGTGCACGAGCGCCAGCCGGAGCGCCTCCCGCGCGATCGCATGCTCGATCTGCAACTCATCCAATGTCTGGGGAATGGTCGTCGGCCGGATCATCTTGTTCTTGATGCGATTGCGGAGCGTCTGTTCCTCTAAACTGAACGGCACCCAGCGCATGATGTTCGCAAGACCGGCTTCCGCGAGCACGTTCGAGATGCTGTACGACATGCCGAGATTCGCGCTGACCGTCCGATTGAAAATCCCATTGAAGACGGAGAAGACGTCGGTCGTGGCGCCGCCGATATCGACACCGATCAGGTTGATGCCGTCGCGGCGCGCGAGACTTTCCATGATCATCCCGACGGCCGCCGGCGTCGGGATGATGGGCGCGCCCGCCCAGGAGATCAGTTTCTTGTAGCCGGGCGCCTGGGCCATGACGTGCTCCAGGAACAGATCGTGGATCTTGTCGCGCGCGGGCGCCAGGTTTTCCCGTTCGAGCACGGGGCGAATGTTTTCGGTGACGGTCAGCGCCGTCTTCTCCCCGAGGATCTCTTGAATCCGCGGCCGCGCGTCCTTGTTCCCGGCATAGATGAGCGGCAGCCGATAGCCCAAGCCGAAGCGCGGCTGCGGTTCGGCCGCGGCGATGTACTCGGCCATCTCCACCACATGGGTGATGGTCCCCCCGTCCGTTCCGCCGGACAGCAAGATCATATCGGGCCGGAGTGAGCGGATCCGTTCGATCTTGTCGTGCGGCAACCGACCGTCGTTGGCCGCCAGGACATCCATGACGATCGCGCCCGCTCCCAAGGCGCACCGCTGCGCACTTTCCGCCGTCATGTTCTGCACGACGCCCGCGACCATCATCTGCAGACCGCCTCCCGCGCTGCTGGTCGAAATGTAGATATCGACGCCCGCCTTCGGATTCCCTCCGATCCCGCTCGGGGTCAGAATCTTCTCGCCGTCGAGAATCTTCCGGCCCGACAACTCTTCGACCTCCGCGATCGCGTTCAAGACGCCGCGCGTCACGTCCTCAAACGGCGCCTCGACCGTCGTCGGCGCTTCGCCGCGAAACGTCTGGCGGTACCCGTTCGGCGTCTTTTCAATGAGGATGGCCTTGGTCGTGGTGCTGCCGCAATCCGTGGCGATGATCGTCTGAAGCGGCCGATCCACAGAGGCGGCAGACGTCATCGCTGACCGGATACCCGCTGAGCATCGGCCCGGGCTTCGATGAGTGCGGCGAGGCGGGTGAGCGTATCGCGGCGTTCGAGCAACAGCGCGATACGCTCCACGTCACGCTGTGGGAACACGACGTCGAGGAGCGGCGTGAAGAAATGCAGGGCCTGACTGCCGAGAAAATTCATCGGCCCGAGGGATTCCAGAAACAGCACCGAGGGCATTGCCATCCCGCGTCGGACGACGGCATCGGCCACCCGCTCGAGCAACGCCAACTCCTCCGCGGTCAATGGCTGGCCCTCGGGCGCCACTGCAAACGCATGCCGGACATGCGCGGCAAGACCCTGGAAACGTTGGACGAGGTGATGCGCGGAGAACGCCATCATGCAGAGGGAAAGAGTGGGCTCAGAACCGTCGAATCATTATAGGGGGCTGGTCGGAACAGAGTCAAACCTTCTTGGCACGACCTTCATCACACGTAAACCATCGACTGTGACGCGCCAGGTACCAACCGGTCATGGCACGTGATCACCGGAAGCAGGGTCGCTTCGCGACTCTCTTTTTTTCCTTCTTGGCGCGACCTTCATCACACGTAAAACCATCGACTGTGACGCGCCAGATACCAACCTTTACCTGGCGTGACAGGAACCACCAGATAAACAACCTTCCCGCCGGGGCGCGCCAGGTTTGCCAACAGACCGATCCTATCGCGCCAAGTCACCGGCATGGTAGCTACTTCGCACAAGGGGTCCCGACTCGACGTGCTCGAAGCCTAGTTCGAGACCTTCTTCCTTGAGCATCAGAAAT
Organism: Nitrospira sp. Vd2; assembly: GCF_979581665.1. Taxonomy (NCBI): domain Bacteria; kingdom Pseudomonadati; phylum Nitrospirota; class Nitrospiria; order Nitrospirales; family Nitrospiraceae; genus Nitrospira; species Nitrospira sp. Vd2. Next base: position 99,383 of record NZ_CEFZSK010000003.1, on the reverse strand, counting down.
TCATCCGGATGATAGAAGCGGGCGACGGGGAGATGCTGCTTGGTGGGCTGCAGGTATTGTCCGAGGGTCATGATGTCGCAGCCGACAGCCCGCAGATCGCGCATCACCTCACGCGCCTCCTCGATCGTCTCGCCCATTCCAACTATCAATCCGGATTTCGTGCACGCGCCCATGGCCTTGGCCCGCCCCAGCAACTCGATCGACCGATCGTACTTGCCTTGCGGTCTGATCGAGGGAAAGAGGCGGCGCACCGTTTCGATATTGTGGTTGAGAATGTCAGGCCGCTCGTCGATTACTGTTGCGAGCGCGGTCTCGTTGCCTTCGAAGTCAGGAATCAACACTTCGACGGTGCATGTCGGGATCAACCGCCGGATCTGTCGGATTGTTTCAGCGAAGAGGGCCGCCCCGCCGTCCGGTAGCTCGTCTCGATTGACGGATGTGATCACCGCGTGGCGCAGACCGAGGGCTTGCACCGCTTCGGCCACACGACGCGGCTCCTCGTGATCAATGGGTAACGGGCGGCCGGTCGTGACGGAGCAATAGTGACAGCGTCGGGTGCAAATATCGCCGAGGATCAGAAAGGTGGCGGTGCGGCTGTTCCAACATTCCCAGACGTTCGGACACCGGGCCTCTTCGCAGATGGTGTGGAGCTTGAGGCGATCCATGATCGCCCGGATGTCCCGGTAGTCGGGTCCTTGCTGGATCTTGACCTTGAACCATGGGGGGAGGCGGCGAGCGGGAGCAGCATCAGAGGGACGGCTAAGCCGATCGATCGGCACGAAGGTCATTCGCCCTCCGGGATCAACAGCTCGATCGGGTGTTCCATGATTCGTTTGAACTCTTGCAAGAATTGCACGGCTTGCATGCCGTCCACCGCACGGTGATCGCAGGATAAGGTCACTTTCATCCGGCGGCCTGCTCGTACCATACCATGTTCGATGATCGGTGCGTCCGTGATACCGCCGATGGCAAGTGATGCAGCCTGTGGGGGAACCAGGATGGCGATGAAGTTGTCGACGTCGAACATACCCAGGTTCGAGATCGTGAACGTCGCGTCGCTGTATTCAGCCGGCTGGAGCTTGCGCGCTCTGGTCCGCTCGATCAGCTCCCGCGATTCGCGCGCGATGTCCCAGAGCGACTTGCGGCCGCAATCCCGGATCACAGGGGTGATGAGCCCTTCTTCCATCCCGACCGCGACCCCGATATCGATCGTCCCATGCTGCTTCAGGCTCTCGCCGGCGAAGCTCACATTCATGTTCGGATGCTTGGCGAGTGCCAATGCCGCCGCCTTGACGAGCAAATCGGTGACGCTCGGATGGGTCCGACGACTCTGTTTGATCTGTGCCCTTATCTGCTCGGCCTCCGCCATGTCGATGTCGGCCATCAGGTAGAAGTGCGGCACGGGCGCCTTACTCTGGGTCATCGTGCGCGCGATCGCCTTGCGCATCTGGCTCAGCGGCCGATCGGTTGCCGCGGCCGGCTCAACTTTCCGTGCCGGCGCTTCGCGGTTGACGTCCGGGATATCGCGTTCGATGATTCGGCCGTCGGGGCCGGTGCCCTTGATCGTGCGGAGATCGATGCCGCGTTCCGCCGCTAACATGCGGGCGCGGGGAGAAGCTTTGACCTCCCGTGGCTTTTCTTCAGCGCGCGACTTTTCTTCCTGCCTCGCCTCGACCTTCGGCTGAGCCTCACGTTTCTTCCCGTCAGGCTCAGCCTTCGCCGCCGGTTGAGGTGGCGCCTTGACCTGGGCGCCTGGTTTCGGCTTCACCTCCGGTCCACTGGTGTGCCCGGGTTGAGTCGATTCCGAGAGGACGGCATTGATGTCCTCGTCGGGTTCGGCGATCACCGCGATCAACGCGCCTGACTTCACCGTTTGGCCGGCATTGGCCAGGACCTTCCGCAACGTCCCCGAGCCGAACGCTTCCAAGTCCATCACGGCCTTGTCGGTTTCAATTTCGGCGAGCACGTCCCCGGCGGCCACGGTCTCGCCTTCTTTCTTCTTCCACGACAAGACGGTGCCTTCCTCCATCGTGTCGGTGAGCTTGGGCATGACAACACGTGTGGGCATCGATTACTCCAAGGATGCTGAAAAAGGCCGCCAACCGCGTTCTCGCCTCGTCAACGTCCCTGCCGCCTCACCATCTCGGCGGCGCCCACAAACGCGGCGCGACTTATTCGTCGCGCCGTGCGCCCTCAACGTACCCCACACGGGTTGAGAGCCTGTCTTGGCAGGCTCGGGGTGGGTGGGTGAGAACGATGTACGCCTCCGGTGTTGACTTCGGCTGCGGCCTTGTTGGACGACCTTTTTGAGCATCCTTCTCATGCTGATGTTCGAATTCAGTGTTAACAATTACCGATTAACGTTTCACGAATAGCGACAGCATCTGACGGATCCATCCGCTCCGGCGGGCTAATTGTTCGCCGACTGTCGGAATGGCCGTGTCTCCACCGTCTGGATCGGGATGCTCGATCCACGGCTCTTGGCTTCCCAAATAGATCGTTCCACGAAAATTCAGCCGGCTGCGCAATTGGGAATAGCCGCGCTCGCGCAACATCCGAATCAAGTCATCGACGGCCTCCGCCGACGTCGCACACGCCCGCGTCTCGATCAAGGTCTTCTCGTACCGAAGAACGGCGCGAATGCCGCCGTCGACCTGTTCCATATCGATCTGCCGGTTGAAGCCCCGCTCGCGCTCATCGAGCCCAGCCACCTGGTACTGTTCGATGACCGAGGGTTTGTTGACCATTGCCTTCAAATCGACCGAAACACCGCGAGCACATCACTCAGCGCGATCATCTTGTTCTGCAAGACGCTGCGCGCGGTTTTGATGTCTTCCGCCATGGTGCCGCTGCCCCCCGCCTTCAGACACGCAGAGCCGAGCGCCAGGATTTCATCACATTCTTTTTCAACCTTGGCCTTCACAACGCGATTGATGGAAAGGATTTCCGACAGCCGCTCCACCGTCTCGGTGAGATGGGCCTGCAGTTCCTCTTCGGGATAGGTCTGCCGGGCCGACTCGTTCACACACCGATCCAAGTAGTTTGCGAGAAACACGTACAATCGCACCATCATCTCGGTCACTTCGATGTGCCGAGGGACGACCACATCGGTAGGCATCGCGGCCTCCATGATAAGGGTTAATTGCGACCGAGCACCCGTTTGACCGCGGCGGTGACACGCGCCACGTCTGGAATGGCGGCGTCTTCGAGCGGGCGCGTGTAGGGCATCGGCACGTCTTCGCCGGTCACGCGCACGATCGGGCCGTCGAGATAGTCGAACGCCGCGCTGTAGACGCTCTCGGCAATCTGCGCGCCGAGACCTGCAAACCGCCAACCTTCCTCCACGATCACGAGCCGTCCCGTCTTCTTCACGGACGTGACGATCGTGTCGAGATCGAGCGGCTTCAACGTGCGCGGATCGACGAGCTCGATGTCGATCCCGTCCTTCTCCAAGGCTTTTGCCGCGTCAAGCGCGAGCAAGAGCATTTTCGAATACGCCACCACCGTGCAATCACGTCCGCTTCGCTTGATCTCCGCCCGGCCGATCGGAATCGTGTACTCGCCGTCCGCGACCTCGCCTTTTGTCGCGTAGAGCAATTGCGCCTCGATAAAGATCACCGGGTTCGGGTCGCGCACCGCGCTCTTCAACAGGCCCTTGGCGTCGTGCGGGGTCGCGGGAGCCATCACCTTCAAGCCCGGCACGTGCGCAAACCACGCTTCGAGGCTCTGGGAGTGTTGCGCCGCCAATTGGTGCGCCGCGCTGCCCGGCCCACGGATCACCATCGGGACCGAGAGCTGCCCGCCCGACATGTAGCGAATCTTGGCGGCGTTGTTGACGATCTGATCCATCGCAAGAATGCCGAAGTTGAACGTCATCAACTCGACGATCGGATGCAGGCCCGCCATCGCGGCCCCGATCGCAAGCCCGGTGAATCCCGCTTCGGTAATCGGCGTATCGAGCACGCGCTTTGGGCCGAAGTCCTCCACGAACCCCTTGCTGACCTTGAACGCGCCTTGGTAGTAGCCCACCTCCTCGCCGATGAGGAACACCGTGGGGTCGCGCCGCATCTCCTCGCGCATCGCCTGGTTGAGCGCTTCCCGATATGTCAGCAGGGTCGGCATGCCTACTCCACGTACACGTCCGTGTGCAGTTCCTCCCGAGGCGGAAACGGACTGTCCTCGGCAAATTTCACGCAGTCGGCGACGACCGCAGCAATCTCGCGCTCAAGGTGCTTGAAGTCTTCCTCCTTCGCGAGGCCTTTGTCGAGCATGGTCTGCTTGAGCAGGATCAAGGGATCGCGCTTGCGCTCCTCTTCGACTTCTTCCTTCGTGCGGTAATGGCCATGCGCCGGATCGGCCATGGAATGTCCCATGAACCGATAGGTGATGGCCTCGAGGAAATAGGGCCCCTGGCCCTGCCTCACCCGGTCGACAGCGCGACGCGTGACCTCGCGCATCGTCAGGACGTCCATCCCGTCGACCCGTTCGCCTTGGATGCCATACGACCGTCCCGTGTCGAGAATGTCGTCATACATCGCGACGGCGCGATGCACCGGCGTCCCCATCCCGAATCGGTTGTTCTCGCAAATAAAGATCACCGGAAGCTTCCACAGCGCCGCGAGATTGAAGGCTTCATGCGCCTGCCCGCTCGGCAACGCGCCCTCGCCGAAGAAACACAAGACCACCTGGTCGCGCTGCTCGTACTGTGCAGCAAATGCAAGCCCGGTGGCCAGCGGGAGGTGGCCCCCGACGATCGCATAGCCGCCCATGAAATGACGGTCGACGTCGATCAAGTGCATCGAGCCGCCTTTCCCCTTGCAGAGCCCGGTGACCTTCCCGAACAGCTCCGCCATGACTTTTTTGGGATCGGAGCCCTTGGCAAGGCAATGACCGTGATCGCGGTAGGCGGTGATCACATAGTCGTCCGGCCGAATCGCCGCGATGGCGCCGACGGCGACCGCTTCTTCACCGATGTAGAGATGGAGGAAGCCGGCGATCTTGGCGAGGGCGTACATTTCCGCCGACTTCTCCTCGAAGCGGCGGATCAGCAACATCTGCCGGTAGAGGTCGAACAGGTCGTCGCGGTCCATGAGGCATTATGCCCAACGGCGGGAGTGACGACAAGAAGGCGGGAGACCTACAGGGCCGTGGTGAAAATGAAGGCGAGCGAAAAGGAAGGAAGCGCCGTTACAGCAGCACGTGGATGTCGTCGCCTTCCAGCTTGACTTGGTAGGTTTTCACGCACGCCGCCGGATTGTTGAGGGACACGCCGGTCTTCACGTTGAACTGCCATGCGTGCCACGGGCACGTCACCACATCGCCCTCGAGTTCACCTTCGCCCAACGGGCCGCCGCGGTGGACACACGTGTTATCGATCGCATAGTAGGTCCCATCGACGTTGAAGAGCGCGATGGCCTGGCCCTCGACTTCCGCCACGATTCCGGTTCCGGGCTTGACGTCCGCGGCGCAGGCCGCGCGCTTGAATGCTCCCATCGTCTCCTCCTCCGTTGCCGTCAGCCTTTCGGACGTTTGATCTTCTGAAGCAAGCTCTCGATCGTCTTCGGTCGACCCTGCGTCGGTTCAGCGCCCAGTGCGGCCATGACTTTCTTTGCGATCTCTTGAAAAGCCTTGGCCTGCGGCGAGGCCGGATCGGCCACCACAATGGGCAGCCCCGTGTCCCCGCCGGCGCGGATGGCGGGATCGATGGGAATGCGACCCAGAAATGGAATGCCGAGCTTGTCCGCCGCACGTTCGCCGCCGCCCGTCGAGAAGATGTCTTCGCGTTCCCCGCAGTGCTTGCACACGTAATAGCTCATGTTCTCGACGAGGCCGAGCAGCGGGACGTTGACCTTCTGAAACATCATCAGCCCCTTGCGCACGTCATGGAGCGCCACTTCCTGAGGGGTGGTGACGGTAATCGCCCCACGCAAAGGAACGACCTGGGAGATCGTCAGCTGTGCATCGCCGGTGCCGGGTGGCAGATCGACGAGCAAATAGTCGAGTTCGCCCCACACGACATCGCGGAAGAACTGCTGGATCGCCGTGTGGACCATCGGCCCGCGCCACACCACCGCCGTCTCTTCGGGAACGAAGAAGCCCATGGAGATCAACTTCACGCCGTGGCTCTCGGCGGGCTGGATCTTTCCGTCCGTTTGCTCGGGCGGCTTCGTGACGCCCATCATCATCGGGATGTTGGGCCCATAGATGTCGGCATCCATTAATCCGACTTTGCCGCCAAGCTGATGGAGAGCGACGGCCAGGTTCACGGCGACCGTCGACTTGCCGACCCCGCCTTTCCCACTGCTGATCGCAATGACGTGCTGGACGCCTGGAATCAAACGCTCCTGTTGGCCCTGCTCGGCTGCTGCGTCAGCCATGGCTTACTTCTCCTTCATCGCTCGATTGGTCGCCTACCAGAGACGCCCGGTCGCAAGTCGTCGCCGGACCGCTTGGTTCATGATACGTCATGCCTTTCCAGCGAGACAAGCAGACAACGGCGGGAGAGCGCAAAAAAGTCCGGCTAGATCCTGATCGCGCATGCGCCCGCTTCCGGTATCCAGTGCCATGGCCGGAAAAGTCCGTCTGACGGGTGACGGTCGCGTGTCAACCACCGACGGTCGCGCCAAGAACTTACATCTGATCGCGCATGCGCTTCGCTTCCGGTGATCAATCGCCACGACCGGTCGGTACCTGGCGCGTCACTGTCGCTGGTTGATCTGATGACGCCGGTCGCGCCAAGACGTGAAATCAAGTCTCGCGAAGCGACCCCGCTTCCGGCATCCAGTGCCATGGCCGGAAGGTCGGTCTGGCGCGCCACGGTCGCTGGTTGATCTGACGACGACGGTCGCGCCAAGAATTAGGTTTGGTGCCGCTGGAGATTATAGGCCAGGCGCAGCTTGGAGAGGGTGAAGATCAGCCACTTGGACGGATCGAAGTGGTACCACTCAGGGCCATTCCGGTAGTCGCGGAGATACATGTGGTGATAGTTGTGATAGCCCTCGCCGAACGTAATCACCGAGATCCACCAACTGTCCCGGCTGCTGTCGAAGTTGCCGTGGGGCTGCGCGCCCCACAGATGGCAAATCGAATTGATGCAGAACGTGGAGTTGAGCACGAGAAACGTGCGCGCCACGCCGGCGAGCAAGAAGCAACTCACGGCGCCCATCCAACCATTATTGAGATAACCGGCGACGAGCGGTACGGCAAATCCGGACAGCAGGATCGGGACATAGTATCGATGCTGCCACATGATCAGCGGATCCTTGCGCAGCCGGCTTTCATACTTCTCTTCCCGATGCGGCGTATCGACGAACAGCCACCCGCAGTGGCTGTACCAGAACCCTTTCGTCGCATTGTACGGGTCTTCAGGCTGATCGCACTTCGCATGGTGCCGAATGTGATCGGCACACCAGCGTAAGGCCGAGTTTTCCAATGCCCAGCCCCCGGCGATCAGCAGGGCTGCCTTGACCCAGTCTTGGCATTCAAAGCTACGGTGGGCGATGAGACGATGATACCCGACGGTGATCCCGAGCCCTGTCACCACGTATAGGACGCCGAGAAGGACCCAATCGAACGTCGTGAACCCGTAGACGACGCCGAACACCGGGACTCCGACGACAGCCCCCAAGGTGACGGTGAAAAATAGGACGATCGTTATATAATCAATCTTGGTCTCTGTCGCCACTGTCTCCTCCGATGAACGTGTTGCGAATGGCAAAAGCAGGGAAAAAGGCGGTGCCATGTTAGAGGAATGGCATCGACCTTTTCAACTAAAATTTTTCCACCCGCTAAAGTGTATAGTACGAACAGGGGATGGTCTAACCCATTGACGTATGAAGCCTGACATTGCCTCATTCGAACCCGATATTGTCCGTATCGGTCGCGCCTTGGCCGAGCGGGCGGCGGGTCAATCGCCGGCTCTGTTCGAGCGGCGGTGGTGGTCGAATGCGCTACTCGACTGGGCCATGAAGGACGAGACGTTCAAGGTTCGGTTGTTCCGGTTCGTCGACGTGCTGCCGGCGGTCGCGGACGATACGCGCTTGGCCACACTCATCGAAGAATATTTCGGCAACCTCACGGCGCCGGCCGGCGTGGTCCAGTGGGGCATGCGTCTGTTGTCCTCCACGAAACTTGGCGCCCGCATGAGCGCGCCATCAATGCGCCAGCAAATTTTGAACATGGCGAAACTGTTCATTGCCGGCGTGAGCCCCGAGGATGCCGAGCCGGCGCTGGCCGGGATGTGGAAGGAGGGCCGGACCTTCTCTGTGGATCTGCTTGGCGAGGCGTGCGTGGCCGAAACTGAAGCGGACCGGTATCGCGATCAGTGCGTCGCGGCGCTGAACGCCTTGGCGAAAGCGACGGCCACCTGGCCCGCCACGCCGCTGCCCGAGCGCGACCATCTCGGGCCGATTCCGCGCGTCAATCTCTCCGTCAAACTGTCCGCGCTCTATTCACAACTCGATCCAATCGATCCCGAGGGTTCGTACGAGGCGGTCGCCGCGCGGCTGCGTCCATTGCTCGACCTCGGCCGAACCCTGCCCGCGTCGATCACATTCGACATGGAGCAGGCGGAATTCAAGGATCTCGTGCTGTCCATCTTCATGCGAATCCTTACAGAAGAGCCGTACCGGTCCTACCCGTATGCCGGGATTGCACTGCAGGCTTATTTAAAGGAGACGGAGGCGGACCTTGGCCGGTTGTTGGAGTGGGGTCGGGCGCGAGGCAGCCCGATCGGCGTGCGGCTCGTGAAGGGCGCGTACTGGGATTCCGAGATGATCCGCTATCAACAACGGGGCTGGCCCATACCGGTGTTCGAATCGAAAGCGGAAACCGACGCCAGCTACGAGCGATTGTCCCGTCTGCTGCTTGAACACATCGACATCGTCCGGCCGGCGTTCGGCACGCACAACCTTCGGAGCCTGGCTCATGCGGAAGCGGCGGCACAGACGATGGGGGTTCCTCCCGAGGCGTACGAGTACCAAATGATCTACGGCATGGCGGAACCGTTCCAACATGCGGTCGTGGCATCTGGCCGGCGCCTGCGACTCTACACGCCGGTCGGCGAACTGATTCCCGGCATGGCGTACCTCGTTCGTCGGCTGTTGGAGAATACCTCCAACGAATCGTTCCTACGGAAGGAATACTCCGAGCACGAGCCGCTGGAACGTCTGTTGAGTCCACCGCTAGTCGCGTCCGCCGCTCCAAGGCCCGCCGGTCTATCGGATCGGTTCACCAATGAACCGCACACGGACTTCTCCAAGGCGTCGGCACGCGCGGCGATGCAGCAAGCGATTGAGGAGGTACGCCACCGCTTCGGCAAGCGGTTCGCCGTCGACCTCGCCGGCCAACGTGCCTCAGGAGCCGAAGTTCCCTCTCGCAACCCCGGCCGCCCCGATGAAATCATCGGCCGCGTGGCGACAGCCGATCAGGCAGATGCACGGCGCGCGGTGGAGTACGTGCGGGCCGATCAACAGTGGCGCGCCGTTCCCGCCGCTGAGCGCGCGCATCGGCTGATCAAGGCCGCCGGCCTGATGCGGCAACGCCGATTCGAGTTGGCTGCGTGGGAAATTTTCGAGACGGGAAAGCCGTGGCGAGAGGCCGATGCCGACGTCGCCGAGGCGATCGACTTTCTGGAGTACTATGCCCGCGAGATGAAACGGCTTGCCGAACCGAGGCGCCTTGGACATGAGCCGGGCGAACTGAACGAGGTGTTCTACGATCCTCGCGGCACCGCGGTCGTCATCGCCCCGTGGAACTTCCCGCTGGCGATTCCCACCGGCATGGTCTCCGCCGCACTCGTCACGGGCAACAGCGTCCTCTTCAAACCCTCAGAGCGGGCCTCAATCCTCGGCCTGCTGTTGACCGAGCTGTTGTATGAGGCCGGAGTCCCGAAGACGGCGTTACAGGTCTTGCCCGGGGGCCCCGAGATCGGTCGCGCACTCGCCACGCATCCGAACGTCGACCTGATCGCCTTTACGGGCTCGAAGGACGTCGGCTTGGCACTTCTGAAAATCAGCGCCGACGTCCAACCTGGCGACAGGGCGGTCAAACGGGTCATCGCCGAAATGGGAGGAAAGAACGCCATCATCGTGGATGAGACGGCTGACCTGGATGAGGCCGTCCTCGGGGTGGTTCGGTCCTTCACCGGGTATCAAGGGCAGAAGTGCTCCGCTTGCTCCCGGGCGATCGTCCATGAATCAATCTACGACGTCTTTCTCCGCCGGCTCACGGACGCCGTCCTGAGCCTCCGCATCGGCCCGGCCGATGAGCCGGGCACCAGTGTCGGTCCGATGATCGACGCGCGGGCACTGGCGAAAGTGAAGGAGTACATCAAGATCGGCAAACAGGAAGGCCGACTGGTCGTCGGTCGCGAAGTGGATTGTCCGGGCTACTTCGTCGGCCCCGCGATTTTCGCCGATATCGAGCGCAGCCACCGCCTCGCGCAGGAAGAGATTTTCGGACCCGTGCTCGCCGTCATGCGCGCTCGGTCATTCGAAGAGGCACTCGCGCTCGCTAATGACTCGTGCTATGCCCTCACGGGCGGGCTCTATTCGCGCAGCCCCGCGCACATTGACATGGCTCGGCGTTCGTTCGACGTGGGGAACTTGTACATCAACCGGTCCATCACCGGGGCGCTCGTCGCACGGCAGCCCTTCGGCGGACATCGGCTCTCGGGGGTCGGTGCGAAAACCGGAGGCGAGGAGTATCTCTTACAATTCCTGGTGACCCGGGTGGTCAGTGAGAATACGATCCGGCGCGGCTTTGCACCCTCGGAATTTTGAGTTGGGATGAGGTCGTTACGGAACCCGACTCGCCCGAGGATTCGTCGTCATCGATTCCAATTCTTCCGTAATCTCGGTCACCATCCCGCGATCGGATCGTAACGGCGGCAGTTCCTGGCGCTCGACGTATTTGACCAGTCCCACCCCTTTGGCAAACCACGCCGTCATCACGTCGCTGCCGATCACCGAGCGCTTGGCGGCAGACAGCGTGATGCGCATCGTCATCCTCGCTTCGATCCGGATCGCCTCTGGATAGGTCCTGGCCGGGACGGTCACCGGCTCTTTGCCGAGCACCGTCACGATTGCGTGCATGTCGGCCTGCTCGTTCACCTCATCGCCGTCCAAGTCGCTGCCAAAATCCAATCCCTTCCGGTCGAACTGCTGGAACGATGATGGAATATCGATGGGAAAACGGACGATCTGATAGGGAACGAGTTGCTTCTCAATCGAGGTGCCGGGCTCCGAGCCGTAGTACACGATGCCCGCGAGGTCCCGACGGTAGAAGCTGTCCGAGGGCCCATGATTGCCCGGGTTGGTGTCATGAAACACCTTCACCAAAACGCCTCGGACCTTGTCGGTCCCCTTCACCGTGGAAATATTGACGAAGCCCGTTCGGCCAATGGACTGAAGCGGGCCCTCCACGATTTCTCCACGATACCGCCACTGCAGCCCGATGGCGTCGGGAAAGTAATCCTCGGCATTACCGACTCGTTCGATGCCAGGCGGGAGCGCGGGATCCATCGCGTGGACGGAGGCCCCACTCGCGACGGCGACCATCGCGCTTACAATCATTGCGCGCATTACGAGGAGGCTCATACCCTAAAACGGTAACACAAGCGTCCGCAGAGCAGCAAGCAGATTGCCTTGCCAGACAACGTTGTGAATAATACGCAGATGGTCACCAATCATTCCGGCGTTCGTTCGCCGCGCTCGGTCGTACTCGTCACCGGTGGCTCTCGCGGGATCGGACGCGGAATTTCTCTTCAGTTCGGCCGCGCCGGGTGGCGGGTGGGCGTCCACTACCGCGACCGAAAGGACGAAGCGGAACAGACCGCGACTGAGATCATCGCATCCGGCGGCGAGGCTGTCATTTGTCAAGCCGACGTACGGCAGCACCGCGACATGCAGGCGATGATCAACCAATATGCGGAGTCGTCGCACGGCCTGGACGTCTTGGTGTGCAATGCCGGCATCGGGCCGACCCGTCTGTTGGTCCGGCTGCCGCTGGACGAGTGGGCCTCGGTCATTGCGACGAACCTGAGCGGGGTATTTTCCTCTCTCCAAGCAGGCGGGCATTGGATGGCTGCACATGGCGGCGGATCGATCGTGGTCATCGGTTCGTACGCCGGCTTCCAAGGCCAGCGGGGACAAGCCGCGTACGCCGCGTCGAAAGCGGGACTTCTGGGCCTCGTGAAAACGGCCGCGCGGGAGTGGGGTGAGCACAATATCCGGGTCAATCTCGTCTGCCCCGGTTGGCATCCGACGGAACTCGCGGCGTCCGCCCTGCCGGCCGAGTTCGACGACCACGTGTTGCATCGCCCCGCCGACCTGGAGGAGATTGCTCGGTGCATTGTGACGTTGGCGACGGCACGCGACGTGTCCGGACAGGTGTGGAACCTCGATAGCCGGATTCTTCCTTGATCGTGTTCGCTTCTCGTTCGACAGGATACGAGGCATCATGATCGGCTGTTTCGTGACGGGCACCGATACAGCGGTGGGCAAGACGGTCGTGACCGCGGCATTGGCGTATGCCATTCGCGAGCGCGGCCTCTGCGTCGTCGCGCTCAAGCCAATCGAGACCGGCGTCGAGGAGGCCGGCCGGAAATCCGACGTCGACAAACTGCACGCCGTCGCTCCCTGTCATGACATGTCGGGCATCCCTCATTATCGGCTTCGGCTTCCGGTTGCCCCGCTCACGGCCGCCCGCGCCGCGGGCGTCTCGATCGACGTCGATCTCATCGTCGATCGGATCGCTGGTCTGACAGAGACGGATGTTGTGTTGGTCGAAGGCGTGGGTGGGCTACTGGTCCCGCTCACCGAGGGCGCCAATGTCCGGACATTGATAGAACGGCTCGCCTTTCCTGTCGTCGTCGTCGGCCGAGCGGCGTTAGGCGGCGTCAACCACGCGCTGCTGACGCTCGAAGCGCTTCGGCGCACCGGCCGGCCGATCTTGGCTCTCGTTCTGAACACGGCAGGGAAAGTGATGAGGCCGGTCGAGGGTGAACAGGTCGCCTCGACGGTGGATCTCTTGCGCGGGTTCAGCGGCGTGCCGGTCTTGGGTCCTCTCGACCATGATCCGGCTCTCGAGACGGCGTGGCGCCCTGGGATCGAACAGTTGGCGAGGTCGCCCGCTATCGTGGATTTGGCGGATCGTGTACTGAAAGGCGCTGAATGAGGGCGGCGACGGCGGCGGCCGGATCCTGCGCCGTCCAGATGGCGGAGATGACCGCGACGGCGTCCGCACCCGCGGCCATGACATCGGAGGCCCGCTCGACGTCGATCCCCCCGATCGCGACAATCGGTCGCCGAGTCAGCGTCCGGATAGTACGCAATCCCTCGATCCCTACGACGGGATCATGATCCCGCTTCGTCGATGACGGAAAAATAGGGCCAAATCCCAGATAATCGGCATCATTCGGCGCCACACGCACCTGCTCGGCCGTGTGGGTCGAGAGGCCGATCAACTTTGACGGCCCGAGGATCGTCCGCGCATCGCGCACCGGCAGATCATCCTGCCCCAAATGGACGCCATCCGCATCGACCGCCATCGCGATATCGCATCGATCGTTCACAACGAACAAGGCTTTTGCGTCGTCGGCCGCCTGCCGCAACCGCTCGGCGGACCGGTACACGTCACGCGGCGAGGAAACCTTATCACGATATTGAAAGAGTCGAGCCCCGCCGGCCGTCGCCAGACGCAGCGCTTCGACGAGGGAGAACCCGCGAACGACCTGGGGATCGAGGATGACGTACAGCCCGCGCAAGCCGGGCCGAGCGTGAGCGGCCACGTCGTTACTTGTCTGGCGCCGCTTGATTGGCAAGAAGGCGATCGAGGAAGCTCGTCGAGACGCGCCCTTTCATGAATTCCGCATCGTTGAAAATGCGACGGTGCAGGGGAATCGTCGTCTTGATGCCCTCGATGACGAACTCATCCAATGCCCGCCGCATGCGCGCCATCGCTTCTTCGCGGTCTTGGCCGTGGGTGATCAGCTTGGCGATCATCGAATCGTAGTGCGGCACGACGGTGCTGTTGGACTCCATCGCGGAGTCGACTCGCACCCCGATGCCGCCGGGCGGATGATAGCGCGTAATCAGCCCAGGACAGGGCGTGAACTTCTCGGGATCTTCCGCATTGATCCGGCATTCGAAACTGTGGCCGGTCAGGCGAATCTCTTGTTGCCGGAATGGAAGCGGAAGGCCCGCGGCGACACGGATCTGCTCCTTGATGAGGTCGATGCCGGTGATCATTTCGGTCACCGGGTGCTCCACCTGGATCCGCGCATTCACCTCCATGAAATAGAAATTGTGGTCTTTGTCGAGCAGGAATTCCACGGTGCCGGCGTTGCGGTAATGGACCGCCTTGATCGCTTCGACCGCCACCCGGCCGATCTCACGTCGCAATGGCTCATCCACGGCCGGTGACGGCGTCTCCTCCACCAACTTTTGATAGCGCCGCTGAATCGAACAGTCGCGCTCCCCCAAATAGACCGCGCGCCCCCGCTCATCGGCCAGGACCTGGACTTCGATGTGGCGCGGCTCGATGAAGTAGCGTTCGAGATAGACGGCTTCATTGCCAAACGTCGATTTCGCCTCGGTCTGCGCGGCTTGAAACGCCCGAATCAAGTCCTCTTCCTTGTTGACGACGCGCATCCCGCGACCGCCGCCGCCAGCCGATGCCTTGATGATCACCGGAAAGCCGATCTTCTTGGCCGCCTCCAACGCCTCCGCTTCGCTGTGCAACTCTCCGGGACTGCCCGGCATGACCGGAATTCCGCGGCGCATCATGATCTCGCGTGCGCGGGCCTTATCGCCCAGCGCGGCGATATTTTCGGATGTCGGCCCGATGAATGTCAGGCCGATCGATTCGCAGACTTCGGCAAAGTGGGCATTCTCCGAAAGGAACCCGTACCCGGGATGGATGGCTTCCGCACCGGTGATTTCCGCGGCGCTCAGGACGTTCGGAATGTTGCGATAACTCAGACCGTCGTCGGCGGGCCCGACGCAGACGTGCTCGTCGGCCAGGCGGACATGGAGCGAATTGGCATCGACATCGGAGTGAATCGCGACGGTCTGAATGCCGAGTTCTTTACAGGCCCGAATCACGCGGAGGGCGATCTCTCCGCGGTTGGCCACTAAGATCTTCTTGAACACGACGGTCTCCCCGTTGATCGCCGCTTGTCACACTGACGGAATGGGTAGGTCGGTTCGCCTGCACGAGTAACGTGAATGGTCCGCACGGTCAGGTCGTGTGAGCAGGATCGATGAGAAAGAGCGGCTGGCCATACTCGACTGGTTTGGTGCTCTCGGCCAAGATTTTGACCACCCGCCCATCCACTTCGGATTCGATTTCGTTCATCAACTTCATCGCCTCGACGATACAGAGCACTTGGCCCTTCTTCACAAGATCACCTTCCTCGACATAGGGATCGGCATCGGGCGACGGGGACCGGTAAAACGTCCCCACAATGGGAGAGGTAATCGTCACCAGCCCTTCTGTTTGCTCCGGCGACAGCTTGGACGGCTTCTCGGGCGCGGCCGGCTGACCGACTTGTGCCGGCATATCAGAACGGGGAGCTACGGCGGGCGCGGAGACCTCGCGCTTGAGGCGAATCAGAAACTCGCCTTGGGCGAATTCCAACTCGGCGAGATTGTGCTGCTTCAGCAAATCGATGAAGGCTTGGATGGTCCGACTCTGGCCGGCCAAATCATCGGTCCCATCGACCGAACGCGAAGGTGCAGGCGGGGCGGGGCGGAACGGTGGCGGCGAGCGACGGCCCTTCGCCGCACGTTCTCGGCCTTTGGCCTTTCTCACCGGACCCGCTCCACGTATTCGCGCGTGCGCGTATCGATCTTGATCACCTCACCGACTTCCAAATAGAGCGGCACCTTGATGACCGCGCCGGTTTCGACGACGGCCGGCTTGGTTCCACCAGACGCCGTGTCACCTCGTACACCGGGTTCGGCGTCGACGACCTTGAGTTCGATGAAGGTCGGCAACTCCACCGCGAGCGGTCGATGTTCGTAGATGAGAATCTTCGCGACCGTATTCTCTTTCAGGAGATCCGCGTTGTCCCCCAACTGCTTCTTGTCGTACGTGAACTGCTCGAACGTCTCGGTATCCATGAACGTATACGCATCGCCCGAGGCATACAAAAATTGCATTTCGCGCTCTTCGAGATCCGGCTCTTGAAATTTTTCCCCCGAACGAAAGGTCTTGTCCTGCACGCTGCCGGTCTTGTAGCTCTTCAATTTCGTGCGCACGAACGCGCCGCCCTTGCCGGGCTTCACGTGTTGAAACTCGACGATGTAGAAGGGTTCGCCTTCAATGAGCAGCCGCGCGCCATTTCGGAAATCCGCTGTCGAAATCACAAACAGTCCTCCCTGTCCTCGTCAGGATGATGATGCGGTACGAAGATGATCAACGGCCGCGCGCAGCGCTAATAAGTACCCGGCCGGTCCGAAGCCGCTGATTTGCCCCAACGCAACCGGCGCGATGTAGGACCGGTGCCGGAATGCCTCGCGTTTGTAAATGTTGCTGATGTGCACTTCGATGGCCGGCACTTCAACCGCCGCGATCGCATCGCGAATCGCCACGCTGGTATGCGTGTATGCGCCGGGATTGAGAATCACCGCGTCGAACCGATGTCGGGCTTCCTGAATCCACGTGACCAATTCGCCCTCCATGTTCGATTGGCGGATGTCGACCCGCACCCCCAACTCCTTCGCCAAATCCTCGATCGAGGCATCAATCTCTTTCAGCGATGCTTGGCCGTACACGGACTGCTCTCGGGCTCCGAGCAGGTTCAAGTTCGGACCATGGAGTACGAGAATGTTGATCATCCGTAGGAGGAGGACCAGCGGACCGGGGAAGCCACAAAACGGCGCCCATTCTAGCAGGCGGCGGCGGGAACGGTCAAACAGAACCTGGCGAAAGATCGTGATCGGAGAACACGGTCGGCATCACGAACGCGCCTTCTTCTCGCCCAATGCCTTCACGACATCCAGGATCCGATCGGCCAGCTCACGCTTCAGCATCATTGGAATTCGCGTCACGCGTTCTTCGCGATCGATCAGCACGGCAGCGGAGGTTTCGGATCCAAATCCGGAACCCGCTTCGGCGACGTTGTTTCCCACCACCACATCCAATCCTTTTCGCCGGAGCTTCTCGGTGGCATGTTCGATGAGCCGCTCGGTTTCCGCCGCAAAGCCGACGATGCGTTGCGTGGTGCGCCGTTGGACCAGCGAGGCAACGATGTCCTCGGTCGGCTCCAGCTTCAGCTCGTGCCACCGCCCTTCTTGTTTTTTGATCTTCCGGGCTTCCGGTCCGGCGATCTGAAAATCGGCGACCGCCGCCGCCATGATCAGCACCGTGGCCCACGAAAAGCGCGCGTGCAGCGCTTTGGACATCTCTTCGGCGGTCGCGACGGGGATGATCTCGACACCCGCCGGGGGCGCCACGGTCGTCGGGCCGCTGACCACGATGACCTCGGCACCGCGGTCCCGCGCCGCTTCCGCCAGTGCAAAACCCATTTTGCCCGACGAACGATTCGAAATGAACCGTACAGCGTCGATCGGCTCTTGCGTCGGCCCTGCCGAGATCAGGACCCGCTCGCCGGTCAAGTCACGGCGTCGCGCAAGTACCCGCTCGATCGCATCGAGGATCGTCGTCTCCTCGGTGAGGCGCCCCTTGCCCACGCGTCCGGAAGCCAACGGCCCCTCCTCCGGATCCAACACGGTCACACCGCGGCGGCGAAGCGCCTCCACGTTCGCTTGCACGGCCGGATGGTCCCACATCCCGCCATCCATCGCCGGCACAACGATCAACGGACAGCGCGCAGTGAGCACCATCGTGCTCAGCAGATCGTCGGCGAGCCCGGCGGCGTATTTGGCGAGCTGATTCGCACTCGCCGGGGCAACCACCATGACGGAGGCTTGTTCGGGAAGGGACAGATGAAGCATCTGCTCGTGCGCGGCAAAGAGCTCGAGGGCGACGGGATGGCGGGACAAGACCTCGAACGTGAGTGGAGTGATGAATCGGGTCGCCGCCTCCGTCATCACGACGGACACGTCGGCCCCTTCCTGAATCAACGTCCGAAGTAAACTCACCGCTTTGTAGGCGGCGATGCTGCCGCTCACGCCGAGCACAATGCGCAGACCGGCGAATCGCGGCGCAGGCGGTGTCACTTATTCTTCGCCCTCGGATTCGGATTCCGGCGAGGCCTCCCCTTCGGCTTCCTCGACCTTCGGTGAGTCGTCGACGTAGACGCTCAGCTCCTTCTTGATCTCCCGAGCATCTTCACCGAGGGTCGCGGTGGCCGCGGCCATGGCCATCCGTTCGATCTCGCTTTCTCTCACGCGCTTGGCATCCTTCATCGCCTGCCGGGCGTCTTTTCCGACGAGATACTCCAACCGGGCCTGCAGCATCTCCTCGATCGCCATCGTCGTTTCTTTCGTGAACTTCGACGGCATCGTGTGCCTCGCGCCTTGCATCAATTGCTTGGCGCGTTGCGAGGCCGCAATCACCAGACGATGCCGCGAATCGAATGGTTTCACGCTATTCTCTGGCAATAACGACAGCATCTCTACCATAGGGCCTTGCTCCTTCCTTCACTCACTGTGACATCTCGGATGTGCGTGCTTGAGGGTCCTTGTCCCGAATGAAATTCTCTTCCAGCCAATGAAGATCCAACCGTTTGGTCTTGATCCGCTCGGCGAGCACGATCGACTCTAATTCCTTGATCGCCTGCTTCATGTCATCGTTCTTCACGATGTAGTAGTACTCCCGATAGCTCCACAACTCCTCGCGCGCCTTCTGCAACCGGCGATTGATCTCCTCCTGACTGTCACCGCCACGCTGCTGCAGGCGAATACGAAGGGCCTCGATCGACGGTGGCATGATGTAGACGTAGACCGCATCGTCGAACTTTCGCTTGATCTGCATCGCGCCCTGCGAATCGATTTCGAGCAAGACATCGATGCCCTTGTCCATCATCTCGATCAAGGCCGCCCGGGGAGTCCCGTACCGGTGCCCGTACACCGGCGCCCATTCCGCAAACTCGTCGCGATCCACCATCGCCTGGAATTGCGCGTCATCGACGAAATAGTACTCGCGGCCGTGGACCTCACCGGGTCTCGGTTTGCGCGTGGTATAGGAGATTGAATGGCGGAGGTCGGGCACTGTGGCCACGAGCTCTTTACAGAGCGTCGTCTTGCCCGCCCCGGACGGAGCCGACACCACGAACAATAATCCGCGTCGTTCCATGTTGTCGTGACGGTGAGTCGTGAGCGTGAACGCTCAGCTCATCGCTCACCGTCTCAGGAGACCCGGCCTCACTCGATATTCTGCACTTGCTCGCGAATCTTCTCGAGATCGCCCTTCAGTCTGACGACGTGACTCGCGATGGCGGCATCATTTGCCTTCGATCCCAGCGTATTGACTTCCCGCCCCATTTCCTGGAGGAGGAAATCCATCGTCCGGCCAACCGGCTCCCGGCTGTCGAGTGCGCCTTCGAACTGGTCGAGATGCGACCCCACCCGTGTCAACTCCTCGGTGATGTCGGCGCGGTCCGCATAGAGCGCCAACTCTTGGTGCAATCGTGCGGTGTCGAGGTCGGTCGAGCCGAGCAATTTCTCCACGCGGCTCTTCATCCGATCAAAGTTCTGTTGCGCCACCAGCGGCGCCCGCTCCGCCACGACTGACACCACGTTTCGAACGGAGGCGAGGCGGCTCTTCAGGTCCTGAGAAAGCGCGACGCCTTCTCGGCGGCGCATCTCCTCCAATGCGCTGAGCGCTTTGCTCGTCGCCCCCTTGATCCGTTCCGCCAATCGTTGCTCGTCGGCCGCATACTCCACCACCGTAATGATGTCCCGAAATCCCGCCATCGTAGCCAAATCCACTGCCCCGGAGAGTCGCAGCCGTTTCTTCAACTCGCGAAGGAGGCCATGGTACTGTCTTGCCAATTCATGGTCAAGACTCAGACGCTTTGTCGATTCCTTGCTGCCGCTCAACGACACCACTAATTCGATCCGGCCGCGCGCACAGCGCTCCTGCACAGCTTTCTTGAGATCCTCTTCCAACGCCGCGAACGTTCTCGGCAACCGAACCACCACCTCGCAAAATCGATGATTGACCGAGCGCACCTCAGCCGTGACGTGGCCGCCGTCCCACGCTTCTTCCGCCCGCCCGTATCCGGTCATGCTTCTGAGCATCGGCGCTGCTTTCCTTCCCATCGACACTCGTCGTAGATCGCGCACTGATCACACTTCGGCTTGCGCGCCAGACACGTATACCGGCCATGCAACAGGAGTCGTTGGGAGCCGCGCGTCCACCACTCCTTCGGCATCAGTCGTTGCAGGTCTTGCTCGATGACATCGGCCTCATCGGCTCGGGTCAACGCCAGGCGCTGCGCGACACGGGTGACGTGCGTATCGACAACGACTGCGGGCTGACCAAAACACGCGCCAAGGATCACGTTCGCCGTCTTGCGTCCCACGCCGGGCAACGTCACCAACTCCTCCATGGTTCTCGGCACCTGGCCACCGAACCGCTCGACCAACGCCTTGCCGCATCCGACTAAGCTCTTAGCTTTGCTCTTGTAAAACCCGGTCGGCTTGATCATCGCCTCAAGTTCACCCGGATCGGCCTCGGCATATGCAGCGGCGTTCGGGTACCGCCGGAACACCGTGGGTGTGACCTGATTGACCCGTTCGTCGGTGCATTGCGCAGACAGGATCGTGGCAACCAAAAGTTGGAGCGGCGAGACGTAATTGAGCTCGACTCGCGCGTTCGGGATGGCGCGCTCCAGCTTCGCCAGGATCCGCGCGAGCCTCGCTTTCGTCCCCGCCTGGCTCCTCCCAGCAGGCCTTTGTGACACGATACGCATGATCACGATCTCTCGGCTGTCGGTCCTACCGGCTCACCGAGCTGGACCTCGCCTTGCATCTCCATGTGGCGCTCGCGAAGGACGTGATCCAAGTGTGCGACGAGCGGCGGAAGGGTGTCCGGCCGGAGGGCAGAGATCGCCAAAGCACGGTAGCGGCGCCGCAGCATGTCGACGTCCTCTTCGCTCAACCGATCGATCTTGTTCAACACAAGGAGGCGAGGCACATCGTCCAATCCCAAGTCGCTTAGCGTCGTCTCGACCGCCTTGATCTGGCCGTCCAGATCGCGCGCGCTCGCATCGGCGACATGCAACAGGAAGTCGGCATCGAGCAGTTCTTCGAGGGTCGTCCGAAACGCGCCCACCAAGTCTTTGGGCAGGTCCCGGATGAAACCGACGGTATCGGTGATGATCACTTCACGGTCCTCGGGAAACCGCAACCTGCGGCTTGACGTATCGAGCGTTTCAAACGGGCGATTCTGTGCCGGCACATGGCTGTCGGTGAGGGCGTTGAGCAGCGTCGATTTCCCCACATTCGTATAACCGACGATCGAGATGATCGGCAGCATCCGCCTTGATCGACGCGCCCGCCGCTGATCGCGATGCCGCGCAAACGCATGCAACTGGTGCTCGAGGTGCGTGATGCGATCTCGCACGCGGCGCCGATCCGTTTCGAGCTTCGTCTCGCCTGGACCGCGGCCTCCGATGCCCCCGCCCAGACGCGAGAGGGTCGTACTTTTTCCCGCCGTCGCGAGCCTCGGCAGGAGGTACCGAAGCTGCGCGAGTTCGACCTGAATTTTCCCTTCGCGGCTGTGCGCCCGGCGCGCGAAAATGTCGAGAATGAGCTGCGTGCGGTCGATGATCCGCAGATCCGTGATATCGGCGATGGCCCGCACTTGAGCCGGCGTCAAATCCTGATCGAAGATAACCACGTCGGCCCTCCGTTGCAGGGCTTTCATCACAACCTCTTTGAGCTTCCCACTCCCCAAGAGATATTTGGGGTGGATCTCTTTCGGCCGCTGCATGACGGTATCGAGCACGGTCATGCCGTCGGACTTCACCAGCTCGACTAATTCATCGAGGCGCTCCTCTTGCAGCACGCGACTCTTCGTCGACACGCTGACCAAGATGGCCGTCGCCTCTCCCGCCTTGACGGCGTGGCTCGCCGCCTCGCGCGCCAACTCGTCTTCGAGTGCATCGATGAAACCCTGGTAGTCAAGGTGAAATTGATGAAACGGCGTGGCCGGAAAGATTTCGTAGAGCTGTCCTCGAGGATTGGCCGGTACCAGGTGCGCGACATATATCGACGCAGGCAACGTATCCGGTCCTACGCCGATGGCGGCGATGAGATCGAGGCGAAGGAGGGCGAGATCCGTCAAATCATCCTGGGTCAACGGCTCATTGTTGAGATGGGTATGCACGAGCCGGATCCCGCGCAGCGATCGCTGACCGACTCGATACTTCCAGAGATCGTTCAGTACCAATTCGTTGCCATTTCCGACGATGACCTGCTCGATAACACCGCGGCGGTTGATGATCAGCCCGATTTGCGAGCGAATCTCCGCCGATAATTCGGTACAAGTACGCGCCAGCTCGGGCGTGATGACCTTCTCGACCGGAACCCGACGTCGATACAGGTGTTGAAGGCGGAGCAGGTGGCTCGGCTTGAGACCGTGAATGTTTCCCAGGACGGTAGGAATGTTATCCTCGCTGCACCGAAGTAGACCGCTCGTGCTGGCGGGCCGTGCGCGGCAATGGCAAGGAGTCCAGGGTATCGCAGAGCGGCAAATCCGCGTCCGCCTCCAAGTCCCATCCTACGAAACGGCCGTTTCGATACGCTTGCAGGCCGGCGGCGGCGATCATGACCGCGTTGTCTGTACAGAGACCCGGGCGCGGGATGGCGAGCCGAACCCCGAGGCCGTCGGCGCGTTCAGCGAGAAGCGTCCGCAGCCGCGAATTTGCCGATACGCCCCCGACCACCGCCAAAGAGGGCGTGCCGAAGCGCTGAACCGCTCGAAAGGCTTTTTCCACCAGCACCTCAACAATCGCTTCCTGATAGGAAGCCGCAAGGTCGGCGACGCGCCTCGGACGACCGGCACGATCGAGATTGCGCAGGTGATAGAGCAATGCCGTTTTCAGACCGCTAAAGCTAAAGTCAAGGTTGCCTGATTTGATGTAAGCCCGTGGAAATGAGACGGCATTCTCGCATCCATGTTTGGCTTCGCGATCAATGGCCGGTCCGCCCGGATACTCCAACCCCAACATCTTGGCGCCTTTGTCGAAGGCTTCACCCGCCGCATCATCCAACGTCCGTCCCACGAGGCGATACTTGCCTTGTGCTTCAGCGAGAAAGAGATGCGTATGCCCTCCCGACACCACGAGCATCACACAGGGTGTCGGCAAGTCCGGGCATTCCACCCATGCCGATGCCATGTGGCCTTCCAAATGATTGACAGCGACCAGGGGTAGGCCACGGGCGTACGCGATGGCCTTCGCAAACGTGACGCCAACGAGCAGCGCGCCGGCGAGACCGGGACCTCGCGTCACGGCGACGGCATCTAGATCGCTCCATGACACTGAGGCCTTCGCCATCGCATCCGACACGATGCCTTCAATCACCTCGATGTGCCGACGTGCAGCCAATTCGGGCACCACACCGCCGTAACGTTGATGCACATCGTGCTGGGACGACAGGACGCTGGCGCCGACACGGCCGTGGCCGTCAACCACCGCTGCCGCCGTCTCATCACACGACGTTTCGATGCCCAAGATCAGCGGTCTAGCCAACATCATATCGCTATCATACTGGGTGGACGGACGATTTGTCTTAAAGACAAAACGACCCTCGGATGCGCATCCGAGGGTCGTTTCGGTACTCACGAACCGGCGACGGCTTCCGTTATGGTGATCGGTGCAGCCGTCCGGATCTTCACTGCTAGCTACACACCTGCCATGGCTTCCGCTTCCACGAACGTCGGTGCATTGTCCCTCAACACCACCTTGATCTTCCGCACATCCTTGAAGCGACCGCGCAGCAGCTCCTCCGACAACGGGTCACCGATGTTTTTCTGGATGGTCCGGCGCATCGGCCTGGCGCCGTACAACGGTTGATACCCCTCTTGGATCAACCACTGCTTCACGTCCTCGCCGACCTCCAGCTGCACGCCACGATCGAGCAGACGAGCGTTCAGTTCCTTGATCAAGATATCGGTGATGCTGATCAAGTGCTGCTTTTCGAGCGGATGGAAGACGACGATCTCGTCAATACGGTTCAAGAACTCCGGACTAAAGGACCGCCGCAACTCGGCAAGCACGTCATCCTTGATCCGCCGATCCTGATCGCCCTGCTCTCGATGGAAGCCTAGGGACACGCCTTTCTGGATCAGCTTGGTCCCCAAGTTGGAGGTCATGATGATGACCGTGTTCTTGAAGTCGACCTTCCGCCCGAGACTGTCCGTGAGTACGCCGTCATCCAGCACTTGCAGCATGACGTTGAAGATGTCCGGGTGCGCTTTTTCAATTTCATCGAAGAGCACGACTGAATACGGCCGGCGCCGTACACGCTCGGTCAACTGGCCGCCCTCTTCGTAGCCAACGTACCCGGGAGGTGCCCCGAACAGTCGCGAGCTCGTGAATTTTTCCTGGTACTCGGACATGTCGATCCGAATCAGCGCTTCTTCGGTATTGAAGAGGAATTCCGCCAAGGCGCGCGCTAATTCGGTCTTGCCGACACCCGTTGGGCCAAGGAAGATGAACGAGCCGATCGGCTTCTTCGCATCCTTGAGACCGGCACGCGACCGACGGATCGCTCGGCACACCGCCGAGATCGCTTCTTCCTGTCCCACGATTCGTTTGTGGAGGAACTCCTCCATATTGAGGAGCTTGTTCGACTCTTCCTCCTCCAGCTTGAACAAGGGGATCCCCGTCATCTTCGAGACGACGTAGGCGACATCCTCTTTGGTGATGACCGGGCGATTCTTCTCCTGGTTCTTCTTCCATTCCCGCTTGGACTCTTCGAGCAACTTCCGCAGCCGCTCCTCTTCCTCGCGGTACTTCACCGCCTCCTCGAAGTTCTGAAGCGAGATCGCGACTTCCTTCTCGCGCGATACCTTCTTGAGTTCTTGCTCGAGCGCCTTCAGCTCGTTCGGCAGTGCGTACGTCTGAAGCTTTGCCCGTGACCCCGTTTCGTCGATGAGGTCGATAGCCTTATCCGGAAGGAAGCGATCTGTAATGTAGCGGTCGGAAAGTTTGACCGCCTCGACGATCGCCTCTTCGGTGATTTCGACGCCGTGATGCTCTTCATAACGATCACGCAAACCTTGAATGATGCGGATCGTCTCTTCGATGCTCGGCGGCTGCACATAGATCGGCTGGAAGCGCCGTTTCAGCGCGCCATCTTTTTCAATGTGCTTCCGATATTCATCCAGGGTGGTGGCGCCGATGCATTGGATCTCGCCACGCGAGAGCGCCGGCTTGAGCATATTCGAGGCGTCGATCGAACCCTCTGCAGCCCCGGCGCCGACCAGGGTGTGCAGCTCGTCGATAAAGATGATGATGTTGCCAGCCTGGGCGATTTCCTTCATCACGACCTTCAGACGCTCTTCGAACTGGCCGCGGTACTTCGTGCCGGCGACGAGCGAGCCGAGGTCGAGCGCAATGACGCGCCGCGACAGCAGATTGTCGGGCACTTCCGACTGCACGATGCGCTGTGCAAGACCCTCCACGATCGCCGTCTTTCCGACACCGGACTCGCCGATTAACACGGGGTTGTTCTTGGTGCGCCGACTCAGGATCTGGAGCACGCGTTCGATCTCGTCGGCCCGACCAATAACCGGGTCAAGCTGGCCTTCCTGCGCAAGCTGCGTGAGGTCGCGCCCGAACTCATCGAGCGCCGGTGTATTGCTCTTGCGGTCCCGCTCGCGAGGCGCTGACTTCCGAAGAAACGTGACGGTGAGTTGACGCGCTGTCAGCAGATTCGCGCCCAAGCTGCGCAAGATCTTTCCGCCGATCCCTTCTTCTTCCCGCAGCAGACCCAGCAGCAGGTGCTCCCCGCCGATATGGTTGTGGCCAAGGAGCCGCGCCTCCTCGACGCCGTACTCGATCACTTTCTTCACGCGAGGGCTGAACGGGATCTCCCCGAACGTCATCGTGGTCCCGCCGCTCGGCAGATTCCGCTCGATTTCGAGGCGAATCTGCTCGGTGGAGAGGCCCATCTTCTTAATGATCATCAAGGCGATGCCGTCCGTTTCACGGAGAATAGCCAAGACCAGATGTTCGGTGCCGAGATAGTCGTTCTGGTGGCGCTCAGCTTCTTCTCTGGCGAGGATGATGATCTTGCGACCCTTATCCGTGAAGCGTTCGAACATCCTACCTCCTCTGTGGATGCTGCGGTGAGAGAAACAGTGGGAAAACCATCGAAATTCTTGCCGTAATTCTATCGACCGAACACAAGCGTGTCAAGGGCCGATGCCCCATCTGTATGCGTCACATGCGCCCGCGCCACCATTCATTGACAAGAATTCCGGCGTGCCGATAAAATCGCCCTTCCCGCGCGCCGTTCGCTTCCGCACCAAACCAAGGGTCATCATGAAGACGATCGGCATTCTCACCAAGCCAAAATTCCCCGACGTCAAACCGATTCTCAAAGACCTCGTCTCGTGGCTGCGGGAGCGCGAGAAAACCGTGGTGCTCGACAACAAGACGGCGGCACTGATCGGCGAAACCATGCCGCACCAGAAACCGCAGATGGCCGCACTCGCCGACATGCTGATCGTCCTCGGTGGGGACGGCACGATGCTGAACGCGGCTCGTCTTGTCGAGGAGCGCGAAATCCCGATCCTTGGTGTGAACATGGGCGGACTCGGATTTCTCACCGAAGTCAGCGTGGAGACGCTGTACCCGACGCTGACAAAAATCTTCGCCGGCGAGTATCACGTCGATGAGCGGATGATGCTGCGCGCGCGAATCGATCGACACGGCGAGCACGTGGCGCATGCAACCGTACTGAACGACGTCGTGGTCAGCAAAGGAACACTCGCGCGTATGATCGAAATCCAAATTTCGATCAACGGCCAATTCGTGACCAGGCTTCGCGGTGACGGTTTGATTATCGCGACGGCCACCGGTTCGACGGCCTACTCGCTCAGCGCAGGAGGACCGATCATCAATCCGTCCGTCGAGGCTTTGATGCTCACGCCCATTTGCCCGCACACCTTGGCGCACCGACCGCTCGTGATTCCCAGCACGGTGACGCTCGAGGTGGTCTTGACCGGAAAAGATGAGGGAGCGATGACGACGTTTGATGGTCAGGTCGGCATTGCTATGGTGCAGGGCGACACGGTGACGATCGGCGCCTCGGAGCATCGAACGCGCCTCATCCGCTTCCCTGATCACACCTATTATGACGTGTTGCGGCGAAAACTGCGGTGGGGTGATAGCTGGTAGCTAGCCCGAACTGGCTTTGACTGTCTGCCGCTGCCGGATCCGCTCGATCATTTCCTGGTTGGTTGCAAACTTAAATTCTCCGATACAGTCGCCTCGCTCCACGCATTCCTTCTCGGCCGCTTCCAAGAGACGCAACTCGTGAGCTTCCACGGTCTCGACATTCCGTTCCTGCAAGTGCTTCCTCAGGCGGTCCAGCACAGCTTCAATGGCCTTCCGCTCCCGCGCGGGCTGTGTCTGTAGGTATCGCGCCATGACTTCCGCGCACCACTCCCCGTCGCGCTTCGCAATTCCGACGAGGCCTTCGCTGGCCTTCCGCGCCCAACCGGTCAAGAACACGCCATCGACCACCTTGCCCGACGCTTCATCGTAAGCCTGAAAGAGCGAATCATCCGGATCATTGCCGGACGGCTTAGGGTTCGTCACGAAAATGCCATTCTTATAAGGAAGGCCGACCGTTTCATCCACGCGATCGCCGACGGCAAAGACGACACTGTCGCACGGAAACTCGTAATACTGCTTCAAGCCGACTGCCGCCGTATCCTGCCCTTTCGGCTCCAGTTTCGTCTCCTCGATCTCCAACGCACGCACTCGGTTCTGGCTATCGGTAAGGACGCGCTTGGGCGAGGCCAGGAAACGGAACCCCATTTTTGTCTCGCTGACCTTCGGTTCGCACTTCGTGAACTCCTCGGTCATCTCTTTAAGGATCTTATCGGGGTCCTGCCCGACCGCCTCGAGTCGCGTCCGAATACGCGCGAATTCTTCCTTCAGAGCTCCGTGGTCAATGTTGGCACAAATCGCCCGGATCTCTTTCGGATTGTATTTCCGTTCGACGGGACCACGGCGCGCAATCGCCGTCACTTGCTCCACGCGCTTGTATTTGATGAGCCAATGCGCGATGTCCACCATGACGTCGCCCACCCCGATGACGGCGACACGTTTTCCCATCTCAAAGGGTCGGCCGCTGAGCAGCGGCAATCGATTGAAATGATAGACGACGTCCTTGGCGTGAAAGACGCCGGCCGCCGAATCCCCTTCAACGCCGATCGTCTTGGTGCCCTGCGCGCCGGTGGCGAAGACGATGGCGCTCGCACCCAAGCTTCGCAGATCGTCCACTGTGAGGTCTTTCCCATGTCCAACGGAGACGTTGCCGAAATAATGGACGTTCGGGCGCTCGACGATTTCCCAATACGATTTCCGCAGGCCGCCCCGGAGCTTCAGCTTGCTTGGGAAGATGCCGTATTCCGCCAGACCGCCGAACTTGATGTCCCGGTTCAGAATGACGACCTCATGGCCCGCCTTCGACATGAGATTGGCGACAGACATGCCGGCCGGGCCGGCGCCCACCACGATTACCACGTGCATGCGTTGCTCATCGGAGTTCGCGCTGCTCATCGTCCTCCTCGACAATTAGGCTCGCCTAAACGCGCCAACTAAGCATTAGTCCTCAAGAATTTGGCGACTTTAGCATAGGGTTCTTCGGCTTGTCAAAATGGAAGGACTCGGTAAGCGCTCCAGCGCGCGGGTTGTCGGACATCGACCAGGGCGGTGGTTCAGCCGCCGGCGGAGCCGACAGGCCCGCCGGGTTCGGTCATCCGCCAGGGATCGAGGAGGGCGTCGAGACGTTCATCGGGGAGCACGTGTTGAGCGCGCGCGATTTCCCGAACCGTCTTCCCGGTTCGATACGCCTCCTTCGCGATCTTCGCGGCCGCATCGTACCCGATCTCGGGCGCCAGCGCGGTGCACATGGCAAGGCTTTTCTCGATCGTATTCCGGCAACGTTCTTCATCGGCCTTCAGCCCCTCGATACACCGGGCCGCAAAATTCATCGACGATGAGGCGAGCAGTTCGATCGACTGCAGGAGGTTATAGGCCATCACCGGCAACATGACGAGCAATTCGAAATTTCCCGCCTGCCCTCCGACCGTGATCGTCACATCATTTCCAATGACTTGAGCGGCGACCATCGTGACCGATTCGGCGATGACGGGATTGACCTTCCCGGGCATGATGGACGATCCAGGCTGTGTTTCTGGTAGAACGATCTCGCCCAGCCCGCATCGCGGTCCGGATCCGAGCCACCGGACGTCATTGGCGATCTTCATCAAGCTCACGGCAACAGTCCGGAGATCGCCGCTGGCCTGCACCACGGAATCTTGAGCCGACTGTGCTTCGAAATGATTCGTGGCCTCGCGGAACGGCCGGCCGATCTCCTCCGACACAATGGCCAGGGCGCGCCGTGCAAACTCCGGATGGGCGTTGAGCCCGGTCCCGACGGCGGTCCCACCGAGCGCCACTTCGCTCAACACCTCTTCCGCGTGGCGCGCCCGCTCGAGCGCCAACTCAATTTGCCGGGCGTAGCCTCCGAATTCTTGGCCCAACCGGACAGGGGTGGCGTCCTGCAAATGCGTGCGGCCGATCTTCACGATCCCGTCGAACTCCCTCGCCTTGGCGGAGAGCGCCTGGTGAAGGCGCGTCAAAGCGGGGGTCAGACGCCGTTCGATGAGATCGACGGCCGCGACATGGATCGCCGTCGGGATGACGTCATTACTCGACTGACCCAGGTTCACATGGTCGTTCGGATGGACGGCCTTGCTCCCGCGTGTTGCGCCGATGAGTTCGGCTGCACGATTGGCAATGACCTCATTCGTATTCATGTTGGTTGAGGTCCCGGAGCCGGTCTGAAAAATGTCCACGGGAAACTCGGCGTCCCACGTGCCGTCCATGACTTCTCGGCCGGCCGTGACGATCGCGTCACAGATCTTCTTATCCAATAACCCGAGCGAGTGATTCACAGTGGCTGCGGCGGACTTCAGCAATCCCATGGCACGAATGAACGCTCTCGGAAATCGGAGATCGCTGATGGGGAAGTTTTCCAGCGCCCGCGCCGTCTGGACACCGTAGTAAGCACCAGCAGGAACAGCCAGTTCCCCCATGGTGTCACGCTCAATCCGCACGTCGGCCGTCACGGCCATCTCATTCTTCGGTCTCGGGGCCGATGGCGAGTCCCTGTCCTGCTTCCGTGTCGTCATAAACGGATAATCTCCTGTTGGCCGGTGCGAAAGGCGCACAATCTTAGTCCATCATATGTGCACGTACAAGGCCCCACATCCCGATCCTCTTGACTGGCCAACGAGACACATTATCTATTGTCGCAAAGCACGTCTTTGCGTGAAGCCCCAATGATGTGGGTCAACGTCTCTATCCATCGACGGCGGACAGTCCCGGCCACTGCCGTTCATCTGAGCCTCATCCTCCTCCTCACACTTACTCAGTGTTCAGGAGAACGGACACCCGAGATGACGACGGCAGCGCCGCAAGCGATGGCGGCTACATCTCAGGTCGCTGCGACAAGCACGTTTCCCGCGAATGAAACATTCATTGCCGTAGCCAAGCTTGCCCGTGCGTCGGTTGTGAACATTTCCTCCTCTCAGAAAGCGAAAGAGGGGACCGAGCGATTCTCCAATCCGTTTTTCGACGACCCGTTGTTCCGCCGGTTTTTTGGCGAGCCTCCCGAGCGCCGAGGCCCGGCCCCGCGTGAACGCCGCGAGCAAGGCTTGGGGTCGGGTGTGATCGTTAGCACCGACGGGTATATTCTGACCAATAATCATGTCGTCGAGCAGACCGACGAGATCAAAGTGTTGCTCCCCGATAAACGAACGTTCAAAGCCAAAATCGTCGGCACCGATCCGAAGACCGACGTCGCGGTCATCAAAATCGACGCGAAGGATCTCCCGACGTTGCCGTGGGGCGATTCGAGCCGGCTCGAAGTCGGCGAGCTGGTCCTTGCCGTCGGCAATCCCTTCGGCCTCAGTCAAACCGTGACGATGGGCATCATCAGCGCCGTAGGTCGCGCAAACATGGGCATCGTCGATTACGAAGACTTCATCCAGACCGATGCGGCCATCAATCCCGGGAACTCCGGCGGCGCGCTCGTCAATCTGCGGGGTGAATTGGTCGGAATCAACACGGCGATCTTCAGCCGGACCGGCGGCAACATGGGGATAGGTTTTGCGATTCCCGCCAACATGGCGAAGTCGGTCATGAACAGTTTGATCAAGCACGGGAAGGTCGTCCGCGGCTGGTTGGGCGTCTCGATTCAAGAGGTGACACAGGATCTCGCGAAGGAATTTGGTGCGCCGGATACCGCGGGCGCACTCGTTGCAGACGTGCTCGACGACAGTCCGGCCGCCAAAGCAAAATTGCAGCGAGGAGACATCGTCACCGCCTATAACGGCGTGAAGGTCAAGGACCCTACGCACCTTCGGTCGCTTGTCGCCGATACCCCGCCCGATACGTCGGTGACCGTGACCGTCTGGCGCGACAAGGAATCGCGCGAGGTGAAATTGACCGTGGGCGAGCTGCCCAAGGACCTTGCCAAAGCGTCGCGGGGCGGCGCCGAGGGACGGGGTGAGCATGCGTTGGCCGGGGTGACCGTCGAGCCGCTGTCCGAGCGATTTGGGAAAGGGACGCGAAAAGAGAGCGGGGTCGTGGTGACCGACGTGGATCCTGACTCGCCGGCAGAGCGCGCCGGTCTTCGCGCAGGCGACGTCATTCGTGAAATCAACCGCAAACCGATCCGCAGTGTGCAGGACTTTGAGCGCGCCGTGAGTCAACTGGACCCCAAATCAAGCGTCTTACTCCTGATCACACGCGAGAATGCCACGATTTACCTTTCGATCAACCCCTAAGACGGGAAGAAGAAGGAGGTGATTCGGATGGATACGATCGCCGCGATCTTCAACGTGAACTGGATGGACGGTCTCGCTGCGATTTTCATCGTGATGGCGGCCGGCGCCGCTCTCATCGGACTGGGGCAGCGCATGACGGGCCGTCACGTCGACACGGAGACCGTTCATCGCCGTGCGGCATAGAGAACGTGCCGGGGCGGAGCAGCCTTCGTCCCGGCCTCCTTGTCCGTCCTCCTCCCTCTCTAAAGTGTTCACCTCGACGCTCACAGCTCCACTATAATTTATATATAATGAGTCGCATGCGACGAGATCTGCTGACGCTGTTGGCGCTCCTCATTCTCGCCGCCGTGATCGTATATGCGGCGGTGCGGGAACGGGGCGACTGGGGCCGCCCGCTCGGCGCGGCCTATTCGGGGCCTGAAGGACAACCGCGCCCCGTCTCGCCTCCATCGGACCTGAGCCCGGATGAGCGTGCGACCATCGACGTGTTCGAACGCGCGTCGCACTCGGTGGTCTTCATCGCGAACAGCGCGCTTCGCCGCGGCCCGTGGTCGCTCAACCTCTTCGAGGTGCCGCAAGGTTCGGGGTCGGGCTTCGCCTGGAATAAGGAAGGCCATATCGTCACGAACTTTCATGTCATCTACGGCGCCGATGCCATTACGGTGACCTTGTCCGATCGCCAGGAATATCGCGCGCGCGTCGTCGGCATCGATCCCGATCATGACTTGGCGGTCTTGCAGATTCGCGCGCCGGCTGATGCCCTGACGCCGATCACGATCGGCAGTTCGCGCGATTTGAAGGTTGGGCAGAAGGTCTTGGCGATCGGGAATCCGTTCGGGCTCGATCATACGCTGACGACGGGCGTGGTCAGCGCCGTGGGCCGCACGATCAAGTCCATGACCAACCGCACGATCGACGGCGTGATTCAGACGGACGCCGCCATCAATCCCGGCAACTCCGGCGGGCCGCTCCTCGAAAGCTCGGGACGCCTCATCGGTATCAATACTCAGATCATCAGCCCCAGCGGCGCGTATGCCGGCATTGGCTTCGCGGTGCCCGTCGACACGATCAACCGCATCGTGCCGGAGTTGATCAAACATGGCAAGGTGATCCGGCCCGGCCTGGGATTGAGCCTTTTGCCGGATGAACTCGCCGCTCGGCTGGGGGTTCAGGGTATCGTGATCGCGCGCGTCGCGCCCGGCGGAGGGGCGGAAGTGGCCGGGCTGCGGGGTCTACGCGAGAACCGGACGGGCGCGATCGCGCTGGGAGACGTGATCACCGCAGTCGACGGGAAAGCGGTGCGGGTCGCCGACGATCTCTTGACGATTCTGGATCATCACGTGGTCGGCGACAAGGTCATGGTCGAATATCTACGGGATGGCCGCCGGCAGCAGGCCACGGTCGTGCTGCAGGCGGTCGATTAAGGCGGCGAGCACGAGCGTGAAAGTGCTTCTCCGATGGAAGACTCGCTCGATCATGCCGCTTGTCTGAAGTCTTCCGTCATGGCCGTGCGCGGCGTATGCTCTTTCGCGTCGGAGGCAGTCGCCGAATGTACAGACATGGTCCAGAGGCCGATAGCCAGCATCGAGACCATCCCGAACATCGCAATGGTGCCATCAATGACGGAACTCATGAGATCGACCATCATGATTCCCACCTCCTTTCCGCATTGCGTGAGGGTGACGCTTTGTAAGTAATCTCGAACAGCGCCGCGTCAAGGGCCGGCGTCGCGTCGCGTAGCCTTGACTCGCCGGCTCCCGGCATTATTCAGAAATCAATTCCAGGTGATGTGAGGGAGAGATGCTCGAACTTCTCGGGATGGGTGTGATGTTCGCGATGATTCTGATCGTCGCGCTGGCGCTGTGGAGATTTCTTGCACTCTTTGAGTAGACCCGATCAGCGCGCCTCGATCGGCACATAAGGCCGGTTGTGCTCCCCGGCGTAGATTTGATCCGGTCGGTAGAGTTTGTTCTCCTTGAGCTGCTCGAACCAATGCGCCAACCAGCCGGCGACGCGCGCCATCGCAAAGATCGGCGTGAAGAATTCCACCTCGATCCCCATCTTGTCGTAGATGATGCCCGAGTAGAAATCGACGTTGGGATACACCTTCTTCTCTCCTAACAGCTCCGCAGCCACGCGTTCGACTTCCAACGCGACGTCATACAGCGGCGAGGTCCCGCACTCTTTGAACAACCGCTCGCAGAGGGCTTGAAGCACCGTCGCCCGTGGGTCTTTCACTTTGTAGACCCGATGGCCGAAGCCCATGATCTTGTCCTTCGCCTTGATCTTCTGCTCGACGTATGCCCTTGCGCGTGCCGGCGTCCCGATCTCCTTGAGCATCTGCACCACTTCTTCGTTGGCGCCGCCGTGCAACGGCCCTTTCAACGCGCCGATCGAGGACGCCACCACCGTATAGGGATCGGCCAAGGTGGACGCCGTGACGAGCCCGGTGAACGTGGACGCGTTCATTGTGTGCTCGGCATGCAGGATCAAGCAGACGTCGAGCGTCCGCACCCAAATCGGAGGCGGGATGGTTTCGGTCAACATGTAGAGAAAGTTTTCGCTGAAACTGAGATCATCGCGCGGGGGGATGCAATCGTCGCCTTTGCGGAGCCGCGCATAAGCGGCAATGATCGTCGGCAACTTGGCGATCAACCGGACGGCGGACCAATAATTGTTCTCGACGTCCTTCACATTGCGGCCGGGATAGAACATGCCCAGCGCGGCGACCGCCGCCTGCAACGCATCCATAGGATGGCCGTGCTCAGGCAGCGACTTGAGCAGATCGACGATGCGATATTTGATGCGCCGATGACGCGTAATGTTGTCGGCGAACGTCGCGAGCTGCTCCTGATCTGGAAGCCGGCCAAACAACAGCAGATAGCTCGTTTCGAGGAATGACGACTTGTCGGACAGATCCTCGATCCGAATGCCCCGGTATTCGAGCACGCCCCGCTGCCCGTCCACATCGCTGACCGCCGACTTGGCGGCAGGCACCCCGGCGAGTCCCGGCATGAAATCATGCGGCATCGATTCCTCCTCGGCTGGTCATCAGTTTCATAGTATGGGGCCCACGGAGTTCGGTCAAGGGAGTTGCACCGACAACGAGGCATTCGGCATACTACGGAGCACGATGTCACGCGTGCTCTCGATCATGCTCGTGCTCGGCGTGATTGCCCTAATCGCCGGAATCATCGCCTTGCTGTTCGTGACTCCGCCATCATCTGAGCCGCTCACCTCAACGCCGGCGACACCAAGCGGGAAGCGACCGGGCTCCAGCGCGATCGGCCATGGCGGTCCGACGCCACCCGACAGTCCTCGGCGTGATCCGGCTCGCGACGTGCCGTTAGAGCAACGGTGATGGTCCTCCCGCTCGTCGCCACGGCATTGCATGCCCGCGCTTGGGCTCTCACAGCATTCCTACTCGTCACGATTGCCGTGCCGGTCACCTCCTACGGCGAGGACCTGTTCGCTGTCGTCACCCATGTCGGGAAGGACAAACGACAGGTCACAGCGCAGGTGTCGGCGAGCGGAACGGTTTCTGAAGCGGTCCTCATTCCCTCGGACACCGTCACGGACAGTCCGATTTGGCGCAAGATCGAGATGTGTCACTCACTACGCGCGGAGGGAACGAAGACGCCAGAGGGATATCAGATTAGTTCGATACGACTGCTCGATGCCGGCATGCTGCCGATGACGCTTCAAGGCATAGCGGGTGATTGCTTGCTTCGCAAAGCGCTCGAGGTCGCGCCGCTGGTGGACTGAGGAAGTGATGAGTGCTGAGCGCTCAGTGCTGAGTAGGACGACAAGATTTCATATTTTCTTTCGAGGCTGTTTCTTACTCAGCACTCAGCACTCGTCACTCAGCATCCTGCGCTACGCTCGGCACTCCGCGCATGTGGTGGGTTCCGGGTCGGACTGGGCTTCTTCGGCGGTGAGCGGGAAATGCTGGTCGCAGGAACTACACTGACGGATCTCGAAATAGGCCACGCCCTTGTCGTCGATCTCGGTCGGCAGCAGCAACTCGCCGGGATCATAGCCGATCGAGACACCGTCGGCGAATTGCACGACGGCCAGCCGCTCGTTAAACAGTTGAAAGACTGCTTCCTGCCCGCTGCGCTCCGGCACATGACCCAGGACGAAGACGGGCTGCCCTTTGCGTTTCGTCCGCAGCTGCTTCAGCGTCCGAGCCGTCGGACCTGCGCAGGCGAATTCACCGGTGGAACTGGTTCCGGCCGTCAGCATAAGAACTGGCGCATCGAGACGATACCTGTATCAGGCTTTCATACTTAGCACGCGAGAAAAAATCACGTCAAGGTAAGTGGGGCAACGATGGCAAAGATCACGATCTACCAAAAACCGACCTGTAGCACCTGCCGGGAGGCCGTTCGACTCTTAAAGGAAAGTGGGGAACCGTTCGAGGCGGTGAACTATTATGAGCGGCCGTTTACGAAACAGCAGCTCAAGACGCTGCTCAAGAAGGCGAAGCTCACGCCCCGGGATGTCTTACGAACCAAGGAGGACGCGTACAAGATGCTGGGACTGGCTAAGAAGGAACTGAGCGACGATGAGTTGATCGACGTGATGCTGAAGCATCCGGATTTGATTCAACGACCGCTCGTCGAGAAGGGCGAGCGTGCCCTGCTCGCACGACCCGCGGAGACGATCAAAGCGATGTTGCGAGCCTGACGGGCTACGGCCTCGGGTGAAGCGTGACACTGCCGGTTTTGGGATCGATGCTCACGCTCGCCTTCCCCTCCACGACTTCCAATAACCGTTCCCCCGCTAGTTTTCGTCGCCATCCTTGAAGCAGCGGGAGATCGAGATCCCGGCGATCGTGTTTGGCATCGACCAGTGCCTGAAGATCCGCCGTACTGGCGAGCAGGCTGGGCGCAATTTCCTTCTCCAGGGCCACCGCCTTCAACACGGCTTGCAGCAGATCGACCTGCCCGGCCGCCTCCGGCTCGGGCCGGCGGGCTTTGGGGATGTCCGGCCATTCGTGCTCCGGCGACTCAAATCCCCGCTTAATCGTCGCAAGTAGGGCATCTCCGCTGCGCTCTACTTCCGAATGATGCAGCCCTCGCATGGCTTTCAAGGCGTGCATCGTCTTCGGGGCATGGCGCGCGAGTTCCAACAACACTTCGTCCCTCCCCACACGGCCGCGCGGAATATTTCGCCGCCGTGCTTCTTCCTCACGCCAGGCCACCAATTCGCGTAATACGGCCGCATGGCGCGGCTTGAGGTTCTCCCACCCGCGAATCCGCTGATAGCGCTGTCTGGGCTCCCGGGTCGCCTCGGCGACCTTGGCTCCCAGACGCTGAAACTCTTCTCCGACCCATTCCGTTCGCCCGAGTGCATGGAGCCGTTTGCGCAAATGCTCGTGGACCGGCAGCAAGTAGTACACATCCTCGATGGCATAGGTGATTTGCTCCGGGGTGAGTGGGCGATGGCTCCAGTTCGTGAACGTGTGCGCCTTGGCAAGCTTCACCCCGACGACGCGCTGCACGAGCTGCGCGTACGCGACCTGTGTTCCGTACCCCACCATCGCGGCCGCGACTTGCGTATCGAAGATCGACTGCGGGACCAGTCCCGTGTGCGCGTAAAACAGCTCCAAGTCTTGGCGCCCGGCATGGACGATCTTCTCGACGCGAGGGTCGGCCAACAGATCGGCCAACCCGTCCAACGATCCGACGGCGGGAAAATCGACGACTGCCGAATGCGACCCGCCGAGAATCTGAATGAGCTCGAGCTTCGGTACGAACGTATCCTCCCCCACGAACTCCGTGTCGAGCGCCAGCCGCTGCTCTCCGCGGATGCGGTCCAGAAAGGCCCGGTACGTCTTGAGGTCGTCGATATAGAGCGGCGTCGGGTGGGTCTGCACTGCTGATTACTCGGCGGGTGAATAGCTCCCGGCACTGCCGCCGGGATTCATCGTCGGCTCGGCGCCGCTCACACCCAAATGCTCTTTCAGAAACTGATAGGCTTCG
Organism: Nitrospira sp. Vd2; assembly: GCF_979581665.1. Taxonomy (NCBI): domain Bacteria; kingdom Pseudomonadati; phylum Nitrospirota; class Nitrospiria; order Nitrospirales; family Nitrospiraceae; genus Nitrospira; species Nitrospira sp. Vd2. The sequence continues at coordinate 61,383 of NZ_CEFZSK010000003.1, read as the reverse complement.
ATGATTCGGCGCAGCTCGGGCTCCGAGCTGCGGTCCCCGTCACGCGCATCCGGATGCAGCTGCTTTGCGCGCTCCCGGAAGGCCCGTGTGACCACCGTGAGGGAACTCCCGTAGTCCACCCCGAGCGCCGCGAACGCATCGGCGGGATTCGCGATCTCGCCTCGCCCATTCGCGCCCTCGCTCGATCCTCCTCCGCCGGCCGCCTTGAAAAAGTCCGCCATATTGATGCGTCGACGACGGCGACGCGGCCGCTGGCGCACCTCGCTGTCGAACTCCTCGAAGCGGTCCTCCATGAACTCGAGGCGCGAATCGAGCCGCTGAGCGGTCGCAAGGTCCGCGACATGCGGCAATTCCTCCTCGATCAGCCCCAGCGACCGATCGATCTCCGCCAGCCCTTCCTCGATTCGAAAATAACTGTCCACGCGCTCCTGCATCATTGAGTCCATCGCGCATTCCAAACAGTCCTCGGTCTTTGCGCGCAGCTCAAGGATCCGCTTCCGCATGCCCGCTTGGAATTTGACGTACGCTCTCGCGGTGAACGGCATGGCGGCGCCCCTTCACTGCAGGCCGCATTCTAGCACAACGCTGTGCGCGAGGCAGCCGGAGCCGTTCGTTGTCCGAGTCAGACAACCCATGATACAGTGCGGGCTTTCATTCATCGCAATCGCTCGGCAAACACGAACGTTGGGCCGAGACAGATAGGAGGCGTCATGTATCGACCGGTTCTTTTCATTGCAGCGGTGCTGGCCTGTTCTTCAATTGGATACGCAGCCGACCCTTCCGGGTACGGCCAGCCCGCCGGGGAATTCGACATTAAGATCCCGCGCGTGCCGTCCGGTGAGATCGCGGCCGCCAAGGCGCAAAAGCCGCCGTTCGAGCCGACCCCCGAAATCTTGGCGGAAGGGAAGCAAATCTTCCTCGGCCGGGGAACGTGTTTTCAGTGCCACGGATCCGAGGGGAAAGGCGACGGCGGTGCAGCCAAAGTCCTGCCGATTCAGCCGCGAAACTTTACGAATCCCAACTTCAAGAAATATCGGACGCCGGGCGAGTTGATGTGGGTGCTCAAGAACGGCAGCCTCGGTCAATCTGGTCGCGTGCCGGGCACGGGCATGCTGCCGATCGTCGGGCAATTCCTGAGCGAAGACGATGGCTGGAAAGTGTTGCTCTACGAGCTGAGCCTGGGCGGTTCAGCGAACGGACAGTAAATGGGAATCGCAGCTGGGCCTATTCGGTGAGGTAACCGCTGCTTCCAGCCTTCGCGGCGCGCCTGGCGACGCCCGAGACGATCGCCGCCTGTGCCACGGCTTTCGCGACACGCGGGACGACCTGTTTGTCGAAGAGACTGGGGATGATGTAATCCTCGCTCAGCGCGGCGGACGGGACCAGGTCCGCGATGGCTTGTGCGGCGGCGAGCTTCATCGGCTCGTTGATGTCACGGGCCTGCACATCGAGGGCCCCTCGGAAGATGCCGGGAAAGGCCAGCGCGTTGTTGATCTGGTTGGGGAAGTCGGATCGGCCCGTCGCGAAAATCCGGCAATGGGACAGCGCCAAGCGAGGTTCGATTTCAGGGTCGGGATTGGCCATCGCAAAGACCACGCGGTCGGGGCGCATCAAATCCAAGTCCACGGCCGTCAGGACGTTCGCGACGGATAAGCCGATGAAGACATCGGCCCCCTTGAGCGCATCTTGCAGACTGCCGCGCGGGTGCTCTGGGTCGAGACAATCCGCAAGCCGATGACGGTTCGCGCGCAATTGCTTCCCATGACCCGCCAGCACAATGCCCTGCCGGCTGCAGCCGATCAAATTCTCGGCCCCGGCAGCAAGCAGCATCTGAAAACACGTCAGCCCAGCCGCCCCGAGCCCATTGACGACAATCCGCACGTCCTCCATCCGCTTCCCAAGAACTCGCAAGGCATTCGTCAGCGCAGCCAGGATCACTACGGCGGTCCCATGCTGGTCGTCATGCATGACCGGGACGTCCAGCACTTCTTTCAAGCGGCGCTCGATCTCAAAGCAGCGGGGCGCGCTGATATCTTCGAGATTGACCCCGCCGAAACTCGGCGCAATTCCCTGCACGATGCGGACGATTTCGTTCGGGTCCTGGGTGTCGAGGCACAGCGGCCACGCGTCGATGTCGGCCAGTTCCTTGAACAACATCGCCTTGCCCTCCATCACCGGCAAGGCTGCATAGGGTCCGAGATTTCCCAGCCCGAGGACCGCCGATCCGTCCGTCACGATCGCAACACTGTTGCCCTTCGTCGTGAACGCATACGCCTTCATGCGGTCGCGCGCGATGGCCTGCGAAACCCGACCGACACCGGGCGTGTAGACCATGGAGAGGACATTGCGGGTCCGCAACGGAAGCTTGCTTTCGACGCGGATTTTGCCGCCGAGATGAAGGAGGAACACACGATCCGAGGCCGACACGACACGGACGTTCGGTAGGTCGTTGAGCCGTTTCAGAACCCGTTCTCCGTGCGCTTCACTCTGCACGTCGAAGGTAATGTCGCGGATCATGATCTCCGGTGTCGCGGAGACGATATCGACGGCGCCGAGGTTGGCGCCCTCCTCGGCCAATGTGGTGGCGACCTTGGCGAACATCCCGGGTTGGTTCGTCAGTTCCAGTCTGACCGTCAAGCGGTAATTCGAAAATGTTTCAACGTCGCCCATAGATCTTCGCGCGCCGCGCCTGTTGACGGCTTTGCTAAAGAGTACCACATTCGTCCGGCTTCTCGATCGCCGAGCGGCCATCCGAGATTCGTTGACATGCCTCCGCGATTTGATTAGGGTAGGCCCTCGTAAGGGATGAAGCGGCACCACTCGTAGAAAGGGAGGGACAGGCCATGAAGCAATTAATGGTAGCAGCATTCGCGGTGATGTTCTTCGTCGGACTGAATGCGGTCGCCTTTGCCGATGAGAAGGGTGGTACGAAGACCGAAACCAAGGGGGACATGAAGAAGGACGAGAAGAAGAAGGATACGAAGAAGTAATGGTCTCGTCCGTCGGTTCCTTCTCAAACCTCAACCTCGGCCCGCCCAGACCCTCGCATCGGTAGGCGGGCCGAATTCACAATCCCAACAGGAGGCACTCTCGATGACCCGTATCGGCGTTCTTGCTCTGTCCGCGCTGTTGTTCATGAGCTTCACAACCATCACGTTCGCTCAGGAAACGGCTCCTGCTCCAACCACGCCGGCGCCTGCTCCTTCCGCACCGCCAGCCGGAGAGGAAAAGGCCCCGGAAAAGAAGATGGAGAAAAAAGGCCACGGGAAGAAGAAGGGCCACAAGAAAAAGAGCGAAGCCAAGCAGTAGCGAAACAGTCGTCAATCCCGCACGCGGCCCGCGCTCCTTCATGGAGATCGCGGGCCGTTGTGTCTTGGTTGACCCTTCCTCTGCGCCGATGATACGGTGCCAGTATGGCCGAATCTGCCGCATCCCGCCGTCCCAATCGCCTGATCCACGAGACTAGCCCCTACCTTCTTCAGCATGCGCACAATCCGGTCGATTGGTATCCCTGGGGACCGGAAGCGCTGGAGCGGGCTCGGGCCACGAACAAGCCGATCCTGCTCTCGATCGGATACTCGGCGTGCCATTGGTGCCACGTCATGGAACGCGAATCGTTCGAAGACGAACGCATCGCGGCGTTGATGAACGAGCATTTCGTCTGCATCAAGGTCGACCGGGAAGAGCGGCCCGACCTCGATGAAATTTACATGCAGGCGACCTTGGCCATGAATCAAGGCCAAGGCGGCTGGCCGATGACGGTCTTTCTCACGCCGGAACAGCAACCGATCTTCGCCGGGACCTACTTTCCACCTACCGACCGGTGGGGCCGCCCGGGGTTCGCGACCGTGCTGAAGAAGGTGGCCGACTATTGGCGACAAGACGCCCCCGGCCTTCGCCGCCAAGCAGCAGACTTGACCGAGCGGCTACGCCGAGAGATGCAAGTCGCGCCGGCGACCTCGATCGGTGAAGCGGAGCTCGACGCGGCCGTCACCCAGTACGCCGAGGAATTCGATCCGCGCTACGGTGGCTTCGGCCACGCGCCGAAATTTCCGCCCGCCACGGGGCTCTCGTTCCTGCTCAGGCGCTATGCTCGTACCCGGGACGATCAGATTCTCAAGATGGTACGCCGTACGCTCGACGGCATGGCGGCCGGCGGCATGTACGATCATATCGGCGGCGGGTTTGCCCGCTATTCCACCGATGAGCGGTGGCTGGTGCCGCACTTCGAGAAGATGCTGTACGACAACGCCTTGCTGGCCCGGACGTACTTGGAAGCGTATCAGGTAACGGCCGAAGCCAACGACCGCCGCGTTGCCACCGAAACCCTCGAGTACATTCTGCGCGAGATGACTTCCCCGGAGGGCGGATTTTATTCCGCCACCGACGCGGACTCGGAAGGCGTCGAGGGCAAATTTTTCGTGTGGACGCCGGAGGAGATCCGAGCCGCGGTGCCGAACGCCGAGGACGCGAGGCGGTTCTGTGCCTATTACGACATCACAGATCGCGGCAACTGGGAACACAAGAGCATCCCGAACACGCCACGTTCGTACGAGGAGGTGGCCACGGACCTTGGGATCTCAGCGGCCGACCTGCGGGAGACGATCGCGCGGATCAAACCGCTGGTTTACGACGCGCGACGTCGCCGCGTGCCACCCGGGCTCGACGATAAGATTCTGACGGCCTGGAACGGCATGATGATCAGCGCGATGGCCGAAGGGGCGCGGGTGCTCGGCGAAAGCCGCTATCTGGAAGCCGCGGAGGAAGCCGCGGACTTCTTGTTGCGCGCGATGCGGCGGCCCGACGGTGGCCTCTACCGGACCTATCGCGCGGGCAAAGCGCACGTTCATGCATGTCTGGAAGACTACGCGTTCTTGTGCGAAGGCCTCATCGACCTGTACGAAGCGGGGGCGCATGAAGGCTATCTCGAAGAAGCGGTGCGGGTCGCCGACCGGCTGATCACCGACTTCTCGGATCCCGAGCACGGCGGGTTCTATACCACCGCGGCCGACCACGAAGCGTTGATCGTGCGAAGTCGTGAAGGTCCCGACGGGGCGACGCCCAGCGGCAATGCGGTGGCGGCCATGGCGCTGGCGCGCTTGTCGTTTCATTTTGCACGGGAGGATTTTCGCCGAGCCGCCTCCGACGCGGTTCGGACATACGGCGCACAGGTCAGCCGCTATCCGCGCGCCTTCGCCAAGAGCCTGTCCGTCGCCGACTTGCTGCTCCACGGCCCCGTCGAGATCGCACTGATCGGCACGCAAGGAGAAGCCGGATACGAGGCGTTGCGGGTCGAGGTCAATCGGCACTATCTGCCTAATCGCGTCATCGCCCACTTCGATCCGCAAGGACCGGATCCGCGCCACCCTCTTGTCGCGGGGAAAGGGCTCGTAAACGGGCGGGCTGCCGTCTACATCTGCCGCAACTTCGCCTGTCAGACGCCCATCACGAATGCAGCCGATCTCGCCACTGCGCTCGCCGCCCACCAGGCGGAAGCGCCTGAATCACTCTCGACGGCGCTGCGCGGCGCACGACGACCCGGATACGCCACGCCGGCAGGAACGGCCCGATACGCGGCTCGCATGATCGCACGTCCGGACGCGGGCGCAGACCTCGCGCGTGGGTACACGGCTCTGGGGTCAACCGGCCTCACCGTCAGCCGGCTGGGTTTTGGCACCTATCGCACGGGCACCGGTGACGCAGAGCACCGACAGGCGCTGGTCAATGCGCTGCAAGCCGGCTGCAACCTCATCGACACCTCGACCAATTATATGGATGGTGACAGCGAACGGCTCGTCGGTCAGGTCCTGCAAGAGCTATTCGCCAATGGCCGGCTGCAGCGGGACGAAGTCGTCGTCGTCTCGAAAATCGGCTACGTGCAAGGCGACAATCTCCGGCGCGCGCAGGCGCGGGAAAAGGCCGGCAAGCCGTATCCCGAGATGGTGAAGTACGCCGAAGGCCTGTGGCACTGTTTGCATCCGGACTTCCTCGCCGACCAACTCGCGGCTTCCCTCGACCGCCTCGGCCTCGACACGCTGGACGTGCTTCTGCTCCACAACGTCGAATACTTTCTCTCGGACGCGCACCGCCGAGGCGAAAACGATCTGGGCCGGGTACGAGAAGAATTCTACGGCCGGCTCGAACAGGCCTTTCGCTATCTCGAGACCCAAGTGAGCGCCGGCGCCATTCGTGCTTATGGCGTCTCCTCCAATACCTGTACGGCCGAGCCGACGAACCCGGAGGCGACGTCGTTGTCCCGGATGCTGGAGGCTGCGCGAAAAGCCGGTGGTGACCACCATCATTTCAAGACGCTCCAACTGCCGATGAATTTGTTCGAGTCCGGCGCCCCGCTCGTTCCGAATACCGGCCCGGACGGCCGTCAGCCGGTTCTCCACGTGGCGCAGGTGGAAAGAGTTGCGGTCCTGGTCAACCGTCCGCTCAACGCGATTCCACCGACCGGCGGGGCCATGATTCGGCTCGCCGACCTTTCCGTGGAGCCGCAGGAGGTCCGGTTCGAGGACCAGCGCAAGGTCGTCGCCGCCCTGGAAGAGGAGTACCGCCGCGAGTTCGCATCAAAAATCCAAACCGGCGGGCAAGGCACGCCCCCGGATGAGTACTTCACCTGGGCCGAGGAGCTGGCCAAGATTCGGCCGCAGGTGCAAAACGCCGAGCATTGGGAGCACGTTGAAAACCAAATGATCGCGCCCCATCTCAACCAGGTGCTGCGCGCGCTCACCCAGTACTTTACCGACGACAGAGCGAAGGATTGGCACGAGTGGCAAGCTCGCTATCTGCCCGAACTGCTGCGACTGCTCAAAGAACTCCGACGTGAAGCGACCCTCAAGAGCCGGGCCAAGACCACGGTACTCGCCCAAGCCCTCGACCCTCTCCTTCCACCGGCTCAGCGCCGCGAGTCGCTCTCCCGCAAGGCGCTCTGGGTGGTCGCGAGCACGCCCGGTGTGACGTCCGTGCTCAACGGGATGCGGACGCCGGCGTACGTCGCCGATTCGTTGGCGATCCTCTCCTGGGCACCGCTCCCCGACGTCCGGCCGATCTATGAAGCGATGAGAAGAGGGTTGTCGTCAGACTGACGCATATGAACGAGCGGGGCCAGGAGAGGACGGCGATGCAATCTGCGCGATCACATGCCTCTCGGCGTAGCCGGGATGCCATGACTCACCGGAAGGCGCGCGCTGACCGACTCGCAAATCGCAGCCCGCAGCAGTTGGAGCAGTTGTCCTTGATCGATCGGCTTGGACAGCCACGCATAGACGCCCGCGCTCACCATCCCCCCGGTAGGAGTCGAGACTTCTCCCGACATCACGATGATAGGAGTCTCGGGTTGGAGCTGTCGGCCCTGGGCGGCCAGCTCAATGCCGTTCATCCCCGGCATCCGGTAATCGGTAATGATCGCGTCGTACGGCCGCTCGTGTAGTCGCGCGATCGCGGCCCGACCGTCCTCCGCCACATCGACCTCATAGCCGGCTCGCGTCAACAGCACGCTCAACACATGACGGACCGGCTCCTCATCATCCACGACCATGACGACTGATCGGTTCATGGCGAACACTCCTTCCCTAGCCCGCTTGGATCACCACCTTGGGTGAATCGTCACAGAGTCGCGCGCCATACGGTCACGTGACCAGACGCGCGGCGATGGCATGGCGGGCGGACCTCGTCCGGAGCTTGACCGGCAGCCGTACACGGTTCGCGCGAATCAACGCATCGTCGATGTGGCCGCAGTTCAAACAGCGGGCGCCCGCGAATCCCTCCTGAGTGCTCCGCTGATCCACAAATTCCTCGATCACCATCGTGCCGCTACACCGTGGACAGATCATGACGGCCTCCCTCGTGGACGTGTCGTTAGAAGACATCCGGGGACTCGGGCTCCTCACGACGTTATGGTCCCGCGGCAAGCATCACCTCGTAGTCCCATTGCATTGGAGTCAAAGAGACCCGGCCTTTGCGGTTGAGACGGTGCAATGCATCCAATAACTCGCGCCAGGTGTACTGCGGGGCAGCCTCGGCCATGGAGAGAAAGGTGAGACGACGGTGGGATCGCAGGAGGCGGAGGATGTGGACCTCGATGTTACGGTCCGGCCGGCCGTGACGAACGGTCTCCATAGGTCCTCCTTGGTTGGGCGAGTGTGTCGCTTTAACTGAGGCGGGCGATGCAATAGTTGGTCCGCTTCGGCATTCGAGACCCTTGGCGAGCACAGACATGATCATGTACGCCAGAAATCGTGATGGCGCATCCCTGGCGCTTTAGGGCGCCGACACCCAGGCCGGACGCCTTGGCGTAAACGTCCGCACAGTGCGACGCGTGCAAAAGCGCTCGACGGCGAGAAGGAGATCGGTGGTAAGTACGTATGCAGTGAGTTGACGGATACTCGCGAGAAGCGTAGGATTCAACGCGAGAGAACCCTGATGGGATTTTCACTCATGACGAATACGACGCTTCATCGTGCGATTGTCTTCACTGCCGTCCTCGTCGCGTCCCTTCCGCTTTCGAGTGTCGTCTTCGGCGAGATGAAGGACTGGGGCGGACGTCGTGATCCGGCTAGCCCGCTGTTTGGTGCCACCGATCCGCTCCTGAGCAGTCTCCGAGCCAATGAGGAGGTGGGTCGGTGGTTTCATCAGCAACAACACCGCGCCCGGCCGGATCCCAATTTGCGCCAGTTGCGGACCAGGCGGCCGGAGCCTGGTGAAGTCGAAGTGATCCGCGGCGAGGAACTGATGCCGATCGAGGACCCGCTCAGAGCGACGTTGCGCAGCACTTTGCCGCATAATCCATAGCGCGGACTGTGGCTCACCTAAACCTCATGCCGACGCCTCCATTCCCTCGTCCGATTGTGGCAAGTGGCCTCCATTCTCAGTGTCCCCCATGTGCCAAAGGGCGGCAGACGAACACGAGGCACGTTTTGTGATTACCTCTGATTGATACTGTCTGATTACCGCCGTGCGTCGCGGAGGGCCAAGCTGATGAGGAAAAGTGTGTTAACGTAGGCGGTCCATGGTTCGCGCCTCACTCAAAAACCCCTACGCCGTCATTGCGATCAGCTTGATCGTCGTCATGTTGGGCGTGGTGTCCTACCAGAAGATGGTCGTGGACATCTTCCCGGAGATCAACATGCCGGTGGTCGCCGTCGCGACGTTTTACAAAGGCATGGGGCCGTCCGAGATCGAAGGGGCGATTACCCTGCGCTTGGAGCAGGCCTTTCTCCAGGCCTCCTACATCGAGCACATCGAATCCCGGTCACTGCCGGGCGTGAGCCTCATCAAGATCTATTTTCATCCGTCGTATGACGTCAATGCCGGATTGGCGGAGATCACGAGTCTGACCTACGCCAACCTCCGCTATTTGCCGCAAGGCATCTTTCCGCCGATCATCATCAAATTCGGCGCCGCCAACCTGCCGATTGCGGTCCAGACGACCAGCAGCGAGACCCTCGGGGAAAAGGAAGTCCGCGACCTCGCCTATTTCACCGTCCGGCCGCAGCTCGGCAACGTGCCGGGCATCATGTACCCCACCACGTTCGGCGGGACGGTCCGGCAAATTACCGTCTTCCTCGATCGCGAGCGGATGCTGGCGCGCGGCGTCTCGACTCACGAGATCGTCGACGCGGTGAACTCGCAAAGCGTCCTGTTGCCCGCCGGCGACGTCAAGATCGGCGACCTCGACTACAACGTCTATACGAACAGCATGATCAAAGTCGTCGACCAGATGAACGACATCCCGATCAAGATCGTCAACGGCGTACCGGTCTTTCTCAAAGACGTGGGGCGCGCGGTCGATTCGACGATGGTGCAGGTCAATATCGTCAACATCAACCAGCGCCGGGCGGTGTACCTGCCGATCATGAAACAGGCGGGCGCCAATACGCTGGAGGTGATCGACGGCATCAAGGCGATCATCCCGAAATTGATCGGCCTGCCGAAAGACGTCGATGTCAAACTGCTCTTCGATCAGTCCCTCTACATTCGTCAGGCGATCGACACGGTGCTGCACGAACTGGCCCTCGGCGGCGGCCTCGCCTGCCTCATGGTGCTCCTGTTCCTCGGCAGCGTCCGCTCGATGCTCATCGTCGCCATCGCGATTCCGCTCTCCCTCGCCGCGGATTTCATCTGCCTCTATTTCACGGGGCACACGGTCAACATCATGACCCTCGGCGGCATGGCACTCGCGGTCGGACGGCTCGTCGACGACGCGATCGTCGTGGTGGAGAACTTCCACCGCCACTTGGAGATGGGAAAAACGTCGATGCAAGCGGCTGGGGACGCGGTCAGCGAAGTCGCCATGCCGATGTTGGTGATCACCATCACCGTCTTTCTCGTATTCCTGCCGATTGCGTTCTTCACCGGCATCATCAAGTTCTTGTTCGTACCGCTCGCATTGGCCGTCGCCTACGCCATGATCGCGTCCTACCTCGTCGCGCTGACGGTCGCACCGGTGGCGATGGAACGCCTGCTGCGGCACACGCATGTCCGTCACAGCGCCTCAACCCCACAACAGTCCATGAACAGTGGATCGAGGCCGTCTGGTTTCGGCCGCATGGTCGCCCTCTGGAATCGGCTGAACCTGTTCGACCCGTTCGTCGACCGCTACGTCCACGTGCTCCGATGGTGCCTCGCGCACAAGGCGCTCGTGATCATGACGGTGACGCTCACGTTCGTGGGATCGCTGTTCATGGCCCCGCTGCTGGCCACGGAATTCTTTCCGAAGGTCGATGCCGGGCAATTCATTCTCAACATTTCCGCGCCGGAAGGGACCCGAATCGAGAAGACCGAGGCGATCGTCAAACAGATCGAAACCCTCGTGCGGGAAGAGATCCCGGAATCCGAACTCGAGCAGGTGGTTGCTAATATCGGCTTGCCCCAGGGGTGGATGGTGCTCTATAGCCCCGTGAACGGGCCACATCAGGCGTTTCTCCTCGTCAGTTTGAAACGGGAGCATGCCGTCCGCACCGACGACATCATCGATCGCCTGCGGCCCAAGCTCGCCCGTGAGCTCCCCGGGCTCAAGTTCTCGTTCCAGACCGGCGGGATCGTGAGCGACGTCATCAACGCCGGAATGCCGGCGCCGATCGACATCAAAGTCAGCGGACCGAAGTTGAACGTCCTGGCCGACACGGCAAACCAACTCCGCGAACTCGCCGCCGCCGTCCCCGGCACGGCGGACGCGCAAGTTCGCCAAGGGATGGACTACCCGGAGATTCATTTGGACATCAATCGAGCCAAGGCCGCGTATGTCGGGCTCGATGAAAAGCAAATCGTGACGGATCTCATCACCGGTCTCAGCTCCAACGTCACGCTGAACCCCGGGTACTGGATCGACCCGCGATCGAATAACGCCTACTTCGTCGTCACGCAGTTCCCCGAACAAGTGTTGGTGCGGTTCGACGATTTCTTGAACATGCCGCTGGTCGGCAAACAGGTGCAACATCCGGCGATGGCGGTGAGCGGCACCGGCGGCGTGCGAGGCAGCTCGCTCGTCATGGGTCAAACCCCGTTCCCGGAGCGGCCGACGCTGCCTGGCAGTGGCGGCGTAGACGGGCATCTCTCCCCGACCGTCCTGCGTGACATCGTCGATGTCACTCGCAAGACCGGGCCGGAAACCGTCGATCACTACAATTTACAACGGACGATCGACGTGCTTGTCGGCGTACCAGGGAACGACCTCGGTCGCGTGGCCGGCCAGGTTGAAGACGCCATCGCGAAGTTCAAGCTGCCGCAGGACGTTAAACTCGACTTCAAGGGTGAGATCGACAGCATGCGGGCGGCGCTGAAGGGATTCGCCGGCACGCTGCCGTTGGCCATGATCCTGATCTATCTCGTCATGGTGGGACTCTTCCGCTCGTGGCTCGACCCCTTCGTGATCATGTTCGCCGTTCCGCTCGGCTTCATCGGCGTCATCTGGATGTTGTTGGCCACCAACACGTCCGTGAACGTCGAATCGCTCATCGGAACGCTGATGATGATCGGCATCGTGGTCTCCAACAGCGTGCTCTTGGTCGATTTCGCGAACAACCGGCTGATGGAAGGCATGCCGTTGGAGGACGCGGTGGTCGAGGCGGGGCGCCTTCGCATTCGACCGATTCTGATGACCTCATTGGCTACCGTGATGGGCTTGACCCCGATGGCGTTCGGCCTCGGCGAAGGCAGCGAAGCCAACATGCCGCTCGCGCGGGCCGTGATCGGAGGGCTCCTGGTGTCGACCTTCATGACGCTATTGTTCATTCCCGTGCTCCATGCCATCGTCCGGAGGCGCTCGGCGGGCACATTCGCTGTCGCACCGAGCGGCGGTCGAGACAAACATGATGCGAGAGAAGACGACCAACAGCCATGAGCCGCGCCGCCACTCACCTTGACAGGACCGGGACGCCGCATGCAGGCTAAGACAACACCCTATCCCTCGACAACCGATCAGATGACGCCAGCCGGCCGACGACGGATGATCACGTGGTCCCTAGGAGGGATCGCGTTGCTGGTCGTCGCATTCCTGATCGCGCAAGGCCAACATCAAACGGCCTCTTCCCCGGAGCGAACCGGGCTAGCCGCCGAACAAGGCGAGCGCATCCCCGTACAAGTCGCCAAACCCGTCCGGCGTGACATGACCCTTACCTTGACGCTGCCCGCGAACATTTCCCCTTGGTATCAAGCGACGCTGTATGGGAAGGTCTCCGGGTACTTGAAATGGATCGGCTTCGATAAAGGCGACACGGTGAAGGAAGGCCAGTTGCTGGCCGTGATCGATGCGCCGGAGATCGAAGATCAGTATCGCCAAGCGGAGGCCGATTACGAGATCAAGAGAGTGACGTACGAGCGCTATCTGGGCGTCTGGAAGGAGAACCACGACATCATCGCCAAGCAGGACGTCGATGTGGCCGGCGCCGCGGCGGAAGCCGCCAAGCACCTGCGCGACAGCCGGAAAACGCTGCTTCAGTACACGAAGGTGTTTGCACCATTTTCCGGGACCATTACCGCGCGGTTCGTCGATCCGGGCGCGCTGATCCAAGCGGCCACGGGATCGGCCACTCAGGCGGTCCCGCTGTTCACGATCATGGACTTGAGCACATTGCGGGTCTACGTCAGCGTGCCGCAGGAAGCCGCCCTGTACGTGAAACCCGGCATCCCGGTCGTGATTACGGTCAAAGAAGCGCCGGGCAAGGAATTCAAGGCGACGGTGACGCGGACCACCGAGGCGCTCGATCCGGCGACCCGCACGCTTCTGGTAGAAGTCGATTTGCCGAATCCGAACCGCGAACTGCAACCGGGCATGTTCGTGAATGCCACGCTGGCGCTGCAAGAACACAAGGACGCCCTCGCAATTCCGCCGGCGGCGATCGTCAACGGGCAAGAAGGCAAGGCCGTCTTCGTCGTCGAGCAAGGCAAGGCGCGTCGCGCGAAGATCACAACCGGCATCGACGATGGCGTCTGGGTGGAAGTTCTGGAAGGCTTGACCGGGAATGAGGATGTGGTCGTCGTCGGGAAATCGAAGCTGAACGATGGCTCGTCGGTCGCGGCATCCGCCTACAACCTGCCGGCAGGGAAGCCGGCGAGTCAAAAACTTTAAACGATTGAGCCCGCGCGTGAGCACGATCCGCCGCGCTGTCCTCCTGTTGCTGTTGCTCATCATCGGCTTCGGTGCGCATCCCTCCTTGGGCCGCGCGGAGGTCCCGGAGGCCAGTTCATCCGCTCGGACGTCGCTGCTTGCGCCTGATTCCTTCATCACCCTCGATCGAGCGATTCGTATCGCACTCGAGCACCATCCGGCGCTCGAGCAAACCCGCTACAAGTCGCTCGCGGCCCAGGCGATGACCAAACAGCGCAAAGGTGATCGGTACCCGTGGCTGGAGGCGTCGGTGGCCGGAACGACCGGCTCGCTGAGGATCGTGACCTCCGACGGCCGGACGATCCACGATCAAGGCGGCCACGGCTTCGATCCCGGCGGCGCGCTCCCGCACCACAACCAGAACATGCTGACCGGCGGTCTCATCCTGAACCAACTGATCACCGACTTCGGCTACACCGCCCATCGCATCGAGGCCAGCCAGGCGACGCAAGCGGCGTCCGAGAAAGAGCAGCTGACGAAAAAAGCCCTCGTGATTCTCAACGTCCAGAAAACGTACCTGGATTGTCTGCTTCGCCAAGCCCTCTTGTCCATCGCCGAGGAGACGGTCAAGCGGCGGACCGCCGTCCGGGAACAAGTCGCGGCCCTTCACAAACAACAGCTCAAGTCGAAAGTGGATTTGGATTTGATCGCCGTCGAGGTCGCGAACGCCGAGCTTGCGGTGATCGAAACTCGGAACGATCTACAGAAGGCGTTCGCCGCGTTCAACAACGCGATGGGGCTCGACGCGACCCATCCGTATCGGCTGCAAACCGTCTCGTTGGAAACGGTGCCGCCGCCGGAACTCGAGACCTTGGTTCGGGAAGGGTTGGAGCATCGGCCGGAGCTGCTCGGCGGCCGCGACAAGATTCAGGCGAACGAGGAATTGCTCAAGGCGATGCGGTCCCTCAATTACGGCTCGTTGACCGCCGTCGGCACGATCGGCGTGACGAAGTACTGGGACACGCACGACGGTGGCATTCATGACAATGAAGTGGCGCCGTTCTGGGGCGCCGGTGCGACCGCGCGCTTCCCGCTGTTTACCGGCTTCAAAATCCAAAACCAAGTCAGTGAAGCACGACATCTCAAGTCCGAGGCCGAGCAGGACCTGCAGAACGTTGCCAACGATGTCGTCCTTCAGGTGATCCGTGCTCATTTAACTGAAGTCACGAACATCGAGCAAATCCGACTCGAACAGGAGCGCGTGACGGTTGCGAAGGAAGCGCTCCTGCTCGCACAGCAGCGCTACCGGCTGGGGCTCAGTCCGATCCTGGATGTGATCCGCGCGACCACGATGCTCTTTGAAGCCGAATCACGACTGACGGAAGCGCAATACATCTATAAGACCGGCCAAGTGGTGATGGCGTATGCCGCCGGTCAAGACTACCGGCGGTACTAACAGGAGTTCAAAGATGTTGATGAAGACAGCCGGGATGGTTCTCACGGCATTGGGCTTGATCGGTGCAACGTTTGCCTTCGCCGCCGAACGCTCATCTGCCGACAGCCGGCCGGAGACCTTGTCGTTCGAGGACGCGATCCGCCGCGGAGTCTCCCACCATCCGTTGCTCCGCATCGCGCAGCACGACGTCTTGCAGACCATGGCGACAACCAAGCAGGTCGAGGCCGCGAACTACCCGTGGATCACCGGCGTCTTCGCCAATACGGCGGGAAATACGCGCGTGCTGGCCAATCTCGGCATCTCCGGATCACTGCCCAAGCCGACGAACTATTTGACCACTCCCGGCCTTCGCGTCGATCTGTTGATCACCGATTTTGGATTTACCGCGCATCGCATTCTGGCGAATCAAGCGTTGACCGCGTCGGCCGAAAAGAACGTCTTGATCACCAAAGCGGTCGTCATCCTGAATGTCGAACATGCCTACATCAATTCGCTGAAGCAACAACGGTTCGTCGACATCGCACGTGAAGTGCTGAAGGAACGCCAACTGATGCGCGATCAAGCGGAAACCCTGTACCGTCACAACCTGCGATCGAAGCTGGACTTCGATTTTGCCGTTGTGGAGGCCCAACGAGCGGAACTGGCGCTGATCAAAGCCGAGAACGACCTGGCGGCGGCATATGCCAATCTGAGTTACGCGATGGGTGTGCAGGGCCGAGAGGCCTATGATCTTCAGCCTCTGCCGCTCCAGCTCAAGACGCCGCCCGAGATCGAGCAACTCTTCCGTGACGCGATCGCGCACCGGCCCGAATTGTTGGGCAACGAGGATCGAATCCGCGCGGCTGAAGAGTTCGTCAAGGCCGCCCGCGCACAACGGTTCGGCACGATCAGCGCGATCGGCACGACGGGGTACACCTGGTGGGGGCGCGAGGAACGGCCCAGCGGGAAAGAGGTCAGTAACCCCGGGGCACAACTGGGATGGTGGGGCGCGGGCGGCACCAGTTCGTTTCCGCTCTACACCGGGGGTCGCATCCAGGGACAGATCGAGGAAGCGGAAGCGCGGAAGGGTGAAGTGGTCGCGAGCGCGCGCGCGATTGCGAACGATGTGATGCTGCAGGTGGCGCGGGCCTACTACAGCCAACTGACCGCCGCGCAGCGGATCGCCGTCGACGAGGAGCGGGTCGCCCATGCCAGAGAGGCGCTGACCCTCGCGCGAGAACGCTACAAAACCAACCTCGGTTCCATCCTCGATGTCACGACGGCGACGATGGATGTCCTGAACGCCGAGGTGAGTCTCGCGGAGTCTCAGTACAACTACCGACTGAGCGAAGCGGCCGTCGCGTACGCGGTGGGAACGGAATATGGGCGGTACTGACGCGAGGGGCGGCCTCATGGCGGTTGCCCTCATCCTTGCGCTCGCCCTCAATGCGATGCCCGCCATCGCCCAAGAGAAGACCGAGGTTCCCCTCGTCAAGGGCGCATTTCTCGGGTTCCGGACGGCCGTCGAGATCGGTCTCGATCGGCATCCGATGGTGAAACGCGCGCACGAAACCTCGATGGCGGCTCAGGCCGTCGTCGCTCAAGCCAAGGCGAAGTACTATCCGCAACTCGACGCCTACGCGATTCAGACCGGCGGCACGATTCGTCCCCTCAGCGCGTTCAACATTGCGGGTGCTCAGAACAAGCCGACGTCGTATGTCGAGAACGCCGGCTTTCGGGCCGATCAGCTCATTTACGACTTCGGGCAAACAGCCCACCGCGTCCTCGCGGAACGGGCGAGCCAGGAGGCCAGCGAGAAAGACATCCTCACGAACAAGGCGCTGGTCATTCTCCGCGTGCAGCAAGCCTACATCCATTGCCTGCGCCTGCAGCGACTGATTCAGATCGCGGAGGAAACCGTCAGGGAACGAGGCGTCCTATATGGTCAAATCAAAGCCTTGTACCAACGTGAGCTCAAATCGAAACTCGATTTCGATCTGATCTCGCTCGAATTGCGCAACGCCGAGGTGCAACTGGTCCAGGTCAAGAACGAACTGCGGGCGGCCTTCGCCGACCTCAACAACGCCATGGGCGTTCGCGGCCCCGAGGAATACACGCTCGAAGACGTCGCGCCTCCGGCCCCCCAGTCCGCCACATT
The DNA here is from genome assembly GCF_979581665.1 of Nitrospira sp. Vd2. Classification (NCBI taxonomy): domain Bacteria; kingdom Pseudomonadati; phylum Nitrospirota; class Nitrospiria; order Nitrospirales; family Nitrospiraceae; genus Nitrospira; species Nitrospira sp. Vd2. The sequence goes on along the minus strand of NZ_CEFZSK010000003.1, from coordinate 44,238 downwards.
GGAATCGCTCGTGCAATACGCCTTGGAGGACCGACCGGAGGTGATGCGCAGTGCCGACCGCATCCGTGCCGCCGAAGAACACGTGCGCGCGGTGAAAGCGCTGAACTTCCCGACGATCTCGGCGACCGGCATGTCCGGCGTCATTCATTTCAGCGACGCTCCAGTCAATCAATACGGCGGCGCCCACTCGGGCCAAACCAATCTCTGGTGGGGAGCCGCGGCCGTGCTGTCGGTGCCCCTGTTCACCGGCTTCATAATCGAAAGCCGCGTGGCCGAATCGCTTCAGCAAAAATACAAGGAAGAGCAGAGCCGCCTCGATCTCGGCAACAAGATCGCGTTGGAAGTGACCGAGGCGTATCTCGGGCTGCAAACCGCCCGGCAGCAGATCAAGGTGGAGGAAAAAGAAGTCGAAGCCGCCAGGAGCGCGCTGACGCTCGCCAAGGAACGCTACCGCCTCGGCCTCTCCTCCATTGTCGATGTGACGACGGCCACCACGGAAGTCTTGGCCGCCGAGGTCCGCTTGGCCGAAGCCCGCTATGCCGTCCAAGCGAACACGATTGCGGTCTCGTATGCGGCGGGAAAGGGTTACCGGGAATTTTAGGGGGATGGAAGAAGGTCCGACTCCTCGGCGCGACAGGTACATGACGGCTGCCGACCGATGCGCCATCAGGCGCCAGATTCAATCGATGTGTAGCGTGTGATAGTTTGACAATACGCAAACCTCCTTCTTACGATCACAAGTAGGAGGCGGAGGCCCCATGTGGCGACGCGCCATTGGACTCTTCAACGACCTGCCGATTGAGCGGAAGCTCCTCCTCACGTCGGTCATTCCGCTCGTCGCGCTGATCCTGCTGACCGCCACGACCTACCGCAGTGTTCGGACCTATGCCGACCATGAAGAACAGTTGAATCGCGTCTATCTGACGCAACGAACCGCGGCCGAGTACATGCGTCTGGTCGTCGATATGGAAAGTGGATTCCGTGGCTACGTGGTGACCCGCCAAGAGGGATACTTGGAGCCGTATCGCTTTGCACACGGTCGCATCCTGAGCGTCGGCGACTCGCTCGAGCAGATGGTGGCGGGCCACGCGCCCCAAGCCGCGGCCGTGCACGAAGCGCAGCGCCTCGTCAAGCGCCTGATCAGCGAAAAGGACGGCTTGATTCAAAGCGTCAAGACCGGCCATTACGCGGAAGCGCTCAAGTACGTCGAAGAAGGCCGCGGCCGGTCGGTGATGCTCAAGATCCGCGAGCAGATGAAGCAGTTCGACCGCCTGGAGCAGGACACGTTGAACGACGCGCTGACCGGCATCACGGAAGCCCGCACGTCGATGATCCTCAACATCTTCGGCGGCTCGATCGTGGCCATCTTCGTGATGGTGCTCGCCCTTCACTCGATCGCGCGGTCCATTACCGGTCCGCTCGTCACCTTGGCCAAATCGGTCCGCTCCTTGACGGGCGCGACGTTACCCGATGTGCCCGTCCTCGATCGCGGCGACGAGATCGGGAAGCTCACGCGCGTGATGAACGCGATGAGCCGCGAAGTCCGGACCCACGTGGCGAAACTTCAGCAATCCGAGACGGAGCTGCGCACCGTCAACGAGCATCTCGCGGCGTCCGAGTCGAAATATCGCAGCATCGTCGACCACGCGCCGTTCGGCATCTTCACGACGAGCGGCATGGCGATGACGTTCATCAACCGCTACAACCGCATCCTCGCCGGCCTGGACCCCGATCAAGAGGACGACCCGGAGGTGATTCGCGAGCTGTACCACCCCGAGGACCGTGAGCGGGTCTTGAACGAGTTCGAGCAGGCCGTCAAAGCCGACAAGCCGTGCGAGACCGTCTTCCGCTTCCTCCACAAGGACGGCACCGTCCGCAAGGTGCTGAGCCGTCGCATTCCGATTCGCGACGAACACGGGAAGACGATCATGTATCAAGGCTTCAATATCGACATCACGGCGTTGGATCAAATGCAGGCCCAACTCAGCCGCGCCGAACGGCTCGCCACGCTCGGCCAAGTGGCCGCCGGCATCGCGCACGAGATCCGCAATCCGCTCGTCGGGATCGGATCGACGGCGGCGCTCCTGCTCGACGATGCCGACCCGCGCGACCCCCGTCGCGCCGACTTGGAAGTCATCCTGAATGAAACGCGGCGGCTCGACCGAATCGTGAATCAGATCATCGACTATGCGCGTCCCCGCGAGGTCGCGCCGATGCTGTTCCCGCTCGGCGAAGTCGTTCAGGAAGTGCTGAAGCTGATAGATGCGTCCATCGCCGCCAAGCATCTCGTCGTCCATCGGCGACTGCATCCGATGCTGCCCCAACTCCACGCCGACCGGGATCAGCTCAAGCAGGTCCTGCTGAACCTGTTGCAGAATGCCATCGAAGCGATGCCGGACACCGGCACGTTGACGGTGACGGCGTTCGAATCGCGGCGCGATCACCAACCCGGCATGGTCATCGACGTGGCCGATACTGGGCCCGGCATTGCGCCTCAGGACTTGCCGCACGTCTTCAAACCGTTCTACACAAGCGGCAAACATCGCGGCACCGGTCTCGGCCTCGCCATTTGCCGCAATATCATCGACGCGCACGGCGGCGATATTCAGCTCACCAGTGAACCGGGCAAAGGGACGACGGCCCGTATCTGGCTTCCCTTGCGACAGCAACCACGAGTCACGGCGGCGTAGGGTCGTCGATCGAGGATTCTATGCACGCCACGATCTTTGTCACCGACGATGAACCGGCGATCCGCAGCTCAGTCGTCAAGCGTCTCTCCCAGCGCCAGCATCGTGTGGCCGGGTTCGACTCGGGCGAAACCTTGCTTGCCGCGCTTGAGCGCGATATCCCGGATCTGATTTTGCTCGATCTCAAAATGCCCGGGATGTCGGGACTCGACACGCTCAAAGAGATCCGGCCCAAGTCTCCGCAGTCGCTCGTCATCATGCTGACCGCGTACGGGACCGTCCAGGACGCCGTGGAAGCGATGAAGCTGGGCGCCTATGATTTCGTCATCAAGACCGTCGATTTGGAAGGGCTCGATCAGGTTGTCGACCGCGCGATCGAACTCCTCGCACTGCGCCGGCGCGTCACCTATCAAAGCGAACGGGAGAGCGACCAGTTCGCGATGGACAATCTCATTGCGGAAAGCGCGGCCATGCAGCAGCTCGTCGCGCAGGTGCGCGAGGTGGCGCAGAACCCGAAGAGCAGTGTCCTGTTACTCGGTGAGACGGGGACGGGCAAGGAATTCATCGCGCGCGTGCTCCATCACAACGGCGTCCGGAGCGGCTCGCCGTTCATCGGGGTCAACTGCACCGCCATCCCGAGGGAGCTGTTCGAAAGCGAGCTCTTCGGCTACGAGCGCGGCGCATTTACCGGCGCACACCAGCGCAAGCTGGGCCTGTTGGATCGCGCCGAGGGCGGCACGCTGTTCTTGGACGAGATCGGCGACCTCGATCTCGGCATGCAGGCGAAGCTGCTGCGCATGCTTCAGGAACGGACGTTCCGCCGGCTGGGCGGCACGGAAGACATCGCGGCGGACTTTCGCTTGATCGCCGCCACGAACCGGGACCTGAAAAAAGAGGTGGCCCGCGGTGCATTTCGGGAAGATTTGTATTTCCGTCTGAACGTGGTGACGTTCGAGTTGCCGCCGCTGCGGCGCCGCGTCGAAGATATCATCCCGCTGTGCATGCAGGCGCTCGTCCGCTACGCCAAGGAATTCGGAAAGGACGTCGTGGAAATCGATGCGGATGCCAAGCGCCTCCTCGAACGCTATAGCTATCCCGGCAATATCCGCGAGCTTCAAAACATCATCGAACGCGCGATGATCTTCTGCCATGGACGCACACTCACGGCGAGTTGTCTCCCGCGTGAGCTGCACGACAGCGCCCAGCAAACCGCCGTGTCGATCTCGCAAGGTGAAGAGCAGGTCGTCCGTGTGGAGATGACGCTCGGCAAGCAGACGCTCGCAGACGTCGAAGAGGCGGTGATCGAAGAAGTGCTCCGCCTCGCCGGGTACAATAAGAGTCTCGCGGCCAAGCATCTCGGCCTCACCCGTTTCGCGCTCGACCGGCGGCTCAAGAAAATCGCGGACGAGTAGCGCCGGCTCGACAGCCCGCCCGCTCCGGCCTCCGAAGAATTTACACGCCCGTAATTCCAGCTTTCCTTGGCAGTAACATTGCCGTCGTATCTTTCTCATATGGAACGTGAGAGAGCCTGTGCGGTTCACCTCACCAGGGGCCGACTGCGGATCAAGGGGGCGGCGGTCAAAGGCTCGCGGGCAAGAGCGACAGCCGCCGAGCGCCGGCTAACGAAGGTACACGGCGTCCACCGCGCGACGGCGGACCCGACGACGGGCAGTATTCTGATCCTGTTCGATTCGAGCGCGACCAATGCCGACGCCTTGCTCGATGCTGCGGCAGCATCAGGCTGCTTGCCTGCTGTCCCACCTTCCAGAATGGAATCGAGATGGGCGGACACGATCGCGGCGATGTGCGTGAACCACCTGATTGAACGAATGCTCCTGGCCATCCTCTAGAGGATCACCGTGGTCGCGATCATCATCGTTATGGGCCTGGCCGCAGTCGGCGCCCCTCTTGCGAAGACGTGGTATCCCCTGTTCCGAACGACACCTAGAATGCAGGACATCATGAGCCGGCACGCGAGGCCGGATGAAAGGAGACCAGGATGATTAGGACGACCTCACTGATGACACGCCAGCTCGTGACCGTTCCGCATACCGCGACGGTCATGGATGCCGCCTCGTTGATGCGGGAGCGCCGGATCGGAAGCGTCTTCGTAGAGCGGCACGGAGACATTGTCGGTATCGTGACCGAAGCCGATATCGTGCCCGCGCGGTGGCTATCGGGCATATGCCCGGATTCATGGCCGTGGCAGCGATCATGAGCAGCCCCGTGATCGGCATCGAGGGCCATCGCCCGATCACCGAGGCGGCCGATCTGATGGAGCGGCATCAGACCCGGCATCTCGCCGTGCTCGATCATGGGATGATTGTCGGCGTGCTTTCAGTGAGGGATTTATTGCACCCGGTGTCCATCGACGAGTTTTGACGGAGGGAACCCATGAAACGGTTGGCCACCTCGCTTCTCTACAACGATCTCGGCGACCTCGACGTGACGGCGCTCTGGATTAGGGGGATCCAACTTGTGTTGAGCCTCTTGATCCTCACCATCCTGCTGGCGCTCGTCGGCGGGACCATCAAAACCGCGATCGACCTGACGTTGCTGGTGCACATGCCCCTGGAAGTCGCCTTGCGGCAGATCGTCATCGACACCCTGCTCCTCCTGGCCGTCGTCGAGGTGTTCAAGACCGCGTTGACGTATTTTTCAGAAGGACGCGTCAAGGTCACGTTCATCGTCGATACCATCCTCGTCGTCATGCTGACCGAAGTGATCTCCGAGTGGTTCAAAGGCATTGACGTTCAGCGGCTCACCATCCTCGGAGGGATCCTCCTTGCTCTGGCGGCCATCCGCGTCGTGGCGGTGCGATGTTCCCCCGCGAACGGAGACGCGCTCGCAGAGTGATCAGGGAAAATTTACCCGGCCGTAATACTCCCATGACGCCGATGTCACAGTGGGATGTCAATGTCACAGGCACCACAGCAAGGAATCGCCAATGAACAATGATCGGACACAGCCAGACGAGAATACGTGCTCGCGGCATCCCACCACAGAGCCGACGGGCATCATCATTCTCTCGGCGAGCTCTTTGCAGATCGTCTACGCAAACGAACGCGCCCAGGACCTGCTCCAACAGCGATGCGTCGACGGGGGAAGCGGACTCTCTGGACCGATCATGGCGTTTTGCCTCGATCTCCTGGAGGTGCTCGACGAGCGCGGACGTACCGAACGATTCAGGTCATTTCACATGCAGCGTGAGGTCGCCACAGATCACGGGCCGCTCAGCCTGAGAGGGGTCGGCTTATTCGTTCCTGACATGCTCGGGCGCACACGCCTGTACGTCCTGATCGATCACCCATCGGTCGTCAACAGTGACCAGAGTCAATGGAGGTATCATCATGCGTAAACCCATTTCACGCTCGGAGCATCTCGTCCTTCGAGCCTTGCACGACGCGGACGTTCTGTCGATGGAAACGCTTGTCGAGCGGCTTCCCGAGCTGACCTGGAACGAAGTCTTTCACGCGGTGGACCGGCTCAGTCGCCACGGCGACATCGAACTTCGGCGTCGTGGATTCGGCTACGAGCTGTCCCTCCCACGGATCACACGCCTCTCGGCGTAACGCCACCCCGACCGCGAAACGGCGGGAAAGCTGACGTCACCGTGTCGGCTTATGCCTGTCGTCCCCCGCCTTTCTTTACCCGACATGCGTCCCGCGATTGTTGTAAAGTAGAGGCATGACGAAGCTGGCGGTCATCGACGTCGGGACGAACTCGATCCATATGGTGCTGGCCGAGGTCGAGCCGGAAGGGTCCTACAAGATTCTGGACCGCTTCAAGAACATGGCGCGACTCGGGGACGGCGCCTTTCAACGGCGCCGACTGTCCGCGGCCGCGATGGCGCGCGGGCTCGACGCAATCCGGAGTTTGGTCACGCTGGCCAAGAACAAGGGGTACGAACACATCGAGGCCGTCGCGACAAGCGCGGTCCGCGAGGCCAAGAACGGCGGCGAATTTCTGGAGACCGTCCTCCGCGAAACGGGTGTGACCATCCGGGTCATTTCAGGCCTTGAAGAAGCGCGACTGATCTACCTCGGTGTCCGGCATAGCATCCAATTCGATGAGCGCCCGGCGATGCTGATCGACGTGGGTGGTGGGTCGGTGGAACTCATCGTCGGCAACCGCGAACGCATGCTCCACGGGCAAAGTCTGAAGCTCGGCGCCATTCGCCTCAAGGACCTCTACCTGCGCCGTGATCCGCCGTCTGCAAAGATCGTGGCACGGATGGGCCGCGCGATTGAATCCGACTTGAAGGAGGCGCTCAAACGCGTGAAGGCGCGGTCCATCATTCGGCTGATCGCCACCTCGGGGATGGCTGGAAATTTGGCCGAGATCGTCCATCTCCGGCGCACGGGCCGGCCTCTCCCCCAACTGAACCTTGCGACGATCACGCGCAAAGATATTCAGGCGGTCGAGAAGCTGTTGGCGCGATCACCGCTCAAGACCCGGCTGGCAATTCCAGGATTGGACCCAAAACGGGCCGATACGCTGCTGCCCGCCACGATGGTGATCCGCACCTTGATGCAACTCCTCGATATCGACACGCTGACGTTGAGCGACAAGGCGATTCGCGAGGGTCTGATCTACCGATTTATCGAGCAGCACCGGGAAGGCCTTCGCGCAGAGCAAGAAATCCCGAACGTCCGGCGACGGAACGTCGTCTTCTTGGCCCGGCGCTGCCATTCCCCGGAAGGCCACACGCGCCACGTCGCGAAACTCGCGACGCGCCTGTTCGATGAGACACGACGGCTGCACCGCCTTGGCGAGCACGACCGCGAGCTTCTGGAATATGCGGCGTGGCTGCACGACGTGGGCTACCTGATCAACTCGCGCCAGCACCACAAGCACGCGTACTATGTCATCAAGCACGCCGACCTCGCCGGCTTCTCATTGGAGGAAATCGAGATGATGGCGAACATCGCGCGCTACCATCGACGCGCAGTGCCACGGGCCGCGCATCCAACCTTCGCGGCGATGACCCGCGAACAGCGGCGGAGGCTAAAGGTCCTCAGCGCTTTGTTGCGCATCGCCGATGGACTCGACCGCACGCAATTCGCCGTCGTGCAGGACCTGCGGGTGACGCTCGGGCGGCCGGTGGTGGTGTCCTTGCGCACGGCGGCCGACGCGGAACTTGAAATGTGGGCGGCCCGCAATCGCGCCGATCTGTTCGAGACGCTCTTCAAGCGCCCGATCCATTTTACGGTCACTCGAGTGGGAGAAACGACATGACGGCACCGCTGCCGACCTTTCAACAGCCTCACCCTTTCCCCGGCAAGCTGATCATCGTCGAGGGCATCGACGGATCGGGGAAGAGCACGCAACTGCTCCTGCTGCAAAAATGGCTGGAATCGCAAGAGCACAAGGTGTTTTTTACCGAGTGGAACTCCTCGCAACTCGTGCGCGAGGCGACGAAGCGCGGAAAGAAGAACAAGGCGCTGACGCCGACGACGTTCAGCCTGCTCCATGCGACCGATTTCGCCAGCCGGCTCTATCATGAAATTCTGCCGCCGCTCAAAGCCGGGATGGTGGTGCTCGCCGACCGATACGCCTACACCGCGTTTGCGCGCGACGCCGTCCGTGGCGTCTCGCGGGATTGGGTGCGCAAGCTCTACAACTTCGCGATTCGCCCCGATCTGGCTTTTTACTTCAAGGTCCCGATCGAGGTGGCGATTAGCCGATTATTGGGCGGGACACGGGCGCAGTTGAAATACTACGAAGCCGGCATGGACATGGGCATCAGTCAGGACATGGCGGAGAGCTTTCGCATCTTCCAGTCCAGAATCTTGGCTGAATACGACAAGATCGTGGAGGAATACGGCTTGACCGTTATGGATGCCACCAAGGACATCGAGACGCAACAGAGCGAGATGCGTCAATTGGTGTCCAAAGCCTTGGAGCACTACCGACCGAAGCGAGGCACATATGGGAAACGGACATCGGTATTTTGGCGACGGTTTGCCATACCTCAATCTGAGTGACCTGAAGGGCAAGTTAATCGCCATCGAGGGGACCGACGGGGTCGGCCGCTCCACGCACATCGACCTGCTGCAGGAATGGCTCGAGGTCCAAGGTTATGGCGTCGTGACGACCGGCTGGACGCGGTCCACGTTGATGTCCAAGACGATCGAAGCCGCCAAGCAAGGCAACATCCTCGATCGCTGGTCGTTCAGCCTGCTCTATGCCACCGACTTCGCGGATCGCCTGGAGCATCAGGTCATCCCCGCGCTGCGGTCGGGCTTCATCGTGCTGGCCGATCGCTACATTTATACGGCCCTCGCGCGCGATGCGGTGCGCGGCGGCGATCGCAAGTGGATTCGGGACGTGTTCGGCTTCGCGGTCGTCCCCGATCTCGTCTGCTATCTCCGTATCGACGTCGACACGCTCGCGCTGCGCGTGATCGAAAGCAAAGGGATGAACTACTGGGAATCGGGGATGGATTTGCGGTTGGGCGTCGACCTGTTCGACAGCTTCAAGAAATATCAAAGCCTGCTGATCGGGGAATTCGACAAGATGGCGGAGGAATTCGCCTTCAAAGTGATCGACGCGCGCAAATCACCCGAAGAGATTCAGGACACGCTTCGCACGATCATTCAGCCGATCTTGCAGAACGCACGGACGCCGGCAGCCATCCCAGCCGCAGCGGAGTCTCCTATCGCCGCGCCAGGAGCCTGAGTTGCCCCGGCGGTAACCACCATTCCAAGAGAGCTTCGCCCGGCTTGACCCGGCGTTCGACTCGCAGGCAGCACGCGCCGGCTTTCTTGAACCGCAGACCCGGGACGGGCGCGCCAACCAGCAACGTGCCCGCGAGCGAGCTGATATTCGGCTCATGTCCCACGCAGACGATCGTCTCCTCAGCCCCATATCCGGCAAGGACCGCGAGCACGCCCTCCGGATCGCCTTCCGGACACAGCGCACGCGACGTCTGGACGGCGGCAGAGCATTCGAGGACCTCTTGCAGGATGACGGCCGTTTGCTGCGCGCGGACCAGGGGGCTCGCCATGATTCGATCCGGTTCTATCTTGAGCCGCCGCAGGCCATAGGCCGCCTGCCTCGTTTTGTCTTCGCCCTCATCGGTTAAGGGCCGATCCGCATCCGATCCGCGCCACTCCGAAGCCTCTACGGCAATCCCGTGACGGACTAAAATGATCTGCATGTATTCACTCCCATGACAGCATCTCCGACTCAGCTCACCGAGGAACGAGCGGCGCCAAAACCGCCCGTTGCCTGCGGTGCCGCGTTCGCGCGATGATAGCGCATGAGTCGTGCCCGAATCATCAATTCCACACCGCGCTATCGCGCGACCGCGCGGCGGGCCGTCCTCCGGCTGATGGCAGGAGAGCCGGCGCCGGACACGCTCCATCGGCTCCGAACGAACCTGCGCCGCCTGGAAGCGTATTTCGAGTTGATCGGGGATCACGAGCGAGCGGCGGCACTCCGGCAGCTCGTATCCCGCCTGAGCCGGTTGCGCGCTCTTCAGGTTTTCTCGACGTATTTGGAGACAATCGACGCACCGCACCGCGATCACCGTCTGGTTCAGGAAGGTCTGGAGAAAGCCCGCGCTCGCATTGAACGCAAGCGGTGGCATCAGCAGATCGAGACGTTTTTGGCCGAGCTGCCGATCGAGGGACGCTTCGTTCCACCCGAGTGGGTGGCGGCACGTCTCCGCACGCTTCGTCAGGTCGACATCAACGCCCTTGCCCTTCAGGCGCTCGCCACGGACGCCGCTCGCCATGCAACGCGTGCCGTGCTGCATGAGCTACGGTTGCGCGTCAAGACCATCCGATATCAGGAGGAATGGGCGAATGGACGCCTCGGCGAGTCGACTCTGCTCTCAATGCTCAAGCAGATGCAGAAGGTCCTCGGCCGTTACGAAGAACGGGCTCAATTCCGGAAATTGGCGAAGCGCTACGGCCTAAAATCGAGGAAGGCGATCGTCAAAGACTGGCGTCGCGAGCGGGCACGTGCACGCCGGATCATCGAGCAGCTTCCGTCGCTGATCGAAGCACTACGATCGCCCACGGACGCTATTGCTCAATCGAGCGCGTGGCGCGCACGTCGGCTCGAAAGCCCGGCCAGGCCGTTACCGGTACTCACTCGATAAGTCCGGACCACACGGCGCGACCGGCGTACACCCGGTCGGCGCATCAGGGCCGATATGAACGCCGCCGGGCGACATTTGCGGGTACGCGTTCAGCGTCGATCGCCCCGAGCCGGCCGTCGAAGAGGACGACATCGGCGGTGAGGTTTCGGCCGACGCACCCGAAAAGCGATTTCCTCCCGTCTCCCGCTCGACACCGCTGCATCCGCTCAGCAGCATCACTGCGCTCGCTACAATCATCCCTCGCATAGTGCCTCCTTTTCTCCCTCGAGAAGCAGGGCAAGCTATGCGCCAGGCTACGTCCGAAGAGGCGGTATTCTCCCTCCCGTAACAATAAATTAACGCGACGTTCATTCAGCCATAACAGACAGCAGGTATCGTGGCACACGATGTTCGACCGGTCACGAGCGTTCGTGCGGCGGCCACGCCAGCACAGTTCGGCAGGGCGGACACACCGTCTATCCATCGGCCACGTGACGATCGATAAACACCGGCATGAAGTCCAGATCGGCCCGCGGCGGGTCAGATTGACACGGACAGAATGTGCGTTGCTGTGGCAGCTCGCGCTGCAGCCGGGCCGAGTGTTTCGTCGAGAGGAATTGTTGACCCACGTTTGGACAGGCGTGACCGTAGAACCACGAACCGTCGATACCCACGTATCGAAGGTCCGGCGCAAGCTTCGCGAACGTCCCGAGGGGCCAAGCTTGATCGAAACAATCTGGGGGCTCGGGTATCGGTTCAAGACCGCAGCCGAGATCGATGAGACGAGCGGCCAAGGGCTGCCGTAATGAGGAGGCATCATGTCGCGTAGAGAGAGATCAACAGCGATGGCGTTCGTTCCGGCTTTCGTCATGCTGGCTTTGGCCGGGCTGGCAACCTCGTTGGATGCCGAGAGCCCGGCGCTGATCAAGATCGACGGATCGAGCACGGTCTTCCCGATCACCGAAGCGGTCGCCGAGGAATTTCAGCACAAGACATCGGGGCGCGTGCGGGTCACGGTCGGGATTTCGGGCACGGGCGGCGGCTTCAAGAAGTTCTGCCGCGGTGAATCGGATATTCAGGACGCCTCGCGGCCGATCACGGTCGACGAGATGGACGCGTGCCGGAAGAACGGCGTGCAGTACTACGAGTTCCCGGTCGCCTATGATGCCCTCACAATCGTAGTCAGCCCGCACGCTACGTGGGTGAATGCGGTGACGTTGGCCGAACTCAAAAAGCTATGGGAACCCTCGGCACAAGGACGGATCACGAAATGGAATCAGATTCGGAGCGCCTGGCCCGACGCGCCCATCAAACTGTTCGGTCCGGGCTCGGATTCTGGCACGTTCGATTACTTTACCGAGGCGGTCGTCGGGAAAGCCAAGGCGAGCCGCGGTGACTACACCGCGAGTGAGGATGACAACATCTTGGTGCAAGGGGTGGCCCGTGACAAGTATGCCTTGGGGTATTTCGGGTTCGCCTATTTCGATGCGAACCGAGACAAGCTCAAGGCTGTTGGGGTCGATGCCGGCGCCGGGCCAGTCCTGCCGTCCCGTGAAACGGTCGAGAACGGCCACTATCTTCCGCTCTCTCGCCCCGTGTTCATCTACGTCAACAGCAAGTCGGCCGGCCGGCCGGAAGTCCGGCGCTTCGTCGAGTTTTATCTGACGAACGGCGCGGCCCTTGTGGAACAGGTCAAGTACATTCCGCTGCCGTCGGCGGCCTACACGACGGCGCTCGGCAACTTGCGGAGCGGCAAGATCGGGACCGCGTTCCACGGCACATCGATAGTTGGGATCAAGGTGGAGGATCTGCTGCGGCGAGAGGCCAAACTGTAACGTGCAAAGAGTGACCATGAGCGTGGATGCGCGTCCCGCCGAAGAGTCCTATCCCATTGTGCACACCGATCGAGCACGCGTGGTTGCGCGAAAGATGCGTGAGGCGGCCATCGAGGGGGCGCTGTTCGTCGCCGCCGTCTCGTCGATCGCCATCACGATCGGCATCGTGGCCGTGCTCGTCTACGAATCGTGGTCGTTTTTCCGATCCGTCCCGCTGATCGATTTCCTCACCGACATGCAATGGACGCCGCTCTTTGCCGAGGCACATTTCGGCATCTTGCCGTTGCTGTCGGGAACCATTGTCACAACCGGCATTGCGCTCGGCGTCGCGCTACCCTTCGGAACGATTGCGGCCATCTTCTTGAGCGAGTACTGCCCGCCAGGGGCCCGGGAGACCATCAAACCGTTCCTCGAATTGCTCACCGCGGTGCCCACCGTCGTCTACGGCTATTTCGCGCTCCTGTTCGTTACGCCGCTTCTACAAAGACTGTGGCCGGAGCTACCGGGGTTCAACATGCTGAGCGCCGGCCTCGTGATGGGCGTCATGATCATTCCGTATGTCACATCGATGAGTGAAGACGCCTTGCGTGCCGTGCCGATGATGCTGCGTGAAGGCGCCTATGCGATGGGAGCCACCCGGATGCACGCCGCCCTGCACGTCGTCGTGCCCGCCGCGACCTCCGGCATTGCCGCCGCCTATGTCCTCGCCGTCTCGCGCGCCATCGGGGAGACGATGGTCGTCGCGATCGCGGCCGGCATGCAGCCGACCTTGACGCTGAATCCGCTGCAGCCGGCCGAGACGATCACTGCGTATATCGTTCAGGTGAGTCTCGGCGATCTCCCGCACGGGAGCGTGGGGTACCAGACGATTTTCGCAGCTGGTCTCACGCTCCTGCTCATGACGCTCCTCTTCAACATCGCCGGACACGCCTGCCGCCGGCGTTTTCGGGGAGGCACGTGATGTCGCAGGACGCCCGCACGAGCATCGCGACGTGGAAGAGGCGGGATCGCCTCTTCGCCGTCACCGGCCTGTTGGCGTTGCTGATCGCGTCCTTCACGCTGTTGGCCCTGTTACTGGATCTGTTGATCGACGGCTGGGCGCGGCTGGGCTGGCAGTTCCTGTCTGCCTATCCGTCACGCTTTCCCGAACGGGCCGGCATCCTGACCGCCTGGATCGGGACGGTGCTGGTCATGCTGATCACGGCCCTCGCTGCCGTCCCGATGGGGATCGGTGCCGCGATCTACCTGGAAGAATATGCGCCAAAGAATTGGGTGACCGATTTGATCGAGATCAACATCGCGAATCTCGCCGGCGTCCCCTCGATCGTGTACGGCCTGATGGCCCTCGGCCTTTTCGTCTATCAATTTCACCTGGGCGCCAGCATCCTGACCGCCGGACTCACGCTGGCCCTGCTCATCCTCCCGATGGTGATCATCACCACGCGGGAAGCGCTCCGCAGTGTGCCGGCGCATATTCGCGAGGCGTCGTACGCGCTCGGCGCCACGAAATGGCAAACGGTGCGGGATCACGTCATTCCCTACTCCACCGGTGGAATCTTAACGGGACTGATCATCGCCTTGTCGCGGGCCATCGGTGAGACGGCCCCGTTGCTCACCGTCGGCGCCCTGTCCTTCATCGCCTTTCTCCCGCATCCACCATGGCAGCGCGAATTTCCATTCGTGTCCCTGGAGTGGCTCTTCGATCCTTTCACCGCCTTGCCGATTCAAATGTTCAATTGGGTATCCCGGCCTCAAGCGGCCTTTCACCACAATGCCGCCGCGGCCGGGCTCGTCCTGATGGCGATGACGCTCGCCATGAATGCGGCGGCGATTTACATTCGCCACCGATTTCGCACACGCATCCGATGGTAGGCACACGGCAACCATCAGCCCATCTGACAACCAAGGCCCACGTCAAAGGCCTGAATTTCTACTACGGCGACGTGCAGGCGCTCAAACACCTCGATCTGACGATTGCGGAGCATCGGGTGACGGCGTTGATCGGACCATCCGGCTGCGGAAAGACGACATGCCTGCGCTGTTTCAACCGGATGCACGACCTGTATCCCAGCACGCGCTACGAAGGCGCCATCACATGGTATCCCGATGGCTTCAACATTCTGGGCGACGCGATCGATCCGATTGAAGTCCGCATGCGGATCGGCATGGTGTTTCAAAGGCCGAACCCCTTTCCGAAATCGATTTACGAGAACGTCGCGTACGGCTTGCGGCTGCGAAACCGACGCTCGGCGGAGTCGTTGGATGAGCAGGTCGAACGCGCGCTCAAACACGCGGCGCTCTGGGAAGAGGTCAAGGACCGCTTGGACGAACCCGCGACGGCGCTGTCCGGCGGCCAACAACAGCGCCTCTGCATTGCGAGAGCCTTGGCGACCGAACCGGAAATGCTTCTGTTCGATGAGCCGACCTCGGCGCTTGATCCCGTGGCCACGGCGCGGGTCGAGGACCTGATCGCCGGGTTGAAGGAAAAGGTCACGATCCTCATCGTCACCCACAACATGCAACAGGCCGCCCGCGTGTCCGACTTCACCGCCTTTATGTATCTGGGGGAGTTGATCGAGGTCGACACGACCGAGAAGATCTTTACTAATCCGGGCAAGAAGTTGACCGAAGACTACATCACGGGACGATTTGGCTAACGGACCAAATTCACGGCGACATGCACCGACGATTCGACGAAGAACTTGACGACCTCAAGCGCAAGCTCATCGACATGGGCACGATGGTCGAGAGCCAAATCCAGGGCGCACTCCGGGCGCTCATCGAACGCGACGCCGATCGTGCCCGTCGCGTGATCGCGAACGATCCTCGGGTCAACGCCATGGACGTCGAGGTGGACGAGATGTGCCTGCGGCTGTTGGCGTTGCATCAGCCGGCCGCGGGCGATCTGCGATTCGTCACGACCGGCATGAAGATTTCGAGCGAGCTGGAGCGGATGAGCGATCTCGCGGAGAATATCTGCGAACGAGCCATCGAGCTGAACGAAGAACCGCAGCTCAAACCATACATCGACCTGCCCCACATGGCGAATTGGTCCCTGCGGATGGTGAAAGAGAGCCTGGACGCGTTCGTCAATCGTGACTCGACGCTCGCACGAAAGGTCTGTGGCGATGATGATTTCGTCGATCGCCTCACCGAACAGCTCTTCCGGGAGCTGCTCTCCTTTATGGTCGAGAACCCCCAGACGATTTCGCGCGCCATTCGCCTGACCTTCATCGCCAAGTACATCGAGCGCATCGCCGATCATGCTACCAACGTGGCGGAGCTCGTGGTCTACATGGTCGAAGGCAAGATCATTCGGCATACGTCGCCATCGAGCCCCCCGCCGAAGTCACCGTAGCCTCTCTCGGCCTCCCTACTATCCGTACCTCGCCTTCTCAGTACGAAAATTAACCGGTCTGTAACATTCCCATCACGTGCTCGTCACAGAACCTCTGTACAACTACCGCAACGTTTCGGCGTGACACCGACGTGAGTGAGGAGGAGTAGTCGATGGTACGACACACACGGTTTGTCTCATTGGCGGTGGCGGTCCTGTGCGTAGTGCTCTTGTCTACGAACGCACGCGCGCAACAGGTGGAGGGGGCCCAAGGTCCGCCCGCGCCGCTCGTTGCGACCGGCGGCGTCCCGCTGGATGACCCGGTAGCGAATTTGGAAAAGCGCATCAGCATCATCGAGGAGTGGAAAGCGAAGATCGAGAAGCTGCCCTCGCTGAGCAACAAGGTGAACTTCGGGTTGAACGCGTTGCAATTCCTCTATACGCACCAGGACGCCAAAGTCGCCGAAGGGAAGAGTCAGGACAACTTCTCGATTCGCCGGTCCGAGTTGCTGGCCTATGGCAAGATCAACGAATATATCCCGAAGTGGCACGTACTGTACGAGTTCCAGAGCATCGGCCTCACGTCCACGACACCGGGCTGTAATCCGGGTACCGACTGTACCAATCGCACGCAAAACCCGGTGGGCGGCGCCGCGTCGGCGACCTTCTTCCGCGAATCCTATATCGACTTTCGGCCCTCCATTACCGCTGCGCCCTAT
Source organism: Nitrospira sp. Vd2 (assembly GCF_979581665.1). Classification (NCBI taxonomy): domain Bacteria; kingdom Pseudomonadati; phylum Nitrospirota; class Nitrospiria; order Nitrospirales; family Nitrospiraceae; genus Nitrospira; species Nitrospira sp. Vd2. Next base: position 27,571 of record NZ_CEFZSK010000003.1, on the reverse strand, counting down.
TTGAATTTCATCCGCATGGGGATCTTCCGGATGCCGTGGGGGATCTTCACGGAAACTTCCGGCGGGTTGCGCGATGTGATCAGCTCACCCTATCTCACCTCGGTCGGCGGCAGCGGCACGACGGGGCTGACGACGAACGGGACGGGCGGCACGATCGAATTTCTCCATGAGCGTGATTTCTTCGTCGATGCGCGCGGCACGCTGTTCAATCGCCTTGAATACGCGATCGGCATCATGAACAATAACAACTTCCAGGCGAATGCCGTCGGCGCCAACGGCCCGAAAGTGTTCTATACTCGCCAGCGCCTCATGCTGACGGATATTTCCTGGGTGAGCTTCAATATCCTGGCCGGCGAAAGTAATAATACGAACACCGCAATCAATGGGCGCGGCAAAGGGGAATTCGATCGGTTCGGCATCGATGCCCGGTACACGTCTCGACTGATTCCCGGCTTGATGATTCAAGGGGAAGTGTGGCAAGGCCATGACGGCGCCAATCAAACGTTGGTCGGCACGCCGGCGCAAGGCGCCTGCTTGAATCGGACCATTTGCGGCGGCGACGGCGCGCCAGGCGTGCAGCGACGGACGTGGTACGTCTATGGCAAGTACCTGATCTCCAGCGGGCCCTTCCGCAATTTCGAGCCGATCGTCATGTACGAACAATTCGATCCGAACACCAGCACGTCGAACGACATGTACACGCGCACGATCGTCGGGCTCACCTACTACTTTGAGAATCTCCCACCAAAGATCCAATCGAAAGTGCAAATCAACTATGAGTTCAGGCACCATCAAGGCACCGGACCGGGCAGCAGCGTGCCGAACACCGACCCGTTTGCACAGAACGTGTTCTTGGTGCAATGGCAAGTCCGCTACCAGTAATTCGATGCTTTTATTCGTGCAGGATAGCGCCGGCGGCCGCCTTACCGAACTTACATCTCACGTTCACTCGGACGCTGCTTCTGATTGCTTGCTGGATTGCCATCCCGCTTCTCCTGGCTGCATGCGGAACCGGTCCGCGCATGGTGAATGAGACCGAGCGCGGCGGCACGGTAATCTATCCGGTTGCGCAAGACACCGATGTGCTTGCGTCCGATGCCCGGAGAACGGCGCTGAGACTCATGACGGAGAAATGTCCGGCAGGCTATCGCATCGTTCGAGAAGGCGAAGTGCCGAATGTCGGCAGAACGGCCGATAAGGCATGGATGGGCCAAGTTGTCATGGACAAGCGGTGGGCGGTTCAATTCACGTGCAAGGAATGACAAGCGCATCGAAATATCGGTCGCTGCTCGTGTCGATCATCCCGGCGGTGCTCATGCTCACGGGCTGCGTGGGGCCGGTGCACCAGCGAACGCTGTACGACGAACGGGGCATCAAGATCGGCCTTGCCACGGACCTGACCACCGAACGAACCTCGCCCCCGTCCCTCAACGCACATCCGAAGACCATCTCGGTCGACGACCTCAGAACATTGCTCGGCGCACTGGAGGTGTCGGGTTATAGCGGCGTCCTTCTCGGCATTTTTCAAACACCCCATCCGATTCCGGTCTTCACCGCCGAGGAACTCGACGTGATCACCGAACCGATGGCGCTCGCGTTCGAGCAAGCGGGCCCGAAGGAACGCGTCGTCTTCTCGATCCCCGGTCCACAGAAGCCGTACCCCAATCTCAAGGAGATGACGTCGGGCGGGCTGTTCTTCCGCGATCAATACCTGCATGTGGTCCTGGCCGACCATTATGCCTTTTATCCGGCCGACCCAGGCGGTGGTGAGGAACGCGATCCGCGCGATACGAAGGGCATGCGACTGTGGCTCGCGCCGCCCGCGAAACCGCCGATCGTCCCTGAGGCCAAGGAGCCGGACTGGGGCCCCTTCGAGAAGGTACACCTCTCCTTGAACGTCCAGGACGTGTTGGTCGCGCGGCGGACGCTGGCGCCGGCAACGAGGCCGGCTGGGACAGTTGCCGTCCCAGCTCCCACCGCCCCACCGCCACGAAGCAGCGCTACAAAGGCCGGCGCGCCAGCGGCGCCTCCGACCGGTCCGCCCGTTTCCGAAACTGAAGACCTGCGCTTGCAATTGCGCGAGCTGACCAACGCGAATCTCGAATTGCGTGATCGGTTGAAGCAGCAGAACGTGGAGCTCGAGCAACTCCGGCAGGAACTGGACCGCCTCCGCAGCGACATGAAATCTCGCAGAGCACCGAAAGTCCCCTCCGATCGATAACCGGGCCGCTTTGGCGGTCCCAAAAATTTACATACCTGTAACAATCCGTCTCTTCCTCCGTAACAGCCGGTGCTTATGATGGCAGGCGAATGGAGCGTGCTCACCACGGAGGAAGAATGAAGATCGTGCACGCGCTGTCACTGGTGGGTCTCCTCGCTGTCGCGGGATGCGCTGGATTCACGAATTCAGGGTCCGTCGATCCCGTCCAAACGTTGATGGCGGAAGGGAAGCACAGGTTTGCCGCGGGCCAGTACGAACAATCGCTCGACCTCTTTTCCCGGGCGATCGAGCGGGCCCCATCCGATCCCGAAACGTGGAACGCGCGCGGATTCGTCCATGGTCGACAAGGTCGTTGGATCGAAGCCGCGAAAGACTTCCGGCACGCCGTGGCCCTCGACGGCACGCACTCACGGTACGTCAACAACCTCGGCGTGGCCTTGCTTGAAGGCGGTGAAACCGATGAAGCTCTAGTGGTCCTGACACAAGCCGTCCGCCTCGCGCCTGAGTCGCCGCTGCCGCTCGTGCATCGAGGGCTCGCGCATCGCCGTCTGGGACACCTCGATGACGCGATGGCTGATTTCTCTCGTGCCGTTGAACTGGATCCCCATCACGCTGTCGCGTACGCGAACCGGGCTGTGGTGTATGCCCTTCGTCAGGAGTTCGATCACGCCACGCGCGACCTCGATCGCGCCGCGTCGCTGAACAACCAGCTCAGCGAAGTGTACGAGAGCCGCGCCCTCGTTCACTTGCTGTCCGGTCGCCCCCATCAAGCGGTGAAAGACTTTTCTCGTGCGATCGCTCTCGGGTCGACAGATTCCGAACTCTACTACCACCGAGCGATGGCGTACACCCTACTCGGAGACACGCGTCAGGCGCATGCCGACTATGAGCGGTCCTGCCGCCTGGGCTATCCGTCCGCCTGTTCATCGAATGTGCTGCTCGCGGCTGTGTCCAATCCCCGGCAATAGTGCCGGCGTCCGCCGGTTGATGTGTGGCGAGTCGAGACGAAGGAAGGGTCTCACCGAGCGGCCAGCATTCCAGCCGCCCACAAGTCGAGCGGTTCAAGCCGGGCAGTAGGTTTGATGTTCAAGCGGCCAGTATCCGTCTTGCGTGTGTGGAAAATCTTCGATGCCGTAGAGTCCGTACCCGCCGGTCTTCCAGATATGCATGCAACGGGCAATGACATAGGGTTCCATACGGCTCGCACCTTCGACATTCACGGCCTGCACGCCGTTCGACACGGCGATGACGACCAACTTGTTGCCATACCAGAGACCGGACGGCTCGATCTTCCCCGGATAGAGAATGGCGAATTCGCTCGTGGGATGCATGGTCTCCGCCGGGCCGTAGACCGGATGGTCGCGCAACGCCAGCTCCTGAGCCCGAATCACAGTACCGGTCGGTCCCTCCTCCACCCCAACGATACGGCCGGCAAGCTGGACGACTTTTCCGCGGAACACGTCCGGTCGGGCTTCCAGCACCCCGAACTCCACCGAAGAGACATCCCGAGTGACCGATGGCGGAAACAGGGGTGCCGAGCAGCCGGCAAGGACCATCGGAGTGAAAAGAAGAATGAGCGGTCCCATCTTCATGCGGCACCTCCGGTCAGCGTCCGTAACGCACTTGTAACACAGCCGTAACGATGCCGCAACATTCACAATTGTGAAGTTTCGCACGGAAGGAGAAGGTATGGTCACTCGACCGTTCGCAGCCATGATCGTCGGGTTCATCGGGCTGAGCGCGTGTGCGGCTCCCTCGCCCTTTCCCTCCAAGGTCACGGAGAAGGTGGCGCCGACGTTCGATTTTACGGCTTGGAAGGAATCGTCGCCGAGCAATCCCGGCGGTCAGTCGGACAGCGGGACGAAAGTCGAGTTGGGCGGACGGATTGTGCAGGCGAAGAGCCAAGGCAAAGGCACGTTGATCGTGGCGGAGCAGCTCCCGATCGTCACACATCCCGTCTATGGACCGACGGACGCGGTGAAACGGACCGGCGACTTCGAATTTGCCTTGCTCTACCCCGGGGAACTCGATCCCGGTGTGCTGCGAACCGGCAACAAGTTTATCGTCGTCGGCACCACCAAGGGCCGCACGAACGTCGTCGTGGACGGCACGCCGAAGACCGAGCCCTACCTCGTGGCCGATTGCATTCACGTGTGGCAGACCGGACGAACGGAAATCGAGGGCTACAAGGAGGACGTCGGCGCCGGGTTCTCTCCGTTGCCCGAACGGACGTTCTGCGCGAACAAGAACGGCTAGCGCGACTCGCCGCGCGGCACGCGAAACACGAAGCGGCTTCCCGCCGGCTCGTTCCCTTCGACCCACACGCTCCCGCCGTGGGCCTCCACGATGTGCTTCACGATGGCCAGCCCGAGCCCAGTTCCCCCCAGCTCTCGCGACCGCGCTTTGTCCACGCGATAAAACCGCTCGAAGACCCGCGGCCGTTCGGCCGGCGGGATGCCGATGCCGGTATCGCTCACGCTGACTTCCACCGTATCGAGACTCGTCGACGCCGGTGTCCCGTACACTGGGCGTGCCGCCACTCGGATGATCCCGCGATCGGAGGTGTATTTCACCGCGTTGTCGACCAAATTAGTCATGACCTGCACGAATCGGTCCTCATCGCCTATCACAGACGGAAGGTCCTGAGGCAGATCGACGAGGACCTGATGGCCCTTCTTGTCGGCCAACGGCTTGATCAGCGCGAGCGTACGCTCGACCACCTCTCGGACATCGACCGGGTCACGGCGAAGGGCAATCTGGCCGGATTCAATTTGCGACAGTTGCAGGAGGTCTTCCAGAATCAGACTCAGGCGATCGGCTTGGTTCAACACGATCCGGAGAAACGAGGTCAACGTCTCGTGATCGTCCTTCGCGCCGTCCAGCAGCGCCTCGACGTAGCCTTTAATTGACGTCAGCGGCGTGCGGAGCTCATGCGAGACGTTCGCCACGAAATCCTTGCGCACTTTTTCCAGCCGGCGAAGAGCGGTCACGTCATGAAAGACCAAGACGACGCAGGGCTCCCGCTCCCGCTCGTACCCGGCGAACGAGGCTTCGATTTTGAGAATCTTTCCCGCCGCCGTCGTGATCTCGGCACCGGCGTGGTGCTTGCTCTCGATCAGCCGCTTGACGACGTCGTCGAATTCAACATGCCGAATCACTTCAGCGTACAGCCGTCCGTTGATGTCGGCACCTCTGAGGCCGAACATCGCCTCGAACGCCGGATTGACCTGTAAGATGCGTCCGCTGCAGTCGAGGACCATAACCCCTTCCACCATGGAAGACAACACGGCCAACAGCTCGGCCCGATCCTCCGACACTTCTTTCAGGGTCGCTTCCAGCCGCTCCGCCATTTGATTCAGCGAGGTTCCTAGCACACCGACTTCATCCTGCGCGCGCACCCACACCCGCTCCTGTAGACGGCCGGCGGCGAGACGTCCGGCCACCGTGACGATGTTGGTGAGCGGGCGCGTCAAGCTCTGCGCCAGGAACAGCGCGAGCAGCAAGGAGGCCGCCAATGCGACGCCGAAGGCGGCGGCGAGTGCGTGTTGCAGTTGTTCGATCCGGGCATCGACGGACGTGAGATGCAGCGCCAGCCGGGCAATACCGATGATCCCCTCTCCTGCGGTCGAGCGAACCGGGACCGCGCAATAGAACATTCGCTTCCCCGTGGTCTGACTCAGCCGAATGTCGGTCCCGATCCCCGTGGCGAGCGCCTCGATGACTTCCGGCCGGTCCCGGTGATTGTCGAGCGACGCCACGCGGTCATCGGCTGTTTCGCTATCGGCCAACACGGCGCCATCGAAAGCGATGACCGTCACCCTCGCGCGCGCTTGCGCGCTCAGATGCTTGGCGAAGGCTTGAAGCGAGGCACGTGCGTCGCCGGTCTGTTGATCGGAGAGCAACCGCGGCTGGAGCGATGTGGCAACAAGCTTCGCCTCCCCTTCCAGCGCCTCCTGCAGCCGCGCGAGTTCCAGTCGCTCGATAGAACGCAATGCCAGCCAACCGGCGACCGACAGACCGAGCGAGACGGCCATCAGCACGCTCAGCGTCAGTTTCCAGCGGATGGAGAGGCGCAGCATGACGGTGCTAATGCAGATCCTTGAGTTTGTAGCCCAACGATTTCACCGCGACGATCGCCTCATCCAGGAGCGGGATCTTTTGTTTGAGACGCCGGACGTGCACATCGACGGTTCGCGTCGTGCCATGGTAGTCATATCCCCAGACGGCGTTCAGCAAATCATCGCGCGTCAGCACGCGGCCGGGATAGCGCAGCAGGTACTCGAGCAACCCGTACTCTTTCGTCGTGAGCGCGACCTCCGTGCCATCGACCGTCACTTCATGTCGGGCGTTGTCCAAGACGATTCCACGATACTCGAACCGTTCGGGATGTTCGTGCTGACGCTCGATACGCCGGAAGACGGCCCTGACACGGGCCGCCAGCGCCTTGGGGCTGAACGGCTTGGTAATGTAGTCATCGGCGCCCAGTTCGAGGCCGATCACCATATCCGATTCCTCGGCTTTGGCGGTGATCATGATAATGGGCAGGAGCGCGGTCTCGGGGTTGGCCCGGACGCGCTTGCAGACCTCCAAGCCGTCCAGTTTCGGCAGCATCCAATCAAGGATCAGGAGGTGCGGCCGCTCCTGATTGAACGAATGCTCCTGGCCATCCTCTAGAGGATCACCGTGGTCGCGATCATCATCGTTATGGGCCTGGCCGCAGTCGGCGCCCCTCTTGCGAAGACGTGGTATCCCCTGTTCCGAACGACACCTAGAATGCAGGACATCATGAGCCGGCACGCGAGGCCGGATGAAAGGAGACCAGGATGATTAGGACGACCTCACTGATGACACGCCAGCTCGTGACCGTTCCGCATACCGCGACGGTCATGGATGCCGCCTCGTTGATGCGGGAGCGCCGGATCGGAAGCGTCTTCGTAGAGCGGCACGGAGACATTGTCGGTATCGTGACCGAAGCCGATATCGTGCCCGCGCGGTGGCTATCGGGCATATGCCCGGATTCATGGCCGTGGCAGCGATCATGAGCAGCCCCGTGATCGGCATCGAGGGCCATCGCCCGATCACCGAGGCGGCCGATCTGATGGAGCGGCATCAGACCCGGCATCTCGCCGTGCTCGATCATGGGATGATTGTCGGCGTGCTTTCAGTGAGGGATTTATTGCACCCGGTGTCCATCGACGAGTTTTGACGGAGGGAACCCATGAAACGGTTGGCCACCTCGCTTCTCTACAACGATCTCGGCGACCTCGACGTGACGGCGCTCTGGATTAGGGGGATCCAACTTGTGTTGAGCCTCTTGATCCTCACCATCCTGCTGGCGCTCGTCGGCGGGACCATCAAAACCGCGATCGACCTGACGTTGCTGGTGCACATGCCCCTGGAAGTCGCCTTGCGGCAGATCGTCATCGACACCCTGCTCCTCCTGGCCGTCGTCGAGGTGTTCAAGACCGCGTTGACGTATTTTTCAGAAGGACGCGTCAAGGTCACGTTCATCGTCGATACCATCCTCGTCGTCATGCTGACCGAAGTGATCTCCGAGTGGTTCAAAGGCATTGACGTTCAGCGGCTCACCATCCTCGGAGGGATCCTCCTTGCTCTGGCGGCCATCCGCGTCGTGGCGGTGCGATGTTCCCCCGCGAACGGAGACGCGCTCGCAGAGTGATCAGGGAAAATTTACCCGGCCGTAATACTCCCATGACGCCGATGTCACAGTGGGATGTCAATGTCACAGGCACCACAGCAAGGAATCGCCAATGAACAATGATCGGACACAGCCAGACGAGAATACGTGCTCGCGGCATCCCACCACAGAGCCGACGGGCATCATCATTCTCTCGGCGAGCTCTTTGCAGATCGTCTACGCAAACGAACGCGCCCAGGACCTGCTCCAACAGCGATGCGTCGACGGGGGAAGCGGACTCTCTGGACCGATCATGGCGTTTTGCCTCGATCTCCTGGAGGTGCTCGACGAGCGCGGACGTACCGAACGATTCAGGTCATTTCACATGCAGCGTGAGGTCGCCACAGATCACGGGCCGCTCAGCCTGAGAGGGGTCGGCTTATTCGTTCCTGACATGCTCGGGCGCACACGCCTGTACGTCCTGATCGATCACCCATCGGTCGTCAACAGTGACCAGAGTCAATGGAGGTATCATCATGCGTAAACCCATTTCACGCTCGGAGCATCTCGTCCTTCGAGCCTTGCACGACGCGGACGTTCTGTCGATGGAAACGCTTGTCGAGCGGCTTCCCGAGCTGACCTGGAACGAAGTCTTTCACGCGGTGGACCGGCTCAGTCGCCACGGCGACATCGAACTTCGGCGTCGTGGATTCGGCTACGAGCTGTCCCTCCCACGGATCACACGCCTCTCGGCGTAACGCCACCCCGACCGCGAAACGGCGGGAAAGCTGACGTCACCGTGTCGGCTTATGCCTGTCGTCCCCCGCCTTTCTTTACCCGACATGCGTCCCGCGATTGTTGTAAAGTAGAGGCATGACGAAGCTGGCGGTCATCGACGTCGGGACGAACTCGATCCATATGGTGCTGGCCGAGGTCGAGCCGGAAGGGTCCTACAAGATTCTGGACCGCTTCAAGAACATGGCGCGACTCGGGGACGGCGCCTTTCAACGGCGCCGACTGTCCGCGGCCGCGATGGCGCGCGGGCTCGACGCAATCCGGAGTTTGGTCACGCTGGCCAAGAACAAGGGGTACGAACACATCGAGGCCGTCGCGACAAGCGCGGTCCGCGAGGCCAAGAACGGCGGCGAATTTCTGGAGACCGTCCTCCGCGAAACGGGTGTGACCATCCGGGTCATTTCAGGCCTTGAAGAAGCGCGACTGATCTACCTCGGTGTCCGGCATAGCATCCAATTCGATGAGCGCCCGGCGATGCTGATCGACGTGGGTGGTGGGTCGGTGGAACTCATCGTCGGCAACCGCGAACGCATGCTCCACGGGCAAAGTCTGAAGCTCGGCGCCATTCGCCTCAAGGACCTCTACCTGCGCCGTGATCCGCCGTCTGCAAAGATCGTGGCACGGATGGGCCGCGCGATTGAATCCGACTTGAAGGAGGCGCTCAAACGCGTGAAGGCGCGGTCCATCATTCGGCTGATCGCCACCTCGGGGATGGCTGGAAATTTGGCCGAGATCGTCCATCTCCGGCGCACGGGCCGGCCTCTCCCCCAACTGAACCTTGCGACGATCACGCGCAAAGATATTCAGGCGGTCGAGAAGCTGTTGGCGCGATCACCGCTCAAGACCCGGCTGGCAATTCCAGGATTGGACCCAAAACGGGCCGATACGCTGCTGCCCGCCACGATGGTGATCCGCACCTTGATGCAACTCCTCGATATCGACACGCTGACGTTGAGCGACAAGGCGATTCGCGAGGGTCTGATCTACCGATTTATCGAGCAGCACCGGGAAGGCCTTCGCGCAGAGCAAGAAATCCCGAACGTCCGGCGACGGAACGTCGTCTTCTTGGCCCGGCGCTGCCATTCCCCGGAAGGCCACACGCGCCACGTCGCGAAACTCGCGACGCGCCTGTTCGATGAGACACGACGGCTGCACCGCCTTGGCGAGCACGACCGCGAGCTTCTGGAATATGCGGCGTGGCTGCACGACGTGGGCTACCTGATCAACTCGCGCCAGCACCACAAGCACGCGTACTATGTCATCAAGCACGCCGACCTCGCCGGCTTCTCATTGGAGGAAATCGAGATGATGGCGAACATCGCGCGCTACCATCGACGCGCAGTGCCACGGGCCGCGCATCCAACCTTCGCGGCGATGACCCGCGAACAGCGGCGGAGGCTAAAGGTCCTCAGCGCTTTGTTGCGCATCGCCGATGGACTCGACCGCACGCAATTCGCCGTCGTGCAGGACCTGCGGGTGACGCTCGGGCGGCCGGTGGTGGTGTCCTTGCGCACGGCGGCCGACGCGGAACTTGAAATGTGGGCGGCCCGCAATCGCGCCGATCTGTTCGAGACGCTCTTCAAGCGCCCGATCCATTTTACGGTCACTCGAGTGGGAGAAACGACATGACGGCACCGCTGCCGACCTTTCAACAGCCTCACCCTTTCCCCGGCAAGCTGATCATCGTCGAGGGCATCGACGGATCGGGGAAGAGCACGCAACTGCTCCTGCTGCAAAAATGGCTGGAATCGCAAGAGCACAAGGTGTTTTTTACCGAGTGGAACTCCTCGCAACTCGTGCGCGAGGCGACGAAGCGCGGAAAGAAGAACAAGGCGCTGACGCCGACGACGTTCAGCCTGCTCCATGCGACCGATTTCGCCAGCCGGCTCTATCATGAAATTCTGCCGCCGCTCAAAGCCGGGATGGTGGTGCTCGCCGACCGATACGCCTACACCGCGTTTGCGCGCGACGCCGTCCGTGGCGTCTCGCGGGATTGGGTGCGCAAGCTCTACAACTTCGCGATTCGCCCCGATCTGGCTTTTTACTTCAAGGTCCCGATCGAGGTGGCGATTAGCCGATTATTGGGCGGGACACGGGCGCAGTTGAAATACTACGAAGCCGGCATGGACATGGGCATCAGTCAGGACATGGCGGAGAGCTTTCGCATCTTCCAGTCCAGAATCTTGGCTGAATACGACAAGATCGTGGAGGAATACGGCTTGACCGTTATGGATGCCACCAAGGACATCGAGACGCAACAGAGCGAGATGCGTCAATTGGTGTCCAAAGCCTTGGAGCACTACCGACCGAAGCGAGGCACATATGGGAAACGGACATCGGTATTTTGGCGACGGTTTGCCATACCTCAATCTGAGTGACCTGAAGGGCAAGTTAATCGCCATCGAGGGGACCGACGGGGTCGGCCGCTCCACGCACATCGACCTGCTGCAGGAATGGCTCGAGGTCCAAGGTTATGGCGTCGTGACGACCGGCTGGACGCGGTCCACGTTGATGTCCAAGACGATCGAAGCCGCCAAGCAAGGCAACATCCTCGATCGCTGGTCGTTCAGCCTGCTCTATGCCACCGACTTCGCGGATCGCCTGGAGCATCAGGTCATCCCCGCGCTGCGGTCGGGCTTCATCGTGCTGGCCGATCGCTACATTTATACGGCCCTCGCGCGCGATGCGGTGCGCGGCGGCGATCGCAAGTGGATTCGGGACGTGTTCGGCTTCGCGGTCGTCCCCGATCTCGTCTGCTATCTCCGTATCGACGTCGACACGCTCGCGCTGCGCGTGATCGAAAGCAAAGGGATGAACTACTGGGAATCGGGGATGGATTTGCGGTTGGGCGTCGACCTGTTCGACAGCTTCAAGAAATATCAAAGCCTGCTGATCGGGGAATTCGACAAGATGGCGGAGGAATTCGCCTTCAAAGTGATCGACGCGCGCAAATCACCCGAAGAGATTCAGGACACGCTTCGCACGATCATTCAGCCGATCTTGCAGAACGCACGGACGCCGGCAGCCATCCCAGCCGCAGCGGAGTCTCCTATCGCCGCGCCAGGAGCCTGAGTTGCCCCGGCGGTAACCACCATTCCAAGAGAGCTTCGCCCGGCTTGACCCGGCGTTCGACTCGCAGGCAGCACGCGCCGGCTTTCTTGAACCGCAGACCCGGGACGGGCGCGCCAACCAGCAACGTGCCCGCGAGCGAGCTGATATTCGGCTCATGTCCCACGCAGACGATCGTCTCCTCAGCCCCATATCCGGCAAGGACCGCGAGCACGCCCTCCGGATCGCCTTCCGGACACAGCGCACGCGACGTCTGGACGGCGGCAGAGCATTCGAGGACCTCTTGCAGGATGACGGCCGTTTGCTGCGCGCGGACCAGGGGGCTCGCCATGATTCGATCCGGTTCTATCTTGAGCCGCCGCAGGCCATAGGCCGCCTGCCTCGTTTTGTCTTCGCCCTCATCGGTTAAGGGCCGATCCGCATCCGATCCGCGCCACTCCGAAGCCTCTACGGCAATCCCGTGACGGACTAAAATGATCTGCATGTATTCACTCCCATGACAGCATCTCCGACTCAGCTCACCGAGGAACGAGCGGCGCCAAAACCGCCCGTTGCCTGCGGTGCCGCGTTCGCGCGATGATAGCGCATGAGTCGTGCCCGAATCATCAATTCCACACCGCGCTATCGCGCGACCGCGCGGCGGGCCGTCCTCCGGCTGATGGCAGGAGAGCCGGCGCCGGACACGCTCCATCGGCTCCGAACGAACCTGCGCCGCCTGGAAGCGTATTTCGAGTTGATCGGGGATCACGAGCGAGCGGCGGCACTCCGGCAGCTCGTATCCCGCCTGAGCCGGTTGCGCGCTCTTCAGGTTTTCTCGACGTATTTGGAGACAATCGACGCACCGCACCGCGATCACCGTCTGGTTCAGGAAGGTCTGGAGAAAGCCCGCGCTCGCATTGAACGCAAGCGGTGGCATCAGCAGATCGAGACGTTTTTGGCCGAGCTGCCGATCGAGGGACGCTTCGTTCCACCCGAGTGGGTGGCGGCACGTCTCCGCACGCTTCGTCAGGTCGACATCAACGCCCTTGCCCTTCAGGCGCTCGCCACGGACGCCGCTCGCCATGCAACGCGTGCCGTGCTGCATGAGCTACGGTTGCGCGTCAAGACCATCCGATATCAGGAGGAATGGGCGAATGGACGCCTCGGCGAGTCGACTCTGCTCTCAATGCTCAAGCAGATGCAGAAGGTCCTCGGCCGTTACGAAGAACGGGCTCAATTCCGGAAATTGGCGAAGCGCTACGGCCTAAAATCGAGGAAGGCGATCGTCAAAGACTGGCGTCGCGAGCGGGCACGTGCACGCCGGATCATCGAGCAGCTTCCGTCGCTGATCGAAGCACTACGATCGCCCACGGACGCTATTGCTCAATCGAGCGCGTGGCGCGCACGTCGGCTCGAAAGCCCGGCCAGGCCGTTACCGGTACTCACTCGATAAGTCCGGACCACACGGCGCGACCGGCGTACACCCGGTCGGCGCATCAGGGCCGATATGAACGCCGCCGGGCGACATTTGCGGGTACGCGTTCAGCGTCGATCGCCCCGAGCCGGCCGTCGAAGAGGACGACATCGGCGGTGAGGTTTCGGCCGACGCACCCGAAAAGCGATTTCCTCCCGTCTCCCGCTCGACACCGCTGCATCCGCTCAGCAGCATCACTGCGCTCGCTACAATCATCCCTCGCATAGTGCCTCCTTTTCTCCCTCGAGAAGCAGGGCAAGCTATGCGCCAGGCTACGTCCGAAGAGGCGGTATTCTCCCTCCCGTAACAATAAATTAACGCGACGTTCATTCAGCCATAACAGACAGCAGGTATCGTGGCACACGATGTTCGACCGGTCACGAGCGTTCGTGCGGCGGCCACGCCAGCACAGTTCGGCAGGGCGGACACACCGTCTATCCATCGGCCACGTGACGATCGATAAACACCGGCATGAAGTCCAGATCGGCCCGCGGCGGGTCAGATTGACACGGACAGAATGTGCGTTGCTGTGGCAGCTCGCGCTGCAGCCGGGCCGAGTGTTTCGTCGAGAGGAATTGTTGACCCACGTTTGGACAGGCGTGACCGTAGAACCACGAACCGTCGATACCCACGTATCGAAGGTCCGGCGCAAGCTTCGCGAACGTCCCGAGGGGCCAAGCTTGATCGAAACAATCTGGGGGCTCGGGTATCGGTTCAAGACCGCAGCCGAGATCGATGAGACGAGCGGCCAAGGGCTGCCGTAATGAGGAGGCATCATGTCGCGTAGAGAGAGATCAACAGCGATGGCGTTCGTTCCGGCTTTCGTCATGCTGGCTTTGGCCGGGCTGGCAACCTCGTTGGATGCCGAGAGCCCGGCGCTGATCAAGATCGACGGATCGAGCACGGTCTTCCCGATCACCGAAGCGGTCGCCGAGGAATTTCAGCACAAGACATCGGGGCGCGTGCGGGTCACGGTCGGGATTTCGGGCACGGGCGGCGGCTTCAAGAAGTTCTGCCGCGGTGAATCGGATATTCAGGACGCCTCGCGGCCGATCACGGTCGACGAGATGGACGCGTGCCGGAAGAACGGCGTGCAGTACTACGAGTTCCCGGTCGCCTATGATGCCCTCACAATCGTAGTCAGCCCGCACGCTACGTGGGTGAATGCGGTGACGTTGGCCGAACTCAAAAAGCTATGGGAACCCTCGGCACAAGGACGGATCACGAAATGGAATCAGATTCGGAGCGCCTGGCCCGACGCGCCCATCAAACTGTTCGGTCCGGGCTCGGATTCTGGCACGTTCGATTACTTTACCGAGGCGGTCGTCGGGAAAGCCAAGGCGAGCCGCGGTGACTACACCGCGAGTGAGGATGACAACATCTTGGTGCAAGGGGTGGCCCGTGACAAGTATGCCTTGGGGTATTTCGGGTTCGCCTATTTCGATGCGAACCGAGACAAGCTCAAGGCTGTTGGGGTCGATGCCGGCGCCGGGCCAGTCCTGCCGTCCCGTGAAACGGTCGAGAACGGCCACTATCTTCCGCTCTCTCGCCCCGTGTTCATCTACGTCAACAGCAAGTCGGCCGGCCGGCCGGAAGTCCGGCGCTTCGTCGAGTTTTATCTGACGAACGGCGCGGCCCTTGTGGAACAGGTCAAGTACATTCCGCTGCCGTCGGCGGCCTACACGACGGCGCTCGGCAACTTGCGGAGCGGCAAGATCGGGACCGCGTTCCACGGCACATCGATAGTTGGGATCAAGGTGGAGGATCTGCTGCGGCGAGAGGCCAAACTGTAACGTGCAAAGAGTGACCATGAGCGTGGATGCGCGTCCCGCCGAAGAGTCCTATCCCATTGTGCACACCGATCGAGCACGCGTGGTTGCGCGAAAGATGCGTGAGGCGGCCATCGAGGGGGCGCTGTTCGTCGCCGCCGTCTCGTCGATCGCCATCACGATCGGCATCGTGGCCGTGCTCGTCTACGAATCGTGGTCGTTTTTCCGATCCGTCCCGCTGATCGATTTCCTCACCGACATGCAATGGACGCCGCTCTTTGCCGAGGCACATTTCGGCATCTTGCCGTTGCTGTCGGGAACCATTGTCACAACCGGCATTGCGCTCGGCGTCGCGCTACCCTTCGGAACGATTGCGGCCATCTTCTTGAGCGAGTACTGCCCGCCAGGGGCCCGGGAGACCATCAAACCGTTCCTCGAATTGCTCACCGCGGTGCCCACCGTCGTCTACGGCTATTTCGCGCTCCTGTTCGTTACGCCGCTTCTACAAAGACTGTGGCCGGAGCTACCGGGGTTCAACATGCTGAGCGCCGGCCTCGTGATGGGCGTCATGATCATTCCGTATGTCACATCGATGAGTGAAGACGCCTTGCGTGCCGTGCCGATGATGCTGCGTGAAGGCGCCTATGCGATGGGAGCCACCCGGATGCACGCCGCCCTGCACGTCGTCGTGCCCGCCGCGACCTCCGGCATTGCCGCCGCCTATGTCCTCGCCGTCTCGCGCGCCATCGGGGAGACGATGGTCGTCGCGATCGCGGCCGGCATGCAGCCGACCTTGACGCTGAATCCGCTGCAGCCGGCCGAGACGATCACTGCGTATATCGTTCAGGTGAGTCTCGGCGATCTCCCGCACGGGAGCGTGGGGTACCAGACGATTTTCGCAGCTGGTCTCACGCTCCTGCTCATGACGCTCCTCTTCAACATCGCCGGACACGCCTGCCGCCGGCGTTTTCGGGGAGGCACGTGATGTCGCAGGACGCCCGCACGAGCATCGCGACGTGGAAGAGGCGGGATCGCCTCTTCGCCGTCACCGGCCTGTTGGCGTTGCTGATCGCGTCCTTCACGCTGTTGGCCCTGTTACTGGATCTGTTGATCGACGGCTGGGCGCGGCTGGGCTGGCAGTTCCTGTCTGCCTATCCGTCACGCTTTCCCGAACGGGCCGGCATCCTGACCGCCTGGATCGGGACGGTGCTGGTCATGCTGATCACGGCCCTCGCTGCCGTCCCGATGGGGATCGGTGCCGCGATCTACCTGGAAGAATATGCGCCAAAGAATTGGGTGACCGATTTGATCGAGATCAACATCGCGAATCTCGCCGGCGTCCCCTCGATCGTGTACGGCCTGATGGCCCTCGGCCTTTTCGTCTATCAATTTCACCTGGGCGCCAGCATCCTGACCGCCGGACTCACGCTGGCCCTGCTCATCCTCCCGATGGTGATCATCACCACGCGGGAAGCGCTCCGCAGTGTGCCGGCGCATATTCGCGAGGCGTCGTACGCGCTCGGCGCCACGAAATGGCAAACGGTGCGGGATCACGTCATTCCCTACTCCACCGGTGGAATCTTAACGGGACTGATCATCGCCTTGTCGCGGGCCATCGGTGAGACGGCCCCGTTGCTCACCGTCGGCGCCCTGTCCTTCATCGCCTTTCTCCCGCATCCACCATGGCAGCGCGAATTTCCATTCGTGTCCCTGGAGTGGCTCTTCGATCCTTTCACCGCCTTGCCGATTCAAATGTTCAATTGGGTATCCCGGCCTCAAGCGGCCTTTCACCACAATGCCGCCGCGGCCGGGCTCGTCCTGATGGCGATGACGCTCGCCATGAATGCGGCGGCGATTTACATTCGCCACCGATTTCGCACACGCATCCGATGGTAGGCACACGGCAACCATCAGCCCATCTGACAACCAAGGCCCACGTCAAAGGCCTGAATTTCTACTACGGCGACGTGCAGGCGCTCAAACACCTCGATCTGACGATTGCGGAGCATCGGGTGACGGCGTTGATCGGACCATCCGGCTGCGGAAAGACGACATGCCTGCGCTGTTTCAACCGGATGCACGACCTGTATCCCAGCACGCGCTACGAAGGCGCCATCACATGGTATCCCGATGGCTTCAACATTCTGGGCGACGCGATCGATCCGATTGAAGTCCGCATGCGGATCGGCATGGTGTTTCAAAGGCCGAACCCCTTTCCGAAATCGATTTACGAGAACGTCGCGTACGGCTTGCGGCTGCGAAACCGACGCTCGGCGGAGTCGTTGGATGAGCAGGTCGAACGCGCGCTCAAACACGCGGCGCTCTGGGAAGAGGTCAAGGACCGCTTGGACGAACCCGCGACGGCGCTGTCCGGCGGCCAACAACAGCGCCTCTGCATTGCGAGAGCCTTGGCGACCGAACCGGAAATGCTTCTGTTCGATGAGCCGACCTCGGCGCTTGATCCCGTGGCCACGGCGCGGGTCGAGGACCTGATCGCCGGGTTGAAGGAAAAGGTCACGATCCTCATCGTCACCCACAACATGCAACAGGCCGCCCGCGTGTCCGACTTCACCGCCTTTATGTATCTGGGGGAGTTGATCGAGGTCGACACGACCGAGAAGATCTTTACTAATCCGGGCAAGAAGTTGACCGAAGACTACATCACGGGACGATTTGGCTAACGGACCAAATTCACGGCGACATGCACCGACGATTCGACGAAGAACTTGACGACCTCAAGCGCAAGCTCATCGACATGGGCACGATGGTCGAGAGCCAAATCCAGGGCGCACTCCGGGCGCTCATCGAACGCGACGCCGATCGTGCCCGTCGCGTGATCGCGAACGATCCTCGGGTCAACGCCATGGACGTCGAGGTGGACGAGATGTGCCTGCGGCTGTTGGCGTTGCATCAGCCGGCCGCGGGCGATCTGCGATTCGTCACGACCGGCATGAAGATTTCGAGCGAGCTGGAGCGGATGAGCGATCTCGCGGAGAATATCTGCGAACGAGCCATCGAGCTGAACGAAGAACCGCAGCTCAAACCATACATCGACCTGCCCCACATGGCGAATTGGTCCCTGCGGATGGTGAAAGAGAGCCTGGACGCGTTCGTCAATCGTGACTCGACGCTCGCACGAAAGGTCTGTGGCGATGATGATTTCGTCGATCGCCTCACCGAACAGCTCTTCCGGGAGCTGCTCTCCTTTATGGTCGAGAACCCCCAGACGATTTCGCGCGCCATTCGCCTGACCTTCATCGCCAAGTACATCGAGCGCATCGCCGATCATGCTACCAACGTGGCGGAGCTCGTGGTCTACATGGTCGAAGGCAAGATCATTCGGCATACGTCGCCATCGAGCCCCCCGCCGAAGTCACCGTAGCCTCTCTCGGCCTCCCTACTATCCGTACCTCGCCTTCTCAGTACGAAAATTAACCGGTCTGTAACATTCCCATCACGTGCTCGTCACAGAACCTCTGTACAACTACCGCAACGTTTCGGCGTGACACCGACGTGAGTGAGGAGGAGTAGTCGATGGTACGACACACACGGTTTGTCTCATTGGCGGTGGCGGTCCTGTGCGTAGTGCTCTTGTCTACGAACGCACGCGCGCAACAGGTGGAGGGGGCCCAAGGTCCGCCCGCGCCGCTCGTTGCGACCGGCGGCGTCCCGCTGGATGACCCGGTAGCGAATTTGGAAAAGCGCATCAGCATCATCGAGGAGTGGAAAGCGAAGATCGAGAAGCTGCCCTCGCTGAGCAACAAGGTGAACTTCGGGTTGAACGCGTTGCAATTCCTCTATACGCACCAGGACGCCAAAGTCGCCGAAGGGAAGAGTCAGGACAACTTCTCGATTCGCCGGTCCGAGTTGCTGGCCTATGGCAAGATCAACGAATATATCCCGAAGTGGCACGTACTGTACGAGTTCCAGAGCATCGGCCTCACGTCCACGACACCGGGCTGTAATCCGGGTACCGACTGTACCAATCGCACGCAAAACCCGGTGGGCGGCGCCGCGTCGGCGACCTTCTTCCGCGAATCCTATATCGACTTTCGGCCCTCCATTACCGCTGCGCCCTATTTGAATTTCATCCGCATGGGGATCTTCCGGATGCCGTGGGGGATCTTCACGGAAACTTCCGGCGGGTTGCGCGATGTGATCAGCTCACCCTATCTCACCTCGGTCGGCGGCAGCGGCACGACGGGGCTGACGACGAACGGGACGGGCGGCACGATCGAATTTCTCCATGAGCGTGATTTCTTCGTCGATGCGCGCGGCACGCTGTTCAATCGCCTTGAATACGCGATCGGCATCATGAACAATAACAACTTCCAGGCGAATGCCGTCGGCGCCAACGGCCCGAAAGTGTTCTATACTCGCCAGCGCCTCATGCTGACGGATATTTCCTGGGTGAGCTTCAATATCCTGGCCGGCGAAAGTAATAATACGAACACCGCAATCAATGGGCGCGGCAAAGGGGAATTCGATCGGTTCGGCATCGATGCCCGGTACACGTCTCGACTGATTCCCGGCTTGATGATTCAAGGGGAAGTGTGGCAAGGCCATGACGGCGCCAATCAAACGTTGGTCGGCACGCCGGCGCAAGGCGCCTGCTTGAATCGGACCATTTGCGGCGGCGACGGCGCGCCAGGCGTGCAGCGACGGACGTGGTACGTCTATGGCAAGTACCTGATCTCCAGCGGGCCCTTCCGCAATTTCGAGCCGATCGTCATGTACGAACAATTCGATCCGAACACCAGCACGTCGAACGACATGTACACGCGCACGATCGTCGGGCTCACCTACTACTTTGAGAATCTCCCACCAAAGATCCAATCGAAAGTGCAAATCAACTATGAGTTCAGGCACCATCAAGGCACCGGACCGGGCAGCAGCGTGCCGAACACCGACCCGTTTGCACAGAACGTGTTCTTGGTGCAATGGCAAGTCCGCTACCAGTAATTCGATGCTTTTATTCGTGCAGGATAGCGCCGGCGGCCGCCTTACCGAACTTACATCTCACGTTCACTCGGACGCTGCTTCTGATTGCTTGCTGGATTGCCATCCCGCTTCTCCTGGCTGCATGCGGAACCGGTCCGCGCATGGTGAATGAGACCGAGCGCGGCGGCACGGTAATCTATCCGGTTGCGCAAGACACCGATGTGCTTGCGTCCGATGCCCGGAGAACGGCGCTGAGACTCATGACGGAGAAATGTCCGGCAGGCTATCGCATCGTTCGAGAAGGCGAAGTGCCGAATGTCGGCAGAACGGCCGATAAGGCATGGATGGGCCAAGTTGTCATGGACAAGCGGTGGGCGGTTCAATTCACGTGCAAGGAATGACAAGCGCATCGAAATATCGGTCGCTGCTCGTGTCGATCATCCCGGCGGTGCTCATGCTCACGGGCTGCGTGGGGCCGGTGCACCAGCGAACGCTGTACGACGAACGGGGCATCAAGATCGGCCTTGCCACGGACCTGACCACCGAACGAACCTCGCCCCCGTCCCTCAACGCACATCCGAAGACCATCTCGGTCGACGACCTCAGAACATTGCTCGGCGCACTGGAGGTGTCGGGTTATAGCGGCGTCCTTCTCGGCATTTTTCAAACACCCCATCCGATTCCGGTCTTCACCGCCGAGGAACTCGACGTGATCACCGAACCGATGGCGCTCGCGTTCGAGCAAGCGGGCCCGAAGGAACGCGTCGTCTTCTCGATCCCCGGTCCACAGAAGCCGTACCCCAATCTCAAGGAGATGACGTCGGGCGGGCTGTTCTTCCGCGATCAATACCTGCATGTGGTCCTGGCCGACCATTATGCCTTTTATCCGGCCGACCCAGGCGGTGGTGAGGAACGCGATCCGCGCGATACGAAGGGCATGCGACTGTGGCTCGCGCCGCCCGCGAAACCGCCGATCGTCCCTGAGGCCAAGGAGCCGGACTGGGGCCCCTTCGAGAAGGTACACCTCTCCTTGAACGTCCAGGACGTGTTGGTCGCGCGGCGGACGCTGGCGCCGGCAACGAGGCCGGCTGGGACAGTTGCCGTCCCAGCTCCCACCGCCCCACCGCCACGAAGCAGCGCTACAAAGGCCGGCGCGCCAGCGGCGCCTCCGACCGGTCCGCCCGTTTCCGAAACTGAAGACCTGCGCTTGCAATTGCGCGAGCTGACCAACGCGAATCTCGAATTGCGTGATCGGTTGAAGCAGCAGAACGTGGAGCTCGAGCAACTCCGGCAGGAACTGGACCGCCTCCGCAGCGACATGAAATCTCGCAGAGCACCGAAAGTCCCCTCCGATCGATAACCGGGCCGCTTTGGCGGTCCCAAAAATTTACATACCTGTAACAATCCGTCTCTTCCTCCGTAACAGCCGGTGCTTATGATGGCAGGCGAATGGAGCGTGCTCACCACGGAGGAAGAATGAAGATCGTGCACGCGCTGTCACTGGTGGGTCTCCTCGCTGTCGCGGGATGCGCTGGATTCACGAATTCAGGGTCCGTCGATCCCGTCCAAACGTTGATGGCGGAAGGGAAGCACAGGTTTGCCGCGGGCCAGTACGAACAATCGCTCGACCTCTTTTCCCGGGCGATCGAGCGGGCCCCATCCGATCCCGAAACGTGGAACGCGCGCGGATTCGTCCATGGTCGACAAGGTCGTTGGATCGAAGCCGCGAAAGACTTCCGGCACGCCGTGGCCCTCGACGGCACGCACTCACGGTACGTCAACAACCTCGGCGTGGCCTTGCTTGAAGGCGGTGAAACCGATGAAGCTCTAGTGGTCCTGACACAAGCCGTCCGCCTCGCGCCTGAGTCGCCGCTGCCGCTCGTGCATCGAGGGCTCGCGCATCGCCGTCTGGGACACCTCGATGACGCGATGGCTGATTTCTCTCGTGCCGTTGAACTGGATCCCCATCACGCTGTCGCGTACGCGAACCGGGCTGTGGTGTATGCCCTTCGTCAGGAGTTCGATCACGCCACGCGCGACCTCGATCGCGCCGCGTCGCTGAACAACCAGCTCAGCGAAGTGTACGAGAGCCGCGCCCTCGTTCACTTGCTGTCCGGTCGCCCCCATCAAGCGGTGAAAGACTTTTCTCGTGCGATCGCTCTCGGGTCGACAGATTCCGAACTCTACTACCACCGAGCGATGGCGTACACCCTACTCGGAGACACGCGTCAGGCGCATGCCGACTATGAGCGGTCCTGCCGCCTGGGCTATCCGTCCGCCTGTTCATCGAATGTGCTGCTCGCGGCTGTGTCCAATCCCCGGCAATAGTGCCGGCGTCCGCCGGTTGATGTGTGGCGAGTCGAGACGAAGGAAGGGTCTCACCGAGCGGCCAGCATTCCAGCCGCCCACAAGTCGAGCGGTTCAAGCCGGGCAGTAGGTTTGATGTTCAAGCGGCCAGTATCCGTCTTGCGTGTGTGGAAAATCTTCGATGCCGTAGAGTCCGTACCCGCCGGTCTTCCAGATATGCATGCAACGGGCAATGACATAGGGTTCCATACGGCTCGCACCTTCGACATTCACGGCCTGCACGCCGTTCGACACGGCGATGACGACCAACTTGTTGCCATACCAGAGACCGGACGGCTCGATCTTCCCCGGATAGAGAATGGCGAATTCGCTCGTGGGATGCATGGTCTCCGCCGGGCCGTAGACCGGATGGTCGCGCAACGCCAGCTCCTGAGCCCGAATCACAGTACCGGTCGGTCCCTCCTCCACCCCAACGATACGGCCGGCAAGCTGGACGACTTTTCCGCGGAACACGTCCGGTCGGGCTTCCAGCACCCCGAACTCCACCGAAGAGACATCCCGAGTGACCGATGGCGGAAACAGGGGTGCCGAGCAGCCGGCAAGGACCATCGGAGTGAAAAGAAGAATGAGCGGTCCCATCTTCATGCGGCACCTCCGGTCAGCGTCCGTAACGCACTTGTAACACAGCCGTAACGATGCCGCAACATTCACAATTGTGAAGTTTCGCACGGAAGGAGAAGGTATGGTCACTCGACCGTTCGCAGCCATGATCGTCGGGTTCATCGGGCTGAGCGCGTGTGCGGCTCCCTCGCCCTTTCCCTCCAAGGTCACGGAGAAGGTGGCGCCGACGTTCGATTTTACGGCTTGGAAGGAATCGTCGCCGAGCAATCCCGGCGGTCAGTCGGACAGCGGGACGAAAGTCGAGTTGGGCGGACGGATTGTGCAGGCGAAGAGCCAAGGCAAAGGCACGTTGATCGTGGCGGAGCAGCTCCCGATCGTCACACATCCCGTCTATGGACCGACGGACGCGGTGAAACGGACCGGCGACTTCGAATTTGCCTTGCTCTACCCCGGGGAACTCGATCCCGGTGTGCTGCGAACCGGCAACAAGTTTATCGTCGTCGGCACCACCAAGGGCCGCACGAACGTCGTCGTGGACGGCACGCCGAAGACCGAGCCCTACCTCGTGGCCGATTGCATTCACGTGTGGCAGACCGGACGAACGGAAATCGAGGGCTACAAGGAGGACGTCGGCGCCGGGTTCTCTCCGTTGCCCGAACGGACGTTCTGCGCGAACAAGAACGGCTAGCGCGACTCGCCGCGCGGCACGCGAAACACGAAGCGGCTTCCCGCCGGCTCGTTCCCTTCGACCCACACGCTCCCGCCGTGGGCCTCCACGATGTGCTTCACGATGGCCAGCCCGAGCCCAGTTCCCCCCAGCTCTCGCGACCGCGCTTTGTCCACGCGATAAAACCGCTCGAAGACCCGCGGCCGTTCGGCCGGCGGGATGCCGATGCCGGTATCGCTCACGCTGACTTCCACCGTATCGAGACTCGTCGACGCCGGTGTCCCGTACACTGGGCGTGCCGCCACTCGGATGATCCCGCGATCGGAGGTGTATTTCACCGCGTTGTCGACCAAATTAGTCATGACCTGCACGAATCGGTCCTCATCGCCTATCACAGACGGAAGGTCCTGAGGCAGATCGACGAGGACCTGATGGCCCTTCTTGTCGGCCAACGGCTTGATCAGCGCGAGCGTACGCTCGACCACCTCTCGGACATCGACCGGGTCACGGCGAAGGGCAATCTGGCCGGATTCAATTTGCGACAGTTGCAGGAGGTCTTCCAGAATCAGACTCAGGCGATCGGCTTGGTTCAACACGATCCGGAGAAACGAGGTCAACGTCTCGTGATCGTCCTTCGCGCCGTCCAGCAGCGCCTCGACGTAGCCTTTAATTGACGTCAGCGGCGTGCGGAGCTCATGCGAGACGTTCGCCACGAAATCCTTGCGCACTTTTTCCAGCCGGCGAAGAGCGGTCACGTCATGAAAGACCAAGACGACGCAGGGCTCCCGCTCCCGCTCGTACCCGGCGAACGAGGCTTCGATTTTGAGAATCTTTCCCGCCGCCGTCGTGATCTCGGCACCGGCGTGGTGCTTGCTCTCGATCAGCCGCTTGACGACGTCGTCGAATTCAACATGCCGAATCACTTCAGCGTACAGCCGTCCGTTGATGTCGGCACCTCTGAGGCCGAACATCGCCTCGAACGCCGGATTGACCTGTAAGATGCGTCCGCTGCAGTCGAGGACCATAACCCCTTCCACCATGGAAGACAACACGGCCAACAGCTCGGCCCGATCCTCCGACACTTCTTTCAGGGTCGCTTCCAGCCGCTCCGCCATTTGATTCAGCGAGGTTCCTAGCACACCGACTTCATCCTGCGCGCGCACCCACACCCGCTCCTGTAGACGGCCGGCGGCGAGACGTCCGGCCACCGTGACGATGTTGGTGAGCGGGCGCGTCAAGCTCTGCGCCAGGAACAGCGCGAGCAGCAAGGAGGCCGCCAATGCGACGCCGAAGGCGGCGGCGAGTGCGTGTTGCAGTTGTTCGATCCGGGCATCGACGGACGTGAGATGCAGCGCCAGCCGGGCAATACCGATGATCCCCTCTCCTGCGGTCGAGCGAACCGGGACCGCGCAATAGAACATTCGCTTCCCCGTGGTCTGACTCAGCCGAATGTCGGTCCCGATCCCCGTGGCGAGCGCCTCGATGACTTCCGGCCGGTCCCGGTGATTGTCGAGCGACGCCACGCGGTCATCGGCTGTTTCGCTATCGGCCAACACGGCGCCATCGAAAGCGATGACCGTCACCCTCGCGCGCGCTTGCGCGCTCAGATGCTTGGCGAAGGCTTGAAGCGAGGCACGTGCGTCGCCGGTCTGTTGATCGGAGAGCAACCGCGGCTGGAGCGATGTGGCAACAAGCTTCGCCTCCCCTTCCAGCGCCTCCTGCAGCCGCGCGAGTTCCAGTCGCTCGATAGAACGCAATGCCAGCCAACCGGCGACCGACAGACCGAGCGAGACGGCCATCAGCACGCTCAGCGTCAGTTTCCAGCGGATGGAGAGGCGCAGCATGACGGTGCTAATGCAGATCCTTGAGTTTGTAGCCCAACGATTTCACCGCGACGATCGCCTCATCCAGGAGCGGGATCTTTTGTTTGAGACGCCGGACGTGCACATCGACGGTTCGCGTCGTGCCATGGTAGTCATATCCCCAGACGGCGTTCAGCAAATCATCGCGCGTCAGCACGCGGCCGGGATAGCGCAGCAGGTACTCGAGCAACCCGTACTCTTTCGTCGTGAGCGCGACCTCCGTGCCATCGACCGTCACTTCATGTCGGGCGTTGTCCAAGACGATTCCACGATACTCGAACCGTTCGGGATGTTCGTGCTGACGCTCGATACGCCGGAAGACGGCCCTGACACGGGCCGCCAGCGCCTTGGGGCTGAACGGCTTGGTAATGTAGTCATCGGCGCCCAGTTCGAGGCCGATCACCATATCCGATTCCTCGGCTTTGGCGGTGATCATGATAATGGGCAGGAGCGCGGTCTCGGGGTTGGCCCGGACGCGCTTGCAGACCTCCAAGCCGTCCAGTTTCGGCAGCATCCAATCAAGGATCAGGAGGTGCGGCCGCTCGCTCTTGACCTGCGCCAACGCCGTCAGCCCATCGACCGCCGTCACGACGCGATAGCCCTCCTTCTCAAGGTACAATTTCACCAGATTGAGGATGTTGGGGTCATCCTCGACAATGAGAATCGTCTTGCTGGAATGGTCGCCCACGTCGCCAAGCCTAAGTGGACGATCAAGCCGAGTCAAGCAAGATGCGAAAGTAGATGCATTTAGGGCGCCTCTCTGCTCTAATGCCGCGCATGCCGATCACGCGAAACGACCGCCATCCGCTACGGCGAAGCGCATGCCTAATGATCGGCTCGATCGGATTGCTCGTCGCGCTCCCGGCATGCAGTCCGTCGCTCTTCCCTCCGAAAGCCATGCAGGGCCTCGACCCGACTTTCCAGATGAGCATCTTCAGTCCGGAGTCCGACGTGTACTTCAAAGGGCGCGTAGGACAAGTGGGCGGCCGGATCATCTCTGCGTCACCGACGACGCAGGGGCTTCTGATAACCGCTCAAGGCCTTCCACTCAAGGACCTTGTCTCGGGGCCGCTGGAATCAACGGCTCCGCTTGGCGTGTTTGTCTTCCTCTACAGAGGGTCGATCGATCCGGCAGGCGTGCAGCCGGGCAACAAGTTCGTGGTGATCGGACAAGTGGAAGGAACGCAAGTCGTTCAGGTGGAGCGTGTCTCGCGTCCGGTGCCCTATCTCGTGGCGCGCTGTCTCCATATCTGGAAGACCGGCACGTATGCGATGGCGGACTTTCCCAATCTCCCCGGTGGGTATAGCCCCCTCGAGCACGAGACGTTTTGTCTCCCGCAGTGGCAGTAAGGCGCCAAGTCGCGAGTACCACACCGATCGCCAAACGGCAGCAGCAGTTGGCCGACGCGGTGAAGTTTCACATATCCCGCGTTTGGCAAGCCCGGGTGAACGCTAGAAGACGAGATGAAAAAGGAAGACAATCAGACCTGCGTCGACACTCATCAGTCTAGTTTCTCGCGTAACACCCAGCCGGCCTTCGCGAGGCACTTTTCCGTGCCGAGCTGAACCATGTAGTTGTTCCCTTGCTGATACTTTGGGTCGTTCAGCGCCTGTGTCTGGCACTTGTTGTAATCGAGCGCGAAGTCATCCTTGGGTTTGGTGGGGTGGACCCATTCGGCACTACTACAGCCCGCTACGAACATCAGACCGATCACCGCAACGCTGTACTGGCTTCTCATCAGACCTCCTCGAGGAGCTATGATGGCGGGAGGATAGCCAGGCAGTCAGGTAAGGTCAAGACGTTCGCGGCGTTCCAATAATGAGGAGCCGAAAAACGAAGCGGGTTGCAGCCAACAACGAGCGATGATACCCTTCCGCCTGGCGCTGGCGTAGCTCAATCGGCAGAGCAGCGGTTTTGTAAACCGCCGGTTGGAGGTTCGATTCCTCTCGCCAGCTCCATGTCGAACCTCCAACCGAGGGGTTCGAAGGGGATGTGTCCCCTTCGTGGGGAGTCTGCGAGGGGGCTTGGCACCCTCGCAGGAGCCGGGAGGCAAGCTTCAGAGCCGACTCGGCGACGGTTGGACGGTTCGATTCCTCTCGCCAGCTCCACACCACGCTTCGCTTGAACCGGCGGCTACGAGGGCTTTATCGCGTTTGCGCGGCTGGAGAACACCTCTAGTGTCCTGTCTCTGAAGTGCGCTGACAAAATCGAGCCACGCTGGCCAGGA